>NZ_WQMO01000004.1 GCF_013366805.1 Wolbachia endosymbiont of Litomosoides brasiliensis
AGAACGTCTTGCGCAATAAGGTCTATAAATACAATTACTTTGCTTGGGAGTGCTTCGTGCAAATTCATTAACTCTCTTTTTCACTCCGAATTAAACAACTCCGCAATATCACTTATTTAACCTACTAACAATGAGAATCAGTATAAGCAGCCAAATGTCATACTTGCAGCAAAAAGTAGACTATAGTTTAGTTTACATCCATCAGGCAATACAATTCTTCTGGTGTATTCCTACTACCATTTCAAAACCCATCGCAATTTTAAATTAGTATCTTCAGATCTTAGTTTTAAATTTACCCATGCTAGCAAGAAACTAACTATAATATCTGCCACTCAGGTAAAATTCTTTTGTTTCACTTGTATCAAACTGTTGTGGCAACAACAAAGTAAGGATTATTATTACTAATGTTTTTTTATTAATTATTAATATTTAACTACTAAATAAGTTATATCTATCCTGCTATTAGCTAAACAAATAAGGAACTTACAAAGTTGCTCAAAGCACAGTTACAGGCAATAAAACAATTTGTTTTTTCACCTTTAAGAGTGGCATTAGTCTAACATTGATTAATTAAAAATTGTTTAATATAACCCATATGGGAAAGAGTAAAAAAATGGAAGGTATACTGTAGAGAGCACATTTAGAGAGAAGATTTTCTTACTTTTTCTCTGCTTCCGTTGTCACCCCTAACAATCTTTTTCCCGCTTAGTACATCTTTGATTTCATCCCCTGTTAAAGTCTCAAACTCCAGCAGGTTTTCAGCAACAAGTTCCAAATCCTTGCGACGTTTAGTTAAGATATCCTTTGCCTTTCCATAACATGAAGATACAACTCGTTTTATTTCTTCATCTATAAGTTTCAAAGTGTCCTCAGAAATTATTTCAGAACTATGTACATTTTGTTCACGATTATGATATATCGGTCCTATTTTGTCGCTCATGCCCCATTTCATTACCATAGCACGTGATAAATCAGACGCCTGTTTTATATCTGAAGATGCACCGCTTGTAATTTTATCATAACCAAAAATTAGCTCTTCTGCCACTCTTCCACCCATGGCAACAGTTATATCTGCTATCATCTTTTCTCTTGTATGTGACACTCTATCTGTTTCTGGCAACCTCATAACTAAGCCTAGAGCTCTACCTCTTGGAATAATAGTTGCCTTGTGTATCGGATCTGAGGCAGGCATGTTAACAGCAACTATTGCATGACCGGCTTCATGGTATGCAGTAAGCTTTTTTTCCTCCTCTGTCATCATTAGAGACCGTCTTTCCACACCCATCATCACCTTATCGCGTGCATATTCGAAGTCATCCA
Organism: Wolbachia endosymbiont of Litomosoides brasiliensis; assembly: GCF_013366805.1. Lineage (GTDB taxonomy): Bacteria > Pseudomonadota > Alphaproteobacteria > Rickettsiales > Anaplasmataceae > Wolbachia. The sequence goes on from NZ_WQMO01000004.1 coordinate 1,321, forward strand.
TAGTAACAATCTTCTTATTTCTTCTCGCAGCAATGAGCGCAGATTCATTCACTAAATTTGCTAGATCAGCTCCCGAAAAACCAGGTGTTCCTCTTGCAACTATTTTCACATTTACATCTGGCGCTATTGATATTTTCTTTATATGTGTACTTAATATCCTCTCACGCCCATTTATATCAGGCAAAGAAATAGTAATCTGTCGGTCAAAACGACCAGGCCTAAGCAGTGCTGGGTCTAAAACATCCGGACGGTTAGTCGCAGCAACTATTATCACACCTTCATTAGACTCAAAGCCATCCATTTCAACTAATAACTGATTTAACGTTTGCTCTCGCTCATCATTACCACCACCAAGACCAATGCCACGATGTCTACCCACTGCATCTATTTCATCTATAAAAATTATACAAGGAGCATTTTTCTTGCCTTGATCAAACATATCACGAACACGACTTGCACCAACGCCAACAAACATTTCGACAAAATCAGATCCAGAAATGCTAAAAAACGGCACATTAGCTTCACCTGCAATTGCACGAGCAAGCAGGGTTTTACCAGTCCCAGGGGAGCCAATCAAAAGACACCCTTTTGGTATTTTTCCGCCTAACACTTGAAATTTTTGCCTCTGTTTAAGAAAGTCAACAATTTCTATCAACTCTTCTTTTGCTTCATCAATCCCAGCAACATCATCAAACGTCACTTTCTTTCCACTAGTCATGAGCCTAGCTTTTGATTTGCCAAAGCTTATAGTTCTGTTGCCTCCTGCTTGCGTTTGTTTTAAAAGGAACAGCAATAAGCCAATAAAGATAAACGTTGGAATCCATTGGATAAGTAACCCACCAATTATGCTCATTGCAGAATCCCCAGTTGAAAAGGAGAATTTCACTTTTTTATCATGCAAGCTCTTTATTAAGTCACTATATATAATACCACTTGAATTAAAGCTTGATCCATCCCTAAACTTGCCTTCAATGCTCTGGTTCTTTATAACAATTTTTTCTACATCATTGTCTTCTAGTTTAGTTAAAAATTCTGAAAAAGGTATAGTTGTTTTACTCTTACCTATATTTCCGCTAAACTGAATATAAGCAACAGAAATAAGCACAATAATTACTAACCAAATCAATAAGCCTTCTAAAAATTTCTTCATTGTTACTTCTAACTAAATACCAGTTAATATTACCAAATTTTGTTTTACTGTACTATTAATAATGCATTGAACCTCACCACCATCAATGTTTTTTCCATTATGATTTAGGTGAGGATAAGCTAACACTTTTCCATCTTTTAACACTACAGGCAAAGAATAAAAAACTTCAGGGCAGCAATTATAATCCTTTAAAAATTTAGGAATCTTCTGTGTCTTTTTTAGCGGAGTAATAGTTACTGAACATTCCTGATCTCCAAGTATCGTACAGCTAAATCTATTATCCCACTCAATAGGACCATTTAATGGCAAACTTACAGATATTTCCTGTATCTTTGACGATTCTCTAATTATCAAAATACTCTCTCCGCATTTCCTTATTTTACATTCAGAAAGTGTACAATGAACATCGTTATCCTTTCGCAGTACTTTATTAAATATGGCAATAAGACTGTTATACCTTGGTTTATAGCGTTTGTTACTGATTACCATTATAGAGTAAAGAAGAAGCCTCAAGCTTATTTCTTCTGGCAATTTATAAAATTCACTTAGTTTAATTTCGATATAACCAAGGTCATGAATGTTAACACAATCATTGAATGCGAGGCATGTGTAGTATATCAATGCTTTCATGGCTCTTTTCATATGAAGAGTTGTGAGACATATTCGTTCCGTTAAAATCTCTCGATCATCACTTACTTTAAGTAAGTTGCGGTATAACGTGCGCCTATATTTTAAATCCTGGTTACTTCTATCTTCAACCCACTTCAGCTGATAAAAGTCAGCGTATTTTTTTATTCTACTACGGCTAAAACTTAATAATGGTCTCAATATGCAAACTCCATTTAAAGAGGATTTATAGTCCATAGATGACAGTCCATCCAGGCCACTACCACGCTCAAGTCTCAGTAGAAAAGTCTCTGCTTGATCATCTTTATGATGCGCAGTAAATAGGTGCTTAACATTGTTATTTTTGCACCATTTCGTTAACAGCTCGTACCGCGCTTTTCGTGCCTGCGATTGAATATTACCTTTGATATTCTGCTTCTCCCAGTTTAATATGAACGATTCTTTTGCTCCAAGTTCCTTTGCATAATTTACAACAAATTCAACTTCTTCCTGAGATTCTGGACGCAATCCGTGATTTACTGCTAATGCTATAGGGAGTAGACACTGTCTTTTTTTTGCCCAACTGATTATTAAATGCAATAAAGCTATACTATCTATACCACCCGATACTGCAACCGCAACTTTATTGTTATAGATAGCAAAACCGTCTATTACATCTTGAAGTAACGACTCTAATTCCATCATTCCACTACTTGTAAGCTGGATCTTACGTTGAGATACCGCGATGAATCGCGGTATGACAGAACTGCACTAGCCGTAATTAAAAAAACTACCTTTTCATTCTAGAAAATGAAAACTCTACCCTACGATTTTTAGCATGCTCTTTTTCATATTTAGAGTTCTTAGAATCATCTGCTACATAAACCAAAGGTTCAGTTTCACCCTTAGAAGCAGTTTTTATTCTATTTTCTAAGTAAGGTGTACAACTAACCATAAATTTTTTAGCCGCGTCTGCTCTTCTAGCACCTAGCGCAATGTTATATTCATAAGAACCACGATTATCAGTATGACCAATCAAAGTAACTCTCACATTAGGATCATTTTGCAACATTTCCACCACATCAAGCAATACATTTGCACCTGTTTCACTGATATTAGATTTATTATAATCAAAGAAAACCCTTTTTTCTTTCATCTGTTTTACAACAAAGTTCACTTTATTTGTTGTATTCACCTCCTTTTTTTGGCAAGAACTTATACCAGTAAACAGTAAACAAAAACAGCACATTGCAACCAACTTACTCCACATTACTAAACCTCCATAAATTTTAAATACAGTGCGTAACTTTAATTTTTAGTAGTTAATAGTTTCTCTATATTGCAATATAGTCAAGAAAAATAAAATACTAAACACTTTTTCTACAGTCTTACAATTAATTTTCTAATAAAATGCTAGGTTTTGGTAGAAAAATCCGGGAAGGTACAATTTTTTATTGTGATTTAAGTAAATATACTTTTAACTTTATTATTAATCTATTACGATATTAAACAGATATTTTCTAAAAAAGATGAACAAATATGAAATCTTACAAGTTTCTAGAAGAAGTATTACATAGGTTAAAGAATATTGAGAATACGCTAAAAGTACTAGATCAAAGTCAACTAAACGTAGAGGATAAAGTTGAACAAATGGGTCTTCTAGAAGAAATTAGACATGAAGTTATCTCTCACGACATAATAAAAGAGTCACTAGCAGAAGCAGGCGCTCCTAGCAGCAAAAAGAAAGGTGATAGTTGGCAGCTAAAGTTAATAGAGAGGATGCATAAAAGTAACAGTGCTATTCCCATTGATTTAGTAAAATCCCTATCCAAAGCTAAAATTGAGTGCCAAAATTTATGGAGGCTATCTCAATCTGAACCCAGTAGCTTAGAAAAGCTAAAAGAACGCTTTGCTGACTTAGTCAAACTTATTCGTGGAGTAGCTTCAATAAAATCGCAGCAACTAAAATGTTCAAAATATGATTCACTACTTGCTGACTATGACTCTGATATCACAGAAAAGGATATAAAAGAAATATTTTCTAAGCTAGGCAAATTTTTTAGCGACAATATAGATAGAATAATTGAAAAGCAGAAGAAAGACAAGACTACTAATATACAGAAGATTGCTACTCAAAAGCAGATTGAACTTGGCTCGTTATGTTTACAGCAAATAAGTGTTACGTCACATCATACTTTTTATCACTACCCTATAGATTATGATGAATCTGATTTTTGTTACGGTTTGTTTTTACTTTTACGGTTCAGTGGTCATGAAATTTATCAAAGATGTTTAGCACAAAACTCTATAAGTAGCTCATTTACAAAACACGTTATGTGTGAAGCTCAAGGATTATTCATGGAAAGAATGATTGGAACATCAAGAGAATTTATCAAGTTTATTCAACCGCATATAAAAGAGAAGCTTACTATAAAAGGCAAAGTTAATGCAAAGATCAATAATATTGATAACCTGTACTTGATTTTCAACAAAGTGAATCTTTCCTCTCCTTTAAAGAAGGCAGATGAATTTAGCCTGTTAGCCCACATCATGTTGAGAACCAAGTTAGAACAGGATATAATAAATGGTACGCTAGAGGTCAAAGACTTGCATGACGCATGGCTAGGAGGTATGGAACATTATAAAATCCCGGTAAAAGCTAAAAATGAACTAGACACTTATTTTCAAGATGAGTATTGGGTGAGCGGAACCATAGGCTATTTCCCCATTAAAATTATAGCCTTAATTATTGCTGTACAGATTTTTTCTTTCATAAAAAAAAATCATTACGAGTTTTTGGGTGCTATAATAAAGGGAAATTTCGGGTTACTCATTGGTTGGTTATCTCAAAATGTATGCAGTGCAAGGTGTGGTTTTTTGGATCTGCTGAGAAAAGTAACAGGCAAAGGTTTAGATGTTGAATGCTGTACTAGCTACCTGTCTGAAAAGTATGATTTATCTCAATAAAATGGTTTCCTCGAGTTATGTATGAATTTTTTTCAAAAAACAACCAGAAGGTTTTGTAACTTTTTCACTTTTAAAGGTTTATTTGCTAGCGATATTGCTATAGACCTTGGCACCGCAAACACTTTAGTTTATCAAAAAAATCAAGGAATAGTGCTTGATGAGCCTTCAGTTGTAGCAAGAATAAAGGAAAAGGGAAGCTATGTTCCTTATGCTTTTGGTAAAAAAGCTAAAATGATGCTCGGGAAAACGCCAGGAGAAATAGAGGCAATCAGACCACTAAAAGATGGCGTCATTGCCGACTTCAAAAGTGCGGAAGAGATGCTAAAATATTTCATACGCAGTGCAAATACAAAATTCACTGTCAATAAACCTAACATTATCATATGCGTTCCATCTGGGTCCACCCCAGTTGAAAGACGTGCTATACAAGACGCAGCAGAAAGTGCTGGTGCAAATGAAGTATTTTTAATTGAAGAACCAATGGCTGCAGCCATTGGAGCTGGACTTCCAGTTACTGAACCTGAGGGTTCTATGGTTGTTGACATAGGGGGTGGCACAACTGAAGTTGCAATTATTTCTTTAGGTGGAATTGTTTATTCACGTTCTGCTAGGGTAGGTGGCGACATTATGGATGAAGCAATAAGGTCATATATTCGTGAAAATCACAAGTTGTTAATTGGTGAGGCAACAGCTGAAAAAATCAAGAAGAGCGTAGGTTCAGCAAGCCTGCCGGATAAAAATAATAAAGAAGGGATGATGGTCAAAGGTAGGGACTTAGTGAGCGGTATGCCAAAAGAAATGCTTTTGTCAGAATATCAGGTTGTAGAGAGTTTAATAGAGCCTGTGCATCAGATAATCTCTGCTATTAAAACAGCATTAGAGAGTACTCCTCCTGAACTTTCTTCTGACATAGTAGATAAAGGAATAATTTTATCTGGTGGCGGTGGATTGTTACGCAATTTAGGTAAAGTTATCAGTGAAACAACAAAACTACCAGTACGCGTTGCAGATGATCCACTCTGTTGCGTTGCCCTTGGCAGTGGTAAAGTGCTTGAAAATATGGATTATTTTAGCCATGTTTTATTTAAGCAAGATTAAGTATAATAACTGTTTTGAAGGCAGTTTATTGAATTTTTTCGATGGAATTGTGCAATATAAATTAGATTACAGTAACTAATTAGCTATCACTATAGGTCAAATAAGTGACATTGCAGAGTTGTTTAATTACGGAGTAAGAAAGAGAGGTAATAAATTTGCACAAAGCGCTCTCAAGCAAAGCAATTGTATTATAGACTTTATTGTGCAAAATGTCCTGTTTTATACTTTATATGCAACCAAAGTCTCTCAATAAGACGGAGCTCTGGTGAGCATGGTAGCAGGTATATAATCTCGATATTTTTAGGTACCTTTAAATTTTTTGACCTATGTCAACTAGCACAGTTCATGACAAGAAAGGCTTCCCATGTTCTTAAATGTTGCAACATTTATTCAAGAAATATATTCATACAATCAATGTTGACATCCGGTGCAAATAAGCTAGAACTCTTTCCATTTCTGAGATTAACTGCACTGTAGAGATAAAATTTTTGTCTACCTAATTTTACTTTAACCCGTGTTCTAACACCAACTCCCACTGCACAAGGAACGGATAGATAATAATAGAAAAGAAGCCGTATTGAAGTAAATAAAACAGCAAGGTTTAAATGGTGTTGAAATCAAAATTATTAGGTGAAAAAATCGCGGAATCAGCGAAAGAAATGCTGAAGACAGTGTAAAACACGCATATGTTGGTTGCAAAAAAACTAAATGCTGTAATTGCAGCAAAAAAGCACAGCATAACAGCCATAGCAAAAATATGTTGCACTTCAAGAATATGCACTAACTGCATGGACAAAGCACCTAAAATTTAGAAGAGAAAAAATTGTTTACTTTCTCTCAACGTCATAGAAAAACCAGACTGAATCAGAGACAATTTGAACAAGTTGAAGTATGGCTATAAAAAAAACTAATACTACCATCAAAGAAATGGGGATAAGAATCTAGAAAAATTTGGCTTGAACGCCAGTAAGTCCATAGCACACCGTAATATACAAAAAATGAAGTTTTCATATACTACGCCAAGCCCAATTCACAATGAACAAGACAAAGGTAGATAGGAAGAGTTTAAAAAAAACTTAATTAGACTATTAGTAAGCACCCAAACAAGAGTTATTTTTCTTTAATGAATCGCAGTTTGGCATACACTCGAAAGTCGGACACGGATATTTAAAAATGGCGTTAGAACATAGGTTAAAGTAAAACCAGGCAAACAAAATTTTTATCTCTATAGTACAGTTAATCTCAGAAATGGAAAGAGTTCTAGCTTATTTGCACCGGATGTCAACATTGATTGTATGAATATATTTCTTGAATAAATGTTGCAACATTTAAGAACATGGGAAGCCTTTCTTGTCATGAACTGTGCTAGTTGACATAGGTCAAAAATTTAAAGGTACCTAAAAATATCGAGATTATATACCTGCTACCATGCTCACCAGAGCTCCGTCTTATTGAGAGACTTTGGTTGCATATAAAGCATAAAACAGGACATTTTGCACAATAAAGTCTATAATACAATTGCTTTGCTTGAGAGCGTTTTGTGCAAATTTGTCACCTCTCTTTCTCACTCCGCAATTAAACAACTCTGCAATGTCACTTATTTACCCCACTACCAATGAGAATTGGTATTACTTCAGTATGGCTTCTTTTCCACTATTGTCTATCCGTTCTTCATAAAGTGGGAATTGGTATAAAAACTTAAATTAAGGAGTTTCTTCCTAGTTTAGCAGATTTCTTCTATTCAGTGCTATTTAGTAAATTTCTCAAATATTTGTAGCTACCGTCATCCCGCTGCTTGTTAGCAGAATCTAGAGATACTGCAAATAAATCGTGGTATGATGAATTGGTCCAACATGTGACCAGGAAGAATAAGGTGTAAACCCAAGAGCATTGAAGCAGCAATGGTTGGTATCCTGAAAGTAATTAACACTGAAACCCTATTGTTTGTCTTAAGTCAATTCTGAAGAGACTAAAGATTATATGTACCAAAATCACTACTCTATTACTATAAACACAGTTGCCACCTTACATTTTTGAACTATTTCTCATACTAATTGTCAACTACCTCATTAAGAAAATGAAAAATATTTCTCTTGCCTTCAAGAAATTTGTTATATTGGTTGTGGTTACTGGATTTCATTTTTACTAGCACATTTTTTTAAGTAGTTAAATGGTCATTTATAATGAACTCTATCAGCAACCACACTAAGTTTCTTAGCTACTATGCAACAAAGCCATGTCAATATCAGTTACTCTGATAACAATAGAAAGTTGCAATTACCCAAGCAGCTAACACTGGGATTTAGTTTTTTTACACTGAACCCCATCATAGGATAAAGAGGAGCAAAATTTACCTATTTACTACATTTATTTATAAGTTATATGCTAAAAGAATTTAAAATTGAACCTCTATTAAAAGATAAAGCTCCACATCAAACCAAGGCTGTGGTCGCAATGTCCGGTGGAGTAGACAGCTCCGTTGCTGCAGTGTTGCTACATCACCTTGGGTATCAAGTAATTGGTGTGACTCTTCAACTATATGGCACTAATGGCAACGCTAATGCAAGAAAAGGTGCATGCTGCGCTGGACAAGATATTTACGATGCCAAGCGTGTAGCTGAAAGTACTGGATTTTCCCATTATATCTTAAATTATGAAAAAATATTCAAAAAGGAAGTGATAGAGAACTTTGCGCAAACCTATATGCAGGGAAAAACTCCTATACCATGCATAAAATGTAACCAAACAGTAAAGTTCCGTGATTTATTACAAGTCACAAAAAATCTCAGTGCAGACGTCTTAATTACAGGACACTACGTGAGAAGATTAGAAAAAAATGGCGAAGTAAAGTTGTATAGAGGCATAGATAAAAGTAAAGACCAAAGCTATTTTCTGTTTACCATAACAAAGGAGCAGTTGGAGCTTTTGAGGTTTCCACTTGGCAGATTCTGTAAGTACGATGTGAGGAAATTAGCAAAGTACTTTGATTTGTCAATTTTTGAGAAGCCAGATAGTCAAGATATATGCTTTGTTTCTGAAAGCTATAGCAAGACAATAGCTAAGCTAGCTCCACAATCTGTACAGAAAGGCAAAATTGTAGATGTAAATGGAAAAGTACTAGGCGAGCATAATGGTATAGTAAATTTTACAGTAGGACAAAGAAAAGGTTTGGGCATTGCACACAGTGAACCTCTTTATGTTGTAAGAATCAACACACAAAACAATGAAATAGTAGTAGGACCGGTTAACGCACTAATGCAAAGGAAAATATTGATCAAGGAGCTGAATTGGTTAGAACAACCAAAGGAAGGTATGGAAGTAACTGTGAAGCTCCGTTCATCACACTCGGGAAGTTTGGCAACAATATACCCAGTCAGAGAACGAAATAAAGCTCATATCATTTTAAACGACGATTACTTTGGCATTAGTCCTGGCCAAGCCTGCGTAGTATATAAAGATGAGCAAGTTATCGGCGGTGGCTGGATATGTTCTTAATTAGAGGTCCTATAGTGTTATATCAATTCCCACTGTACAAGAAACGGATAGACAATAATGGAAAAGAGGCCTTGCTGAAGTAAGTAAAATAGCGAGGTTTAAATGGCATTGAAATCAAAATTATTGGGCAAAAAAGTTGTGAAATTAGCAAAAGAAATGCTGAAGAAAGTGCGAAAAACACATATGTTGCAAAAAAACTAAATGCTGTTAATTGCAGCAAAAAGCACAGTATAACAGCCGTAGCAAAGTTGCATCAAGAACAGCACTAACTGCATGGATAAAGTACCTAAAATTTGGAAGAAAAGAAAAATTGCCTACTTCCCATCAATGTCATAAAAAAAACTAGATTGAATCAGAGTCAATTTGAACAAGTTGAAGTATGGATATAAGAAAACCCTAATATTATCATTAAAGAAATGAGAGTAAAAATCCAGGAAAATTTAGCTTGAATGTCAGCAAATCTACAGCACACCCTAATGTGCAAAAAACGAAGTTTTTGTATATTACTCTGAACCCAATTCATGTGAATAAGATAAAGGCAGATAGGAAGGGTTTAAAAAAAAACTTAATGAGACTATTAGTAAGCATCCTGAACAAGAGTTATTTTTCCTTGATGAATCATATAATTTAGCACATTCGAAAGTTGGACACGGGTGATTTAAAAGGGACACTAGAACACAGGTTAAAGTAAAATTAGGTAGACAAAATTTTTATCTCTACAGTGCAGTTAATCCAAAAATAGAGAGAGTTTTAGCTTATTTGTACCAAATATCAACACTGATTGTATGAATACATTTCTTGAATAAATGTTGCAATATTTAAGAACACGAGAAGCCTTTCTTGTCATGGATTATGCTAGTTGGCATAAATCAAGAAATTTAAAGGTGCCTACTACCTACTTACCGAGCTCAATCTTATTGAGAGGCTCTAGTTGTATATAAACAGAACATTTTGCGTAATAAAGTCTATAATACAATTGCTTTGCTTGAGAACGCTTTGTGCAAATTTACTACCTTTCTTTCTCACTCCACAATTAAACAACTCTACAACGTCACTTATCTGACCCATTAATAATGAGAATTAGCATGAGAACTTACTTTAATAATCAACAGATAAAATTACATCTAGGTTGTAAAATTGCGTAAGATACTTTTTACCATCAGAAGCAGTTATTTCCATTTTGGAAATAACTGCTTCCTCTTGTAATTCACCATATCCAAATATGTTTTTTATGTGTTTACTAATATCTAGAGATTGTACACAAAATAACTCTGCCATTTTTTGTGCAAGCCAAATGCTCTCTCATCCTGGTACAAAACATTAACCCTTATATCTCCATTTGAAGTTGTATATAATTAGGACTTCGTTTTCTACTATCTTTTCAGTTATTTTATGCTAGTTCTCAAATTTTGAAAATTTGCTTCATACTGTAGAGTATGTTTGGGTTGTTTATTAGTAGTTCTTAATAAATTGCTTGTGCTTTTCTATTTTACAGTTCCCAAGATATCCAGGTTTAATTCTCTTTTACTAGTTCTAATAATGCACTGTTTTTTGGACAAGTTACATCAATAATTTGACCTTTATGGTAAAGATAGCAATGCATTTTTGGAATGTGTGATAAGCTACACTCATTTAGGACTGCAGAGACTTTTGAAGTGTTTACTTTAATCCATCATAAAAACTACTATATAGTGTAATATTGACCTCACACCCGTGGCTTAATCTATAAATCAGTGCATGTTTTGTACTACACATTCCTCGTTTCTCATTGAGTGCTGATAAATAATCAGTATATCAAGATTACGTCCGTAAGGCAATCCACGTACAACTCTAGTGCCTTGTAGAATATAGTAATACTAAAAATTAAAAAGAGATTTAATATAGGTTTATGATGAGATAAACATATTAAATTTAAGTCATTTATATAACTGCTTATTTGTATGAAATTTACTTCTCACTTCAAAAGCTAACTCACCATAACTTTTATGTGGCGTTTTTTCCCCGCAGACAGCTTTATAAACGACTGATCTTTAAAGCTTTTAGAATTTATTACATAATTAACATCGTTTATAGTATTATTATTAACTTTGCATCCATTGCCATATATTAAACGCTTTGCAGCACCTTTTGAAGGTTCAAGACCTATATCGTGCAGCAGGTCTACTAAGGATATGCCATCTGCAACTTGTTCTCTTGTTATAGTATAATCAGGAAGTAGCAAGCTGTCTTCATTTTCAAAAACAGAGACTGCGGCAGATTGTGCAAGTTCTGTTTCTTTATCACCATGACATATTTTTGTCACCTCTGTTGCCAAAATTTTTTTTGCTTCGTTTATTTCTTGATTCTTTAAAGATTCCAGTTCTTTAATCTCATCAATTGGCAAGTCAGTGAAAAACCTTAAAAAACGCCCAATGTCTTGGTCATTAATGTTGCGAAAGTACTGCCAGTAGTCATAAGGTTTTAGCATATCACCATCAAGCCACACAGCCCCACTTTCAGTTTTGCCCATCTTTTTTCCCTGAGCACTCAACAAAAGAGGCGTAGTAAGACCAAACAACTCGGGTAAATTCAACTTTTTGCCAAGTTCAATTCCACTTACTATATTTCCCCACTGGTCCGATCCTCCTATCTGCAAACGGCAGTCATACTTTTTGTTTAATTCAGCAAAATCGTAAGCCTGTAATAACATATAATTAAATTCTAGAAAACTTAGATTTTGTTCTCTATCAAGTCTAGTTTTTACACTATCAAAACTCAGCATGCGATTTACAGAAAAATGTACCCCTGTCCCACGTAAAAAATCTATGTATTTTATACTATCTAGCCAATCTGCGTTATTTACTATAATTGCACCAGTCTTTCCATCGTTAAAAGATACCATTTTCTCAAGCACTTTTTTTATGCCAGATATATTTTGATTTATATCTTCAATAGGTAAAACGCTTCTTGCTTTATCTTTACCAGATGGATCGCCAATCTTTGTTGTGCCACCTCCAAGTAAAACTATCGGCTTATAACCAAATTTCTGTAGGTGACGAAGCATCATAATTTGGATTAAGTTACCAATATGAAGACTTGACGTTGTACAATCAAACCCAATATATGCGACTACGTAGTTATTTTGTAATAGTAGTTGGTCTAACCCTTCAATGTTTGTACATTGATATAGATATCCCCTTTCTTGAATGAGATTTAAAAATTCAGACTTGTATTTCACAGTTTGCTTTTATTAATTAAAATGATTCTAATCCACAAATCTTATAAATGGAAGAAAGTTAATTCCATAGTTCTTCTATTTTATAATACTCCCTTACTTCCGGCCTGAATATGTGAACCATTATGTCTTGAAAATTCAAAATCACCCAATTACCTTTATCCATACCTTCCACATCTATTTTACAACATTGCTTGAGATCTTTCATTACATGTTCAGCCAATGCCTTCACATGGCGGCTTGAATCACCAGATGCAATAATCATATACTTTGCAATGAAGGTTTTATTCTGCACATCAAAAGTGACTATATTCTGACCTTTATTTTGATCTATTATACTCACAATTGTGCTTTTTATTGATTTTGTATCACTGGATACATTAGTCATTATACTAGATTATATAATTTATTTATAATTATACACATAAAATCTCTGGATATGAACTATTTTTAATATAACCGTTTGCTAAGCAAGCAGTTTAAGCTTTTAGTGCAACAGACAGTATGTACAGCGCATATCCTTTTGTATATAATGAAAGGTAGTTTCTCCATTATATTTATTATGAGCAAGACTCTCATACACTTAATTGGCTTTCCAGGTAGCGGTAAACTTACTACTGCAAAAGAATTATGTAAGGTCATTGATGCGGCGATAGTAAGCAATAACCTTTTCAATAATATTATACTCAAAATTGTTAAATTAAGAAATGCTGAAGTTACAGTGACTTATGGAAAAAATTTTTGCAGTCAGAGAAAATATGCTAGCAATATTAGAGCAGTATTACATAAAATCAAAGCACTATATATTTATAAATGAATTAATAGACGGCAATCCACACGACCAAAAGTTATATAATTCAGTGGTAAACTTAAGCAAAAAATGGGTGTAAAAATTCTTCCCGTGGTATTACATTGCAATAGCAAGGAACTAGTAGAGCGCATCCAATCAGAAGATAGGCATCAGGGAAATAAAATTACCGATCCAGATTTTGCTATAAAGAAAATTGAAGAAAAAAGGTTATTTATACCTAAAGGTGCTTTTGAAATTAACAACTCGGAATTAAGCGCAAAGGGGGTTGCAAAAAAAATCGCCGATAAGATAAAAAACGGAAAAAGATTAGTTGAAACTTCTGTAACAAATAATTTAACAACAGGACATACTTGTGGTTGAGCAGAAAGATAAATATCGTCCCTGCGTTGGCATAATGCTATTTAACAAACAAGGACATATATTCATTGGAAAACGCTTTGATAGCGACTCTTACTGGCAAATGCCACAAGGGGGAATTGATGATGGTGAAAAGCTAGAGAAAGCAGCATTACGTGAATTGCTAGAGGAAGTTGGTACTAGCAAAGCAAAGATTATAGCTAAAAATAAGGATTGGATATATTACAACTTACCTGAGAAAATTATACCAAAATGCTGGAATGGAAGATATTCTGGCCAAAAGCAAAGGTGGTTCTTAATGAAATTTTATGGAGAGGATAAGGATATTAATATCAACTATACTGATCATCCAGAGTTCAAGGCATGGCGTTGGCAGAGTATAGATAATTTGGTAGCTAGTGCCATACCATTTAAAAAGGAAGTTTATAAAACAGTGATAGAAGAGTTTTCTTCTCAAATCAAAGTCTCTATATATTAATACTAATTCCCACTACATAAGGAACGGATAGACAATAATAGATAAAGAAGCTATACTGAAGTAAGTAGAGCGAGGTTTAAATGACGTTGAAATCAAAATTATTTGATAAAAAAAGTCGTAGAATCGACAAAAGAAACGCTGAAAAAAGTGCAAAATAACGCATATGTTGCAAAAAAACTAAATGCTGTAATTGCAGTAAAAAAGCACAGTATAACAGCCATAGCAAAAATATATCGCATTTCAAGAACAGCATTGACTACATGGATAAAGCTCTAAAATTTAGAAGAGAAGAAAAATTATTTGCTTCTCCTCAACTTTGTAGAAAAGCTAGATTGAATCAGAGTCATTTGAACAAGTTGAAGTATGGATACAAAAAAAACCTAATAAAGAAATGAGAATAAGAATTCAGAAAAAACTTAGCATGAATGCTAGCAAATTTACAACACATTGTAATATGCAAAAAATGAAGTTTTCATATATTACGCCAAGACCAATTCATGATAAACAAGATAAAGGTAGGCAGGAAGAGTTAAAAAACTTGACAAGACTATTGGTAAGGGTAAGCACCCCAAACAAAAGTTATTTTTCTTTGATGAATCATAGTTTGGCACATATTCAAAAGTTAAATACTGGTGTTTAAAAAAGGCGTTAGAACATAGGTTAAAGTAAAATTAGGTAGGCAAAATTTTTATCTCTATAGTGTAGTTAATCATTAGAAATGAAGAGAGTTCTAGCTTATTTGCACTGAATGTCAATGCTGATTGTATGAATATATTTCTTAAACAACTGTTGCAACATTTAAGAATACGAGAAGCCTTTCTTATTATGGACTATGCTAGTTAGTCTAAGTCAAAAAGAGGTATCTAAAAATATAGAGGCTATATACCTACTACTACGCCTACCTGAGCTTAATCCTATTGTTGGTTGTATATAAAACAGAACATTTTGCGTAATAAAGTCTATGGTACAATTGCTTTGCTTGAGAGCGCCTTGTACAAACTTATCACTCTCTTTCTTGCTCCACAATTAAACAATTTTACAATGTCACTTATTTAACCCATTAACAATAAGAATTAGTATCAATATCCATTTACTCAATCTAGTATACTATCTTTATAGTATGCATTATTTTCAAAAAAGTCAAAATGAAAATTAAGGCTTAACTTTATTTGCATGTATGAAAATAAAAAACCTCCTTATTTTCAATCTTGCCCAAAGACGAAAATAGAGAAGATTTTCTGCCTTTTTCCTCTAGTTGCTATTTCTAGTCTGTAATTCAGTTTGGCAAAATGATTACATGCACACCCTCCACAAATGATAGTTTGAGCTTTTCAAAAAACCAAAATTCCATATAATTTTAGTTATAAGTTATAGCTTATAGAAGAGACACTACCATAGATCTATTAAACATGCACAATTTTCTAAAAAAACGAGCAGTATCATCTTCGCATAGTGTAAAATGCCCCCATTTAAGTTCTATGTTGTCCATATAATCAACTTATTAAAAAGAATTATGAACTTCTTAAGAGAAAAAAACACTCCCGTGATAGAGCAATATTTAAGACTAAAAGCTCAATATCAGGACCATCTGTTATTTTATAGACTGGGAGATTTTTATGAGTTGTTTTTCGATGATGCTATTAAAGCTGCGAAGTTGTTGAACATAGTACTAACTAAAAGGGGTAATTCGTATGGGCAAGAGGTGCCGATGTGTGGAGTGCCAGTACATAGCAGTGAATCTTACCTTCATAAGTTAATAGATTTAGGATTCAAAGTAGCAATCTGCGATCAGTTAGAAACCGCTGACGAAGCAAAAAGGAGAGGTTATAAATCTATAGTAAAACGCGATGTAGTGCGAATTATAACTCCAGGAACAATTGTTGAAGACTCGCTATTAGAAGATAAAAACAACAATTATCTTGCATCTATAGTTGAGCAAAATGGGGAGTACGCTATTGGTTGGCTTGAATTGTCAACGGGAAAATTTTTTCATACCTTAACGAATTTAAAAGCTCTGGACAGTGATCTATTACGTATATCACCAAAAGAATTACTAATTCCTGATAAACTTGCTGAGGATGAAAAAATCAGATCAATTTTAAAAAATTATAAAATATCGATTACGCAGCACGTACAGAGCTTTTTTGAGTATAACAAATCTCATAGAACTCTGTGCGAATTTTATAAAGTTAGAGAACTTAGAGTTATAGGAAATTTCAGCAAAGTGGAGATTATGGCGTGTGGTTCGCTGCTTGAATATGTTAGAGTAACGCAAAGAGGCTCTATTCCAAGGCTTGAATTACCAAAACCCTATAAGCAGCAAAATTTCATGTTTGTTGATATCTCAGCAAGAAGAAATCTTGAGTTATTTTCAACTCAATTTGGTGAAAAGAAAGGCTCGCTAATTTCAGTTATTGATCACACAGTAACAGCTTTTGGTGGGCGTTTGCTAAAACAAATGCTTGCATCACCACTTGCTTGTTCTAAGGCGATTAACTTGAGGCTCAGTACCGTTGAATTCTTTGTAAATAATCATGAATTACGCAAGAAAATACGGGAAATACTATCTAACATTTCAGACATTGAAAGGTCTCTATCACGCTTAATACTGGGACGTGGTTCACCAAAAGATATTAATTTATTAAAAATAGGCCTTGGGAAAACTTTAGAGTTATCTGAGTTCTTATGTAAAATCGAACCTCTCTTACAACAATGTGTCATCCCAGTACTTGACATCAGGGTCCAACAGCCAGTGTCGCACGCTGGAATGACAGTAAAATCAGATGAAAATGAACTTAGCATGATACATAAAAGCCTTGGCAACCATAAAGACCTATTAGAGCTTTTAAACAGCGCTGTGCTTGATAATAATCTCAGTTCTGTGAAAGAAGGAGGATTTATTAATCCAAAATATAATCAAGAGCTATCTGAGTTATCCTATGTGTTAAGTAATAGCAACAAACTAATAACCAAACTTCGTGAATCTTACCGTGATCTGACCGGTATTGCTGCGTTAAAAATATTGCACAACAACATATTAGGCTATTACGTTGAAGTATCAGCGAATCACAAAATAACTTCGGATATATTTATTCATAGGCAAAGCTTAGCAAATAGCACGCGCTATACTACTAATGAATTGAAAGAATTAGAAAATAAAGTTCTTACGGCACGTGATGCTATAATCAGCTTAGAAATAAAAATCTTTAGTGAACTGTGTAGTAAAATTGCCAAAGAATCTGATGGGATTGCTCTTGCTACAAATGCTTTGGCAAAACTTGATATCAGAACCGCGTTTGCAGAGCTTGCAGTACAAAATAATTACACAAAACCTACCATTGACAATAGCAAGGAATTCAATATCTGTAATGGAAGACACCCAGTTATTGAAATTAACGACAAGTTCATTGCAAATAATATCAATTTGGCTGGTATACATCTAATTACTGGTCCTAATATGGCTGGAAAAAGCACTTTCTTAAGGCAAAACGCTCTCATTGCAATTTTAGCTCACATGGGTTCATTTGTGCCAGCAGATAGTGCACATATTGGAGTAATTGATAAGATATTCAGCAGGGTTGGCGCAACAGATAACATAACAGCTGGTTATTCCACCTTCATGGTGGAGATGCTTGAAACAGCAACCATAGTCAACCAGGCAACAGACCGTTCCTTGGTAATACTTGATGAAATTGGCAGAGGAACAGGAGTGTATGATGGTTTATCTATTGCTCAGGCGGTGATTGAACATATTCACAATGTAAATAAGTGCCGTGCTATCTTTGCAACTCATTATCATGAATTAACTAAAGTAAGTAAATACTTAAAGAGTGTAAAATGTTTTTGCGTGAGAATAAAAGAATGGAAAGGAGAAGTGATTTTTTTACATGAAGTAGTTGAGGGCGTTGCAGATGAGTCATATGGAATACACGTGGCAAAACTTGCTGGTTTTCCTGATCCTATTTTAAATAGAGCAAGCGAAGTGCTTAAAGAGCTAAAAGTTTAATTAGGAAAGTCGTTAATTGCAAAATTTAATACAAGTAGTAAAATAGAATTACTTAATAAAAAATATATGTTAATTAATACAACATTGGAGCTGGAGAATATATGTGAAGAGTTAATAGCAAAAAAGCCGAAGTTTATAGCAGCTGACACGGAGTTTATTAGAAATCACTTAACCTATTACCCAAAATTGTCATTAATTCAAATTTCTTATGGAGAGAAGAGTTTCATTGTAGATGTATTAGCACCAGAGGTTGATTTATCATTTATTAAGAAAATCATGCTCAACCGGGAAATAACCAAAGTGTTCCATAGTTGTCGGCATGATATAGAATCTTTATTCACTGTGTTTAAGTGTATTCCTGTTCCTATTTTTGATACCCAAGTTGCTGCTATGTTTTGTTATTATTATCACGACTTTATTGGTTACTCAAAAGTAGTAGAGCAATATCAAGGGGTAGTGTTAGATAAAATTAAAGCTAAAAATTCAGATTGGTTAAGAAGACCATTGTCCAAGGATCAATTAGATTACGCAATAAGTGATGTGGTACACCTATATGACTTACACCAAATACTGTGCGATAGACTTGAAGAAAATGGCAGAATAGGCTGGTTTCATGAAGAGATGGAATCAGTAGTTGACATAAATAGATATTTGCATAGTCCAAAAGATGCATGGAAGAAGATTAAGTTTAATTATAAGGTAAATCCAAAACTGATGCTAACTATTAAAGCAGTTAGTGAATGGCAAGAGACCTTGGCACAGCGTTATAATATAAATCGTAATAAGATAGTGAACAATGCTGTGGTAGCTGGTTTTATTGAAAAAAATGTGGAACACGTTGATGAAATTTTGGATGATCTTAGGAGGAACACAAAAAATATAAGAGAGGAAGATTTATTAGAATTTATAGATGTTTTTAATGAGAATGAGAAAAATTTTGTGCAGCAAGATTATACTCTGTTAAATAATTATGATAGGTCTATATTCGATATGCTCTCAATTATTTTAGAGAGCAAATGTAAAGAAAATAACATATCAAGAAAATTGGTTTCTTCAAAAGATGAATTAGTTGAGTCAATGTCCGGGCAGGTAGATAAATTATTCAAGGGATGGAGATATGATTTTTTTGGTATGTCAGTTGAGTCATTTTTGAATGCAAACTCAAAGTTTGAAATTTCAGTGGTAAAATCTACAAATAATACAGTCAAAATTCGGAGTGATTTAGTAAAGGCAAGTTGTGGATTAAAATCAACTGCAGAGACCTAATGAGTCTACTATACCTTTTACTTGAGAGAGGACATATTCTTTACTTGCTCTGGTGTCAATGGTAAAGTCACTCATCTGCATTTTTTTTTTAACAGGTAGTTGGATACTGGAAATTAGATCCAGCTTTTTTTTATTCATATTACGTTCACTGAGCCTTTGAGCTTGTGTAGCACTATCTGCATAGACGAAAACAATAAAGTCGCAATATAAACAAAATCTCACTTCTAGTAAAAGTGGAATGTCTAAAACTAAGAGTTTCCTATCGACCTCTTTCTCCCGAGCAATAAAAATTTCTAGTTCATTTCGCACAGCAGAATGAACTAAAGATTGGAATTGTTTCCAATTTTCATCATAAGCTAAGAAATATTTGGATAATACTGTTTTATCTATTTCACCATTTACTATTGCTCCAGGGAATTTTTTTTTTGCATAGCTTATTATGTTTTTGTCCATTCTATAAAACTGGCGTACAACAGAATCAGCATCAAATACAGCAGCATCAAATCTCTTAAAGCAATTGGCTATAAAGCTCTTCCCCACTCCAATTCCACCTGTTAGACCTATAATCATACAACAAAAAACACATTATGAAGCTATACTTACAGTAGCTACTTTTTTTTATGTGTCCACTTATACTAATTCTCATTGTTAGTAGTTCAAATAAGCAACATTGTAGAGTTGTTTAATTGCGGAGTGAGAAAGAGAGGTAATAAATTTGCACAAAGCGCTCTCAAGCAAAGCAATTGTATTATAGGCTTTATTACGCAAAATGTTCTGTTTTATATACAACTAAAGCCTTTCAATAAGTTAAGCTTTGGTGAGTACAGTAATATGTATATAATCTTGATATTTTTAGATACTTTTAAGCCTTTTAAATTATGTCAATTAGCACAATTCATGACAAGAAAGTCCTCTCGTGTTCTTAAATATTACAATATCTATCCAAGAAACATATTTGTACAATCAGTGCTGATATTCAGGGCAAATAAGCTAGAACTCGCTCCATTTCTAGAATTAAATTGCACTGTAGAAATAAAAATATCTATCTAATTTTACTTTAATCAATTTCTAACACCCTTTCTAAACCATCTATGTCCAACTTTCAAATGTGGGCCAAATCGCGATTTATCCACGGCGAATAACTCTTGTTCAGGATATCACTAATAGCCTCATTAAGTTTTTTTTTAACTCTTCTTGTTTACTTTACCCTGTTTATTGTAAATTTGGTCCTAGTGTAATATACAAAAAATTCATTTTTTGCATACTATAAGTATGCTGTAGATTTGCCAACATTCAAGCCAAATTTCCCCTGGATTCTTATTCTCATTTCTTTAATGGTAACATTAGGGTCTTCTTGTATCCATACTTCAAATCGTTCAAACTAACACTAATTCAATCTAGTTTTTCTACGACGCTGATGAGGAGTAAACAACCTTTCTTCTCTTCCAAATTTTAGGTGCTTTATCCATGCAGTTAGTGCTGTTCTTGAACGCAACATATTTTTGCTACGGCTGTTACACTATGCTTTATTTGCTACAATTACAGTACTTAGCTCTTTTGCAACACATGCGTTATTTTGAACTTTCTTCAGCGTTTCTTTCGCTGATTCCATGACTTTTATCCAATAATTATTGATTTCAACATCATTTAAACTCGCTACTTTACTTACTTCAGTAAGGCTTCTTTTTCATTATTGTCTATACGTTCCTTGTATAGTGGAATTAGTATTAGGAGCCTCTCTTAAAGAGAGAACATTTCTCGCCTTTCCTCCAAGAGATATACTCTGCAATAACCTTAAATATACCACCAATATTGATGTAAGTACTCCAAGATTTTAGCATCCTGGCATAAAAGAAATTAATATGGTTGACAGAGTCATTAATATAATTGAAAGCAACAGAGCAACCTTTCTTCCATATCTATCGCCAATATGGCCAAATATAGTAGCAGCGACCAGCCTCATTAGAAAAAAACCTCACTGCAAACACTCCAAAAGTCTTTAGTATGCTAGCTAACTGACCGCTGATGAGAAAAAAACATCGCAGGTTATGTTTATAGGCACCAAAAAGCATGTGATTATGCTACAGTAAAGTGTTACAAATTAAACTTGATAGTATTACTTTTATTATTTGCTGCACAATCTTTTACATTCAGAGTGTGAAGAGTGAAATAAATCAGGAGATTTTGTGTCCACTTATTACATATAAATTCAAAAGGGGAAGAGCTTTGAGTCTTCTAGCACAACTGCAAGCTATAACAAAGTTGTAGATTTGAATCGCTGATACAACTAACTTCCTAACCTTAGCACTTTTTAAAGTCTCATTTATACGCCAGATTTACTCAAGGTAAAAAAACTTGACATCCCTTTAATGTTTTACATAATTATATATGTATAGAGAAAATCTAAAAAGTTTTTGTCTAGTACAGTTTTTTATGCCCATTTAATAGCTTTTTCTGAGCGGGGTATTTTTCAATCGGGAAAAAATAGAGAATATGTGGAAATTTATATGGCTAAGTCGTTTTGAACGATTCGTTAGTTAACAAAAAATCTTTTGTTAGAGCATTTATATAGTATCGAGAAAAAAAGATTACTAAGTATATGACTTAATCAAGAAAGTCAAGGATAGTATTATTGCTCTAGATAGAGTAAACCATCAGAACGGGTACAGAAAGCAAGCAACAGTTTTGACAAAATAAAAGCTTTTATAGGGCAGAAAAAAGAAATATTGAAATATATTATGTTCTTCTTAAAGAAGATAAAGTAAGAGAATTTCTTAAAAGAGTTTGAACAAATGCAAACAGATTTCTTAAGAAAAAGCAAAAAAACTACCTTATCTTAGCAATGGAAAAGCTAAAGATATTAACTATAGTATACCTAAATCTAGCAGCAATAAATCAAAATCAGTATATAAAAACACTTTATGAACCTATTATAAGTGAAAATCCTGGACATGCTGTACTAATAAAGAAAAATTCAGATAATAGCCTTGCATTTTATGACCCTAATTATGATGCAGTTTTTATCTGACAGAAGAACAGCTATATAGGGCTGTACAATCATTTTATAGCTACATGAGAATAAGCAAACTATGTATTGTTGCACTACTTATCTTATCAACCTCAGCTATTGCTGAAATGCCACAGCAGTATATGGTTATAATACAATTGCCGGTGTATCACTTATAATTTGTTTAGTAGATTTGTCAATTTTGTGTTGCTTAAACAAAAAATTAATGCTGCAAATGTATAATACTATTATATCAGCCGATAGTATAACAGCTCTTTGTAAAGAGCATGAAACTGAATTAGAAAATCTTATAGATAGGTATTGTGGTAATGAATGACAAGTCAAAGAATGCAGCTGTTATAACCGATCCACAAGTAAAAAGTATAACTGAGAAAAATTTAATTTTGGACAACCCCATAACTTATACGTGTTGAGTTAACTCATAACTTCTCTTTCAGTGGTATGATCTACTCATTTACTCAGGGGCTATATATCACGGTTTGTTTTATATCATAGTGATATGCCTTATTTTTTTTAATACGGGAAAAAATGTGGGTATGATGTAAATACTATGATAATAATGATATCTCATTTAATCTTAATATTTTTATGTCATTGACTATATTAAGTATTTTTATATTATTGCCCATATGTCTCTATAAAATACCATGCTTAAGTAAAAAAATTATCTTTATACATGAACAAAATCTTTCGATAAAACAGCTATGACACATATTCCAGTCTTGTTAAAAGAGATGCTATCACAACTTTCACCACAAAATGGTGGTATATATGTAGATGCCACATTCGGAGCTGGTGGATATAGCAAAGCAATACTGGAGTCAGCTGATTGCAAAGTGTATGCGATTGATAGGGATAAGACTGTTATTAAATTTTATGAAGATTTAAACGTTAAATATCCCAGCAGGATAAAGCTATTTATTGAAAAATTTAGCAATATGAAAAACATATTAGATAATGATAGCCTTGAGTGCCCCGCAGAGCTCTCTCCTACCTCAAAATCCTCTTCCGTTATTTCATCTATGATTCAGAAAAAAAACATATGGATCCCAGTGTCAAACACTGGAATGACACCAAGTAATACTGTAGATGGGGTTGTATTCGACATAGGAGTTTCATCTATGCAACTTGATGACAGAGATAGAGGATTCTCATTTTTACATGATGGTCCGCTTGACATGAGCATGGATAACTCTTCTCATATAAACGCTTCAACATTTGTTAACGCTTTACGCGAAGAAGAAATTGCAAATACTATATATAACTACGGAGGTGAGCGTCATTCCTATAAAATTGCAAGAGCGATAGTAAACGCACGGAAGAAAAAAACTATAAAAACCACATTCGAGCTTGCAAATATTGTGCGTTCTGTAGTGTTTCGTGGAAAAAGCAAAATTGATCCTGCAACTAGAACATTTCAGGCAATCAGAATATGGGTAAATGATGAACTAGAAGAACTTGAAAAGGGCATTAAAGCAGCATCTGAAATTTTAAATAAGAATGGCAAATTAATAGTTGTCACTTTTCATTCCTTGGAAGACCGTATAGTCAAAACTTTTTTTAAAAGTTTATGTGATCCAAGATCTACCGATTGTAAGGCATTCTCTCTTCTAAATAAAAAAATAATCAAAGCAAGCACAGAAGAAGTAAAGACAAATCCACGTTCGCGTTCAGCAAAGCTAAGAGCTATACAGAGGTTATCGTGAGAATTTTCTGTATTATCTCATAGTTATATTTTTTTAGTATTGTAGAGCTGTTTAAGGTAAAATTACACATTCAGTTGTTAAATAAAAAGAGCTAATAGAAACAAGAAGTAAGATTAGTTTGTACAAAGTGACATAAAAGTTCTACAAGTAGAATGGAGTTATTTAAATAATCCGAAAAAACTTGCAAAGTTTATGAAGGGATATTTGAGAGATAACTCTTTAGTATTAGCTAGTCAGGTCAAAAACCTTGCTGCTATAAATGGCCACAGTGTATTAGTACAACTTAAAAACCTAGACTAATGATTTTGTGACTCTCTGCTTAAATGTAGAGCAGATTTGCCAGCACAATCTTGATCTTTTTATACGTTTTACTTCTTTCTCTATATTTGGTTATAGGCTTTAAAATAAACGGTAATCCTAATACCAGTTCTTATTGTTAATAAGTCAAATAAGTGGTATTGCGGAGTGAAAAAGAGAGATAATAAATTTGCACAAAGCGCTCTTAAGCAAGGTAATCGTATTATAGACTTTACTACTAACTCCTCTTTAAAGAATTTTGAATTAATAATTCTAGAAAAACAAGGATAGCCAAACAATACTTAACTAGTTCGCTTTCTTGCTTCTTAGGTACACCTTTACTAAATACATTAACCTTAATACATCCAAGCACTTCAAAAAAGTTTATTATATATTGCGCATCTTCTTTTAGCTTAATATCGTCATCGGGGTAATAAACAACTCCTATTTATCTTTAGCAAATCTTCAGCCATTTTAATATAAAAATTTAAAAAAGCTAAGGTAGCTCTAAAATATGGACTATAATATAACAAAAGTCCTATAGAAAACTCCCTACAATTTCTTTTAGATGGGTTTTAAACTTTTGAAATGTCATAACATTATTGATGCGCCTATCAAGAAATGATAGAGTATGCGCAAAACCTTCTGAGTAGTCATTAATAAAAAAGAGTATTGTGCCTAAGTATATCCCAGCTAATATTGTCCGTTTTGTATAGTAATTAAAATTTGTCGATTGATCGTGAATACTATACCAAATCACATTAACTGTTCCATACAAGAGTTTACTAGAAAAGTATGTATTTTTTGGCAATATAGAAAAGAATAGAATACTTTTTAAAAATTCTCTGTAATTTGGTAATTTAGCATAGTTTGAGAGATGTATTTGAACAGCTAATCTTATTCGCTCCCGCACTTTCATATCTTCCAAATTAGAATTTCGAAGTTCAGCTTCCACTGAAGCATTCAAGTTCTCCACCATACACTCTAAAGCACTATATATCCCATTGCGAAATTTGCAAAAGCTATTGGCTAAATTAAGGTCTGTACACACTTTTAAGAGAGTTTTATCACTTATCCCTTCAAATGGAATAACCCTGATTAGCTCATCTATTATCAACCTTATTTCATCTTGTTCCACAACAACATTGTACTAAACAGCACATGTAATTGTAAATGAATCCCTGAGATTTTCAAACATCCTACAAAATGCTTTACCACGCTCTTCAAAATTTCTCCACTGATCGAAAGAGGCGCATGCAGGAGAAAGTAATATCGTTATCTTTTCTTTGCTCTTTATAGCCTCTTCAAAAGCAAGTCTAAATGCGTTTTCTAAATTGTAACATCTAACATAATCCACTTTGTTTTCCATAGTGCTTGCAAAAACTTCTGTTGATTCCCCAATAAGAAAAGCTTTTCTAATTCTTGTAAAATGCTTACTTAATGACTCTATACCGCCTTCTTTACTTTTTCCACCAACAATCCAATATATGTTTTTATAAGACAAAATTGCCTTTTTGCTTGATTCAGCATTAGTTGCTTTGCTATCGTTTACAAAAAGCACATTTTCTATTTTGCCAAGTAGTTCATTTCTGTGCTTTAACCATGAAAAAGATTTGATTCCGTCGATAATAGTGCTGCTATCTATTTTAAGCAGCTCACACACGGCATATGTAGCTGCTATGTTTTCTGCGTTAAATGTTAAGTTCATTTTCGCTTCACTTGCCGATAAGTTATAATCTTTCAGTTTCAATGAGATCTTCTGGATCCTAGCACCCTTCTTGTTATCTAATAAGAAGTGTATTCCCGAGATTGGAATTTTATTCCCAGTAAACCTGTTGAATATATCAGCGGTAATTTCATTATCACACCCTATCACTGCAACTTCACTACCGCTTATTAGCTTTGATTTAACCGCTATGTAATTTTCCATACTCCCATGTCTGTCTATGTGATCTGGGGTAATGTTGAGCAGTACTGAAATATCTATCTTCATACCAACTATCCTTCTCTTCACTCCGTTCACCCTTTTTGTCACCCCAGATACCTCTTCTATCATCCAAGTAGTACAACACTGAGATCCAGAAAAAAAAGTATGGTCATGCACTGGAATAACAGCAGGCATATTTATTAGCTCTAATTGAAAAGAGGAAAATTCAACTACATAAATTTCTGCATCTTTTTTTAGATCCAAAATAGGAATACCTAAATTTCCACCAATAGCTACTTTTTTCCCCGCAGATTTTAATATATGCCCTATCAATGACGTAGTGGTTGATTTGCCATTCGTTCCTGTGACGCCTATAACCTTCTGGTTTGCAGCTTTAGCTTCTAGAAATAGTTCAATATCAGATTTTATTTTACAGTCAAAATTCCTTGCAAGTTTTACTATCCAGTGCGGCTTCGGATATGAAATTGGCACTCCAGGGCTTAAAATCAACGCTTTTATCTCGCACCAATCGTACTTTCTTGGATGAATAAAATTACACTCTTTATACATTGTTTTCGCATTTGCTAGTTGTTCTTCACTATCATCCCACGCATACACTTTTGCACCACTTTTTATTAGAGTATTAATAACGGATAAACCAGTCTTACCAAGGCCAAAAACTGCAACACTTTGATTTTTGTACTTGCTCAGTTGCATCACTTATTTTAGGAAGATGTCATATAAATTGTTAATAGTCTTAACGTAAAGAGTTTGCAAATACTAATTACTACCTGTAAGATATAGGGAAATTAGTAAGGATCTTAATAGGAAAATAATATGCCATCTGTTACTTTTATTTTACCTAATGGAAGCAAGAAAGGCTATGAAGCTGCAGAAGGGGAAACTCTACTTAATTTAGCTCACAGAAGTGACCCAGATCTGCTTGAAGGTGCATGTGAAGGCTCTCTTGCTTGTTCTACATGTCATGTAATTGTTGATCAAAAATTTTATGATGCTGTAGAAACACACAACCCTATATCTGATGAGGAAAATGATATGTTAGATCTAGCTTTTGGCTTAACAGAAACATCAAGACTTGGGTGCCAAATAAAAATTACAAAAGACATCGATGGTTTATGCGTGACCATACCAAGGAGTACAAGAAATATATCACTGGATAAACAAGGGAGTGATTAGCTATGCGCAGGGTTTTCATCTATACAATAATTTTTTTATTTCTTCTTGTCCTTATAGTTTACAGTGTTTTTTGGTATTTCTCTGCATGGAAGACAAAAAATCTTTTGGCAGAAATAATAACTAACGATGAAAAATTCAATATTTCATATGACTTCAGTGGATTTCCTTTTAGTCTAACTCTCCACATAACAGACCCAAAGCTCTCCAATGGGCAGTTAACTATTTCGTCTGAAGCTTTGCTGGTAAAAAACAGATCATTCGATAAATCGTTATATATCTATATACCAAGCAATGAAGTCAATATTACTACCCATGATGATGAGAAAAAGAATATAAAATGCTATACAAACAATAACAACCATTTTTTTGTCAAACTAAACGACTTACCATCTTCGCTGCGACTTAATAAAAATAGTACTATGATAGACTATGTAAACACGCTCCGTTACGAAGATTATGGATTAAAATGCAATGCTTCAGAAAATCAACAAGGCATTATAACTGAAGCAAACGGTAAAAGCAACTACATTCAATTTCATTTTGACAAAGAACCAAATGGCAACACTAAGCTAGGGTTTGATTTTTATATCTATCGATACAAGAACGTTACAAGTCCTGAACATTACTTTAATGTCGATACTAAATTAGATTATGAATTTACAAATTACATCTCAGCTCCCAGAGTTAATTTCAATATAGAAAGATTTTTAATTCAGAGTGATAACTTTTCTCTTACTGCAGATGGTGGAGTGCAAAATTACAGCTTGGTTACGTCTTCATTCACAAACAAGGTTAATGTAGCCGTATCTAATTATAAAGAATTAGTCTCGCTTTTAGTTGGTGAGAAAAATCACCCAAAAGCTTCAGATGCGTTCGAAAAATTAATATTCTCCCTATCAGAAAGAACAACTGATGACAGCATTCAATTTTCAATAAAATATGATGATAATCTAGGGTCAAGCTTTATTGGAAAGTTATCCACCACTGATTTTATGAACCAACTAAGTAAAGTTACCGAACTAACCAAAAATGAAAGTATTAATTAGCTTGCTTTTTATATTGATATTCTACTCAAGCACAAATGCTTTTACCTTGGATGACAAGCTCAAAGATAAAAGCATGGAAAAGCGAGCAACTAATTTATTTAAAATGATAAAGTGTCCAATATGTTCTGGTGAATCATTATCTGAGTCCGGATCTCAAATTGCATATGATATGCGCAAAATGATTCGTGAAAAAATCAATCATGGATATACTGACGAGCAAATAACTTTAGAGCTAAGAAATTCTTATGGAGATTCAATTATAATCGCTCCACCTGTAAAATTTAGTACTTATATTTTATGGCTTATTCCACTTGTAATTCTGCTAATAGGATGTCTTCTAATACGAAAATATACTTAAGTAGTGCATGTCTCCTCCAAAAGGATAGAAAATTGATCAATTCTTCCCCTCTCACTATTAACGGACTCATAACACAATTAATACCAATTCTCATTGTTAGTGGGTCAAATAAGTGACATTGCAAAGTTGTTTGATTGCGGAGTAAGAAAGAGAGGCAATAAATTTGTATAAAGCGTTCTTAAGCAAAGCAATTATATTGTAGACTTTATTACGTAAAATGTTCTGTTTTATATACAACCAAAGTCCCTCAATAGGATTGAGCTTGGGTGAGGATAGTGGTAGGTATATAATCTCGATACTTTTAGGTACCTTTAAATTTTCTGATTTATGCTAACTAGCACAATACATGATCAAGAAAGGCTTCTCGTGTTCTTAAATATTATAACATTTGTCTAAGCAATATATTCACACAATCAGTATTAAATATTTGGTGTAAATAAGCTAGAACCCTCTCTATTTCCAGAATTAATTGCACTGTAGAGATAAAAATTTGTCTACCTAATTTTACTTCAACCTATGTTTTAATGTCCTTTTCAAACCACCCGTGCTAACTTTCGAATGTGTGTCAATTACGATTCATTATCAAAGATGAATAACCTTTGTTCATGGTACTACCAACAGCCCCATTAAGTTTTTTTAAAACGCCTCCTATTTACCTTTATCTTGTTCATTGTGAATTGGTCTTTCATAATAGACGAAAACTTCATTTTTTGCATACTATGGTGTACTACAGATTTACTGACATTCAAGCTAAGCCTTTCCTGGATTCCTATTCTCATCTTTTTAATAGTAATATTAGAATTTTCTTATATCCGTACTTCAGCTTATTTAAATTGACTCTGATTCAATCTAGCTTTTCTACAACGTTAAGGGGAGTAAACAATTTTTCTCCTCTTCCAAATTTTAGGTGCTTTATTCATGCAACATATTTTTGTTACGGCTGTTATACTGTGCTTTTTTTACAATTTAGCTCTTTGCACATATGCGTTATTTTGCAGTTTCTTCAGCGTTTCTTTTACTGGCTCCACAACTTTTTCATCCAATAATTTTGATTTCAATACCATTTAAATCTCGCCATCTTCCTATTTCAGTAGTTTTTTCTCATTATTGTTTATCCGTTTCTTGTATAGTTGCATTAACACAAGTTAAAATATTTAGTATGGAAAGCTTTGCACTCATTTTACTACTAGCTTTATCTCCACTTTTAGCATTGCCCACAATGCTGGATGCATCAAAGAAAACTACAACTATAAACATTACCTAAACTGGATTATAATTTTGCAGGTGAACTGTACGTTATAAAGAAAAATTATTACAGATAAGATGAGAAATTAAAAATATTAGCGGATAGCGGACAAGAGAATAAAGGAGATAAAAAGGACTACTTTAGGTACTGGCAGTAAAACTAGTGGTTTATAAATTCCTCTAGCTTTACTATCCTTTCAAATTCTTGCTCAGTGAGTAGCTCAAGCTTTACCGCCGCCTCTTTTAGAGCAATATTTTCTTTATAAGCAAGTTTTGCTATTTTTGCTGCATTGTCATATCCTATATGTGTATTCAATATAGTAACCAACATCAACGATTGATTTAGTAGATCTTTTATCCTCTTTTCATTCGCCTTAATACCAATCACACACTTTTCTGTAAAATTTAAACTTGCATCAGCCAAAAGCCTTATAGACTGCAAAACATTATAAATTATCACTGGTTTGAACACATTCAGTTCAAAATGTCCATTTGAACCACTGATAGTTACGGTAACATGATTCCCCATAACTTGAGCGCATACCATAGTCACTGCCTCACACTGAGTTGGATTTATCTTACCTGGCATGATTGAAGAACCAGGCTCATTTTCCGGTAATGTAATTTCTCCAATTCCACACTTTGGACCAGAACCAAGCAATCTTATATCATTTGCAACTTTCATTAAACTGACCGCTACTGTATTAAGTGTTCCACTCAATTCAACTAGAGCATCATTAGCTGCCAATGCTTCAAATTTGTTGTCTGCTGAGGTAAATGGAAGATTGCTAATTTCTGCAACTTCTTTAGCAAAATCCTCAGCAAAACCTTCTTTAGTATTTAATCCCGTACCAACTGCAGTACCACCTTGTGCAAGCTCGTATAGATTGCTCAGAGTTGATTTTATTCTCTCTATTCCCTTTTTAATTTGAGCTGCATAGCCAGAAAATTCCTGCCCTAGTGTTAGAGGTGTTGCATCTTGCAAATGAGTGCGACCTACTTTTATTATATTTTTAAATTCCTGAACCTTACCATCCAATGCTTTGTACAATACCTCAAGATTCGGAATGAGAGAACGATTTACCTGCTTTGCTGCTGCTATGTGCATCGCTGTCGGGAAAGTATCATTCGATGACTGACCATAATTTACATGATCGTTTGGATGTACTGGAGACTTACTACCCAAATTGCCGCCCAAAATCTCTATTGCACGATTACTTATCACTTCATTTATATTCATGTTAGTTTGAGTTCCAGACCCAGTTTGCCATATAACGAGCGGAAATTCGTTATTAAATTTACCATCTATTATTTCCTTTGCAGCCGTACAGATCGCATTTCCTACTTCTTTATCAATAGCACCATGCTTCATGTTTACACGTGCTGCTGCAAGTTTTACCATTGCTAACGCTTTAATTATGGGTTCTGGCATTTTTTCTGTACCAATTTTAAAATTCTCTAAAGAACGTTGTGTTTGCGCTCCCCAATAATGTTCACTTGGTACTTTTACTTCTCCCAAGTTATCCAATTCTATTCTAGTTTTCTTGCCCATGATTTTGCCCTTAATGTCATGAAAGTAGCTGACACTGACATCCAGCTTCACTATGTAATTTTTTCATGTGAATATCCCTATTTCTCATTTAATTAAATCACACTAGACCCCAGTGTCAAGTGTGTGGATATTGTAATATTGATGTTTCATAGTAAATGACGTCATGCCAGTGCATCCTTCTTCTGTTATCTTAGTGTATCCTTCTTACGCCATTCCAGTGTGCGACACTAGAATTTAGTAGACTTACTTACTATTTTCTGAGAAGCCAACGCTACGCAGCAAGATATCAACAGCCATAAATTATTAAGAAACTCAATAAATAGAAAAAAAGGCAAAAGAAACCTTAGTTAGTTTCTCTTTCAGGAGCTTAATGTTAACATCCTATATACTTGGCAAGCAAGCTAATTTTGGAATTACAGATACCCATAACATCATGATTAAAGAGGAATGCAGAAGTCTATCAAGTATTTTTTATAAAAAAATAAGATTAGTTGGATCTTTAACTAACTTTAAAAAAGACAAAAGGAGCCTAGCGATGTGAGTTGCTTGCCATTCTCTCAAAAATTTGGCCTAAGTTTCCCTTCACATTACTTAACAAGCAAGGCTCAGCTAATGTGGATAAAAATTTTTATAAAGAGATAGAGTATCTATATAAGAAAGATTAAATATAATAAGCCTAGCTTAATACTGCGCTTTTGTCACTTAAAACAAAGAAAGACGAATTTTATGCCTGAAACACCCACACTTCTATGGTAAAGAAGTTGGTAAGGTTCGTCAAGTAGTTTTTCCGTGTTATCTAAATAACAGCTGGGTAAAAACTATATAGTTTACAGGAAGCCCACTTTGGGTCTAAGCTAAGCATATTACGTCTAGAATTTGTGTCCAGCACTACACACTTTGAGGAAAGTATTGATTTAGCTCTCGTAGTCACTCAAGTTCAATATTACCTTATTGATATAGCGCTCATTTGCATCTTTTATAATAAACTTTATTCCATTTTTATATTCGATGGTTTCACCTACAGAAGGTACTCTACCAGCAATTGAAAAGATTAGGCCGCCAAGCGTAGCATAATCTTCCTCAGGATCACGCAATTCTATTTCCAAATTTTCTTCTATATCCCTTATAGGAGCCCTTGCTGATACTTCGTATTTATTTTGGGATAATTCAACAATGACGTGCTCAAAAGGCTCATTTCCACTGCTAACACTTGGCATTAATTTCCCCATAAGGTCAGTCATTGAAATTAAACCATCAGTTCCACCATATTCATCCAATACAACAGCTAAGTGTGACCTAGAGGATCTCATTTTAACAAAAAGACTAGTAGTCTTCATTGATGGTGGAACGAATATCACATTTTGTATGATGCTCCTTAAATTAAAATTCTTGTCTTTACTAAAGAAAACATCCTTTATATAAAAAAACCCTATTACGTTATCAAAATTATTCTTATAGATTAATATTTTGGTAAGGCAAGTGCCTTTTACTTTTTTTATTATCTCATGTCTGCTTGACTCGATGTCTACTGCGCATATTTCCGTACGTGGAGTCATTATATCAATTATATTGCAATCGTGGAACTTTAGCAGACCATTAAATATACTAAGATCTGGTATATCTTCCATTAGCGCTTCAGTTGCACACTTCTTTAATATGCGGATTTTCTTAAAAAGAAATAGGAAAGCCCTGTACACTACTTCTTCTATCAGAGTTCTTTTTTTACTCAATTTGCTTCCTGCAACAGCCAAAACATTCTTGGACGAGATTTATCAAGAAAGCTGTTGTTAAATGTTTAATAAGCATGTGAATAATGTCAAACTAATTTGTGAATTACTTGTCGATGCTAAATACTAACAATTGATTAACAGCTTTTTCATCGGCATATACACGAATATGTAACAGCTTACAACAGAAAAACCTTTTCTATAAGAGAAGATTACTAACACTCTAAACATTTCACTTATACACATAAATTATAGCAGAAAATCAATGGTATGTGGAAGTTATTAACATATCTATCCACAGGTTAAGTAACAAAAGTCCTAACTAAATCCCAAGTTAATAACAAGTTGTTGATAAAATTACTACTACTACTATACTCTAACATATAGGTAAAGAAGATAAACTAATTAGACTTAAGGAGTAGTAGAGTGATAGTGTCAAAAACTATAAAAGAGGGAAAACAAGGTAAAAAAACACCCATCTGGCTGATGCGACAGGCTGGTAGATCCCTTCCCGAATACCACAGGGCAGTAAAGGGTATTAGTAATTTTATAGAAATGTGCTACAACACAGACCTAGTAGTAGAATTGACATTACAACCAGTGATAAGATTCGGCATGGACGCAGCAGTAATTTTTTCGGATATTTTAATAGTAGCTGATATTCTGGGTTGCAATGTAGACTTCATACGCGGCGTAGGCCCAATAATAAAACCCATAAAAAATCCTAAAGAACTGAAAAACCCACAGAAGATTGGAACTAAGATCTTACCAATTTTAAATGCTATAAAGAGGGTCAGAGACCAGTTACCAGAGGAAAAGTCACTTATAGGATTTGCTGGGGGGCCATGGACGGTAGCTTCATATATAATAGAGGGAAGAAATAGCAAAACCTTTTCTAAAGTATTAAACCTACATCCTTCAAGTTTGGAGGAGATAATTGAACAGATAACAGAAGTGACAATTTTTTATCTAGTCAAGCAAATAGAATTTGGAGCAGATGTTATTCAATTATTTGACAGCAACGCCGGTGTACTCTCAAGAGAACTATTTGAGAAGTATGTTATCAAGCCAACGAAGAAGATTGTTTCAGCAATAAAAGGCAAGTTTCCTAGTTTTCCGGTAATAGGTTTTCCAAAATCTGCTGGAAGCCTTTACAAAGATTATTGTGAAAAAACAGGTATATCTGCGGTGAGCATAGACTATAACGTTCCAATAGAATGGGCAAAAGAAAACCTAAAAGTTCCTCTGCAAGGGAATCTTAATCCCAGCCTTTTAGCCTACAACAAAACAGAAGCAATTAAAGAAGCAAGGCACATAATAGATTGCTTTGAAGATTTGCCTTTCATATTTAATCTTGGTCATGGAGTGCTCCCTGACACTCCAATTGAAAATATTGCTGCACTAGTGGACCTAGTGAAGAGTCAGTAACAAAATTCTAGCTTTTTTGTTATACGTGGCTTATTATTTAGATTTAGCTCTAGTAAAGTTATGTCAGATCTCGCAGAAAGAATGCTCCTAATAAGGCCATCACCTACAATTGCTGTAGCCGATAAGGCAAGTAGGTTAAAAAACGAAGGAAAAAAAATCTGTGTTTTAGCTGCGGGAGAACCAGATTTTGATACTCCAGACCACATAAAAAAAGCGGCCATTCAAGCGATAGATAAAGGTAAAACCAAGTACACTACTGTAGATGGAACGCGTGAACTTAAAGAGGCAATAATCAGTAAACTAAAGAGGGACAATAACCTTGAGTATGCACTTAGCCAAGTTTGTGTCGGTGCTGGTGCTAAACAGGTACTATTTAACTTATTTATGGCAACGGTTAACCCTGGAGATGAAGTTATAATTCCTGCTCCTTATTGGGTCTCGTATGTTGATATGGTAAACCTTTTTGGTGGCTTTCCAGTTGTAATAGAGTGCGGGCAAGACTTGAAATTAACACCGGAATTATTGGAGAGCAAAGTAACCAAAAGGACTAAGTGGTTAATTCTCAACTCACCAAATAATCCAGCAGGGATCGTATATACATACGGCGAGTTGGAAGGAATAGCGCAAGTATTGCTTGAGTATCCACATGTGAATATTGTTACAGATGACATTTATGAATATATAATATACGATGAAAAGTTTTTTACCATAGCTCAGGTTGAACCTAAGCTTTACGATAGGACTTTTGTGGTCAATGGGGTGTCAAAGGCTTATGCGATGACAGGATGGAGAATAGGTTACATTGCAGGTAGAAGTAATGTAATAAAAGCTATTTCCACATTGCAGTCTCAGAGCACTTCTAACCCAAATTCAATAGCACAGGCAGCAGCAGTTGAGGCATTAAGTGGCGATCATAGCTTCTTGAAGGGAAGGATGAGAGTCTTTAAGAGACGCAGAGATTTTGTAGTAGAAAAGCTAAATTCTGCCCCAGGTTTATCAGCATCCATTCCACAGGGTGCGTTCTATTTGTTTGTTTCATGTAAAGGTTTATTGGGCAAAAGCGCAAAGAGCGGTAAAGTAATAAATAATGACCTTGATTTTACTGAATACTTACTAGAAGATCATCTAGTTGCTATAGTTCCAGGAATTGCATTTGGCCTAAAGGATTTTATTAGGGTTTCTTATGCTACCTCTCAGGAACAACTGGAAATTGGGTGTAACAGCATTATTAAAGCATGTAGAATGTTAAGTTAACTTTTTTGCGTTTTTTCATGTATAATATACTTATATATTAGTAAAGTGAAGTTAATATGTAGCTTGGATACATTTGTTGTTGGCTGGTCTGTTTGAAACAACATGGACCACAACACTAAAATACAGCAATGGTTTTACTTATGTTGCACTTTAATGATAGTCTTAGTCTGTGCTCCTGTAAGTCTTCATTGATTATTAATAGTGATAGAGTCTATTTCCTTTAGCACGTCTTGTGCAATTTGAGCTAGCCATAGGTTCTATAGATACGACTATGATGGAAATAGTATTTTTTAATGACCCAGTAAATCTTAGGCGTTTATTTTCTGCTGTTTTGGTGGCGCTGAGCATTGTAAGCTTAAAGGTGTTTACCAAATGAACAATTGAAAACCAGTGTAATACCAATCCCTACTGTGCAAGAAACAATGGACAATAACGGAAAAAGAAGCCATACTGAAGTAAGCAGAATAGTAAGGTTTAATAGCGTTTGAAATCAAAATTATTGATAAAAAAGCCGTTGAATCAGAAAAAGAAGCGCCGAAGAAAGTGCAAAATAATGCATATGTTGCAAAAAAAACTAGATGCTATAATTGCAGCAAAAAAAGCACAGTATAACAGTCTTAGCAAAAATATGTTTCGCTTTAAGAACAACACTAACTACATGGGTGAAGCTCTAAAACTTTGAAGAGAAGAAAAATTGTTTGCTCCTCCTCAACGTCATAGAAAAACCAGATTGAGCCAGAGTCAATTTAAACAAGTTGAAGTATGGGTATAAGAAAACTAATGCTATACTAATTCCCATTAGTAGTAGGTCAAATAAGTAGTATCGTAGTGGAAAAGAGGGGTAATGAATTTGCGCAAAGTGCTCTCAAGCAAGGCAATTGTATTATAGACTTTATTACGCAAAATGTTCTGTTTTATATATAACCAAAGTTTCTCAATAGGATTGGGCTCAGATGAGTATAGTGGTGAGTATATAATCTCAATATTTTTAGGTACTTTTAAATTTTTTAACTTACGTTAACTAGCACAATCCATGATAAAAAAGGCTTCTCGTGTTCTTAAGTATTGCAACATTTATTCAAGAAATATATTTATATAATCAGTATTGACACATTCCGCGCAAATAAACTAGAACTCTCTCCATTTCTAGGATTAACTGCACTGTACAGATAAAAATTTTGGTCTACCTAATTTTACTTTAGCCTGTATTCTAACACCTTTTTTAAACC
Source organism: Wolbachia endosymbiont of Litomosoides brasiliensis (assembly GCF_013366805.1). Classification (GTDB taxonomy): domain Bacteria; phylum Pseudomonadota; class Alphaproteobacteria; order Rickettsiales; family Anaplasmataceae; genus Wolbachia. The sequence goes on from NZ_WQMO01000004.1 coordinate 38,763, forward strand.
CCCAGTATTCAACTTTCAAATATGTGCTGAACTACGATTCACCAAGGATGAATAACTCTTGTTCAGAATACTTACTAGTAGTCTCATTAAGTTTTTTTAAAAACTCTTCCTATCTACTTTTATCTTGTTTATTATAAATTATTCTTGGTGTAGTATACAAAAACTTCATTTTTTGCATATTGCAATGTGCTATGGACTTGCTAACATTCAGGCCAAGTTTTTCCTGGGTTCTTGTTCTTATTTCTCTAATAGTAACATTAGAGTTTTCTTGTATCCATACTTCAACTTGTTTAAGTTAGCTCTGACCCAATCTGGTTTTTTTACGACATTGAGGAAGAGCAAACAGTTTTTTTTCTCTCAAAATTTTAGGGCTTTACCTATGTGGTCAATGCTGTTCTTGAAATACAACATGTTTTTGCTACAGCCGCTATACTGTGTTTTTTCTGCAATTACAGCATTTAGTTTTTTTGTAACATAAGCGTTATTTTGCACTTTATTCAGTGTTTCTTTTACCAATTCTACGGCTCTTCATCCAATAATTTCAATTTTAACTCCATTTAAATTTCGCTATTTTACTTACTTCAGCATGGCTTCTTCCCTATTATTATCCGTTCCTTATACAGTAAGAATTGGTATTAGAACACAGGTTAAAGTAAAATTAGGTAGACAAAATTTTTATCTGTACAGTACAGTTAATCCTGGAAATGGGGAGAGCTCTAGCTTACTTGCACGGAATGTGTCAATACTGATTGTATAAATATATTTCTTGAATAAATGTCACTCTACTTAAGAATACAAGAAGCCTTTCTTAGTGTGAATTGTGCTATTAGCACAAGTCAAAAAATTTAAAGGTACCTAAAGACATTGGAATCGTACACCTGCCATCATACACACTCAAGCTCAATCCTGTTGAGAGACTTTGGCTATATATAAAACAGAACATTTTGCGTAACAAAGTCTATAGTACAATTGCTTTGCTTGGGAGCGCTTTATGTAAACTTATTACCTCTTTTTCTCATTTTACAACTAAACAACTCTGCAATGTCACTTATTTGACCCACTAATAATGAGAATTGATATAAGTTGATTTTTTAAAAGTTGAATTTATAAGCGCTTCTTCGATCAATTTTATAAAAAATTCTTTATTCACTTCTTTATTTGCAAGCTTTGGTAATTAATCGCTAAATCCAGGTCATTAAAATCTATTTTCCCAACTTATTCTGTATAACTTCAAACAACTTTTTTCCCCTGTAAGGATCACGCAATTGCTTTTATTATACGTTGAAACAGTTTCTTCTAGTTTATCTTATCCCAATAAAAGCTCTCTCCTTCTTCAAGCGCCATGTTGAACTCCATCAATTATAAATATGTTTAATTGTACACGTTAGTTACCAATTATACCTTAACTAACATAAAATAATTAATATAATTACCCCTTTCCAAACATAGAATTTGTATTACAATACCTAAATTATGTGAAATCAAGGTACTCTATGAGTGAAAAAAAATTAAAAGCTGCTGTGGTTTTGTCAGGGTGCGGTCATCTTGATGGTGCAGAAGTGAGAGAAGCTGTTTTAAGTCTACTTGTACTTGATCAGCAAGAAGTGAAGGTCAAATGCTTTGCACCTGATATTAATATTACACAGGTTATAAACCATAAAACAACAGAAGCAGTGAAAGATAAAAGAAACGTACTTGTGGAAGCAGCAAGAATTGCAAGGAGCGAAATATGTGACATAAAAGAGGCTAAAGCCGAGGACTTTGATATGTTAGTTGTGCCTGGTGGATATGGAGTTGCAAAAAATTTATCTGACTTAGCTGAAAATAAAGAAGTAGTAACAGTAATACCTGAGTTTGAAAGATTAGTTTCAGAATTTTTTATTACAAAAAAACCAATAGGAGCTATATGTATATCTCCAGCAGTAATTGTTTCTATTTTAGGTAGTAAAATAGGTAAAGAAGAAAGTAAGATTAAGGTTACGATAGGAGATAACAGAGAAAAGCTAATAGAAAAGCTAGGTGGTGAGCACATAAAATGCGACACGGAGTTATCAATAGAGGACGAAGAACATAATGTGTTTTCCTGTTCTGCTTATATGCGTAGAGACGAAAGTACGTATTCTGTATACCAAGGGATAAAGCATATGATTGACAGCATGGTAAAAAAAACTAATAAAAGGAATTAAGTGGCCGTTAGTAATTTATATCTCTTACACAATTAATTGTTGAACTTTGTATTTTGAGATGTACTATAGTTACATACACTTAGAAGGTATATATACTTTTTCAATGAGTAAATGTTGAGGATATTTTATATGTCAAGTGATTTGTGGGGTTTTTTTGCAGAAGTTCCAAGTGAAGGTTATATAGTTGAGAGTTCATGTTGCACGGATAGTGGTTGTAGTAGTTATATAGGAAATATTGACCCAAGCAATATTCAGGAATTTGATCTAGTTTCTCCTGATGGAAGGGTAACAAAGAAATTTAAGACTAATATAATTGACTTTTTTGAACCAAGGGTCCGTTTGAGTATGGATGACAGTGGCAAAAAAATCAATTTAGACATCGCTCCTGAAAATTGTGGTGCAACAAAAGATGGATTTCTTTGTGTTGATGAAAGTGAACAGAATTATAAACTTAAAATTCTAATAAAGAAACTATAACTCTTACATCTCAGGTGTGATATTTAATATAGGTGCTATTTTATTTGTAATGTCCTTAGCTACAGGCGCAGCAATTATTCCTCCGGTGCGATGTATGTCTTGAGGTTTATCAATAACAATTAGTGCTATATATTTTGAATCAATTGTAGTTAACACTTCTATAAATGATGCTGTATTTGCATTCTTGTTGTACTTACCGTTTACAGCTTTTTCTGCTGATCCAGTTTTACCTCCTATATCAAATACACTTTTATGCTTGCTCTCCTACCTGTTCCATCTGTTACTGCTGCACGTAACAATTTTCTTACTTCTTTGGAAGTGCTGCTTGTAATAATCTGCTCTCCTATACTTTTTTTATTTAATATCAAAGTTGAATTATGAAATATCCCATTGTTGATTAATGTGGCTGCAATTTGTACAAGATGTATCGGGGCTACAGCTGTTCCATAACCGCAAGGTGCCGTTATTAAAGTGCTTTCACCCCATTTATCTGGAGTTATTGGTGTAGATTTTTCCGGTATTTCTATTTTCAAAAGAGAAAATAGTTTTATGTTTTTAAGATATTCTACTTGCTTCTTAATGCCTAATTTGGCTGCAATTTTTACTATACTGATGTTGGACGATTTCACGAGTATATCTCGCACAGTAGTTTTTGGAATTTCAGATCTATGAAAGTCTTGAATTTTATACTTTCCAATCGTGATTGGCTTTGATACGTCATACAAATCACTAGTTTTTACAGCGTTTGCATCAAGCACTGCAGCTATTGTAAAAAATTTTAGCACTGATTCATCTCATACTCTCCAAGACTGGTGCAATTAAACTTTTGTACTTCTTTCATTTTATTCTGCAGGTTGGAATTAAAATCAGGCAAGCTGACCATTAAAATGATCTCGCTATTGCCCCATTTAAAGCAAGTCCTACTTCACCAAGTGCTTGATATCCGTTTACAACTTTGGTTAATTCTTCATGTACTACGCTTTGCACTCGTGTATCTAAGGATGGTTAAACATATTCACCAGGTATCATTTGGGTAGCGTGGGACTGGAATCCAGTCTTACTTGTGTATGCCTCAACTCTGGCGATGCCCTTATCATCTATATCAGTAGCCAAACACGTGTGAAAACAAATTATTGTGTAGGTATACATATTTCACATCATCGTAAAAATTTACTCCAGGTACATCAGTATTTTTGACCGCTAGCAACTCTTTTAGAATTAAATGCTGTTTTATCCAAGCAAACTTCTTTTTTGAAACAAGTATTTATATAAATTTTTATACTCAGTCATTTAAAACAGAACACAGTTGTGCTGCTATACTTTTCGATTTTTTACTCTGGTTGGATCTATATATAGTGATGTTGTGGATACGTCTGTTACTATTACCACCCTATTCCTACCTAAAATATTAGGCTGCTTATACACCTTAGTGCCTTTTTCTGAATCCTATACAGCACTAAATTGATCAAACGTTAAAGAGAATATATGAAAAATAATTATTATATAAAATACAAATAATGGTACTATAAAAAACAGTGAACGGAGCTTATTTTTAAGCAATGCTTGCATACTTACTCGATTTAAAAAAATGGAAATCATTTTAGCTGAACCGCGTGGTTTTTGTGCGGGAGTCAAAAGAGCTGTAGACATATTAGCTATCACTTTAGAAAAATACCGAAACAAGCGTAAGGTCTATGTGCTGCACGAAATTGTTCATAATAAATATATAGTAGAGAACTTTAAAAGACAAGGTGTGGTTTTTGTGAATAGCATCTGGGATATTAAGGAAAATGGAGGAATACTGGTCTTCAGTGCACATGGAGTGTCAAAAAGTATAGAAGACGAGGCAAAAAGAAAGGGTATTCAAGTAATTAATGCAACATGCCCTCTAGTTAGCAAAGTACATAAAGAAGCAAAAAGGTATGAAGATAATGGTAAAGAGTTAATTTTAATTGGGCATAAAAACCACCCAGAAGTTAAAGGAATCAGAGGAAGAGTGAATAACCATATAATTTTAGTGCAAACCCTACAGAATGTACACAATTTAAAGGTTAAAGATCCAGATAATTTATCTTATGTTACACAAACTACGTTGAGTATTGACGACACCCGTGAAATTATTACTGCCCTAAAGCTCAAATTCCCAAACATTACAGGCCCAAACTTAAAGGATATATGTTATGCAACGCAAAATAGGCAGAATGCTGTCAAAAAATTAGCTGAAATTGTAGACATAATGCTAATTATAGGGAGTAAAAATAGTTCGAACTCAAATCGCTTACTAGATCTGTGCATTGCCAGAGGAAAAAGAGCTTATTTAATCGATAATTACAGCTGTATGAACAAAAGTTGGTTACAAGGCGTAGAAAAGATAGGAATCACTGCAGGTGCCTCTGCCCCTGACATATTAGTTGATGAATTAATAAATCACTTGAAAACAAACGTAAATACAAGGGTTTCAATCATGCCAGGTGGAGTCACCGAAAATGTTCAGTTTAAGATACCGAATTTAGTTTGAAGTAAATCTTGTTTGCAATCCTGGTTAGGCCTCTGGTAATAGCTACCAAAATAGTAAGCACACACTTATACCAATTCTCATTGTTAGTGAGTCAAATAAGTGAAATTGTAAAGTTGTTTGATTGTGGAGTGAGAAAGAGAGATGATAAATTTGTATGAACCGCTCTCGAGCAAAACAATTGTATTATAGGCTTTATTATACAAGATGTTCTGTTTTATATACAACTAAAGTCTCTCAGTAGGATTGAGCCATGATGAGTATGGTGGAGGTATATAATCTTGATATTTTTAGGTGCCTTTAAATTTTTCGACTTATGCTAACTAACATAATCTATAACAAGAAGACTTCTCGTGTTCTTAGATATTATAACATCTGTTTAAGAAGTATATTCATACAATCAGTATTGACATTCGGTATAATTAAGCTGTAACTCTCTCCATTTCTAGAATTAATGTCAGTTTCTCTGTGCAAGGAGCGGATAGCCAATAAAAGAAGCCTTACTGAAGTAGGTAAAATAGAAGGTTTAAATGGCGTTGAAATCAAAATTATTGGATAAAAAAGTTGTAGAATTAGCAAAAGAAATACTGAAGAAAGTGCAAAATAGCGCTTATGTTGTGCAAAAAAACTAAATGCTGTAATTGCAGCAAAAAACACAGTATAGGGCCGTAGCAAAAATACGTTGTATTTCAAGAACGGCATTGACTACATGTACAAAATTCTAAAATTTTGAAGAGAAGAAAAATTGTTTTCTCCTTCTTAACGTTGTAGAAAAACCAGGTTGAGTTAGAGTTAATTTGAACAAGTTGAAGTGTAGATACGAAAAAACTCTAATATTACTATTAGAGAAATAAGAATAAGAATCTAGGAAAAATTTGGCTGAATGTCAGCAAGTCTATGGTAATATGCAAAAAGTGGAGCTTTCGTATATTACGCAAGACCAATTCACAACGAACAAGATAAAGGCAGATGGGAAGACTTAAAAAAATTTAATGGAACTGCTGGTAAGCACCCTGAACAAGAGCTATTTTTCTTTGATGAATCACGGTTTAGCACACATTCGAAAGTTGGGTGCGGGTAATTTAAAAAGGGCATTAAAATACAGGTTAAAGTAAAATTATGTAGCAAAATTTTTATCTATACAGTGCAGTTAATCCTAGAAATAGAAAGATTTCTAGCTTATTTGCACGGAATAATGTCAACGCTGATTATACGAGTATATTTCTTGAATAAATGTTACAATACTTAAGAACATGAGAAGCCTTTTTTATCATGGATTGTACTAGTGACGTAAGTTGAAAAATTTAAAAGTACCTAAAAATACTGAGATTATATACTCACCACTATACTCATCTGAGTTTAGCCCTATTGAGAGACTTTGATTGTATATAAAACAGAACATCTTGCGTAATGAAATCTATAATATAATTGCTCTGCTTGAGGGTACTTTATGCAAATTTGTTATCTCTCTTTCTCACTCTGCAATTAAACAACTTTGCAACCAGCTTATTTGATTCATTAACAATGAAAATTGGCATTACCAACAGTCTCATTAAGTTTTTTTTAACTTTTCCTGTCTACCTTTATCTTATTCATTGTAAATTGATCTTGGCGCAATATACGAAAACTTCATTTTTACATATTAGGGTGCACTGTAGACTTACTGACATTCAAGCCAAGTTTTTCCTGTGTTCTTATTCTCATTTCTTTAACATAATGTTAGGGTTTTCTTGTACCCATCTTCAACTTGTTCAAATTGACTCTATTTTAATCTAGTTTTTCTACACGTTAAGGGGAAGTAAATAATTTTTCTTCTCTTTCAAATTTTAGATGCTTTATCCATGCAGTTAGTGCTGTTTTTAAAATGCAACATATTTTTACTACAACTGTTATACTGTGCTTTTTGCCACACAGCATTTAGTTTTTTTGTAGCATATGCGTTATTTTGCAGTTTCTTCAGCATTTCTTTTGCTGATTCCACAACTTTTTCATCCAATAATTTTGACTTCAATGTTATTTAGACCTTGCTATTTTACTTACTTCAGTATGGCTTCTCTTCTATTATTGCCTATCCATTCCTTGTATAGTGGAAATTAGTATTAGCTATAAACATAGAACCATCTATAAAGAACCCTATCCTATCTATTATAACATTTGCCGTTTTCATTATATCACCATCTATGATTAACTCTCTTAATTTCTACTCTATAGATACCCTCCCAACTCTTTGGCCGTACCTAATTATAGAGTTGAAAAATGCAAGCTTTCATAAAAGATCAATTGAGGTTTATGAGCTTCACTTATACTATTAACATACTCAGATAAAAAAATTAAAAGTTATCGTGTCAAACAAAATAGGCTTTTTAGCTATTTTTGCCTTAGTAATTAGTAGCCAAATTGGCTCTGGAATTTTCATGATTCCAATTAGTCTTGCACCATATGGTGCTTATAGCCTTGTAAGCTGGGCAATATCAGGGCTCGGTGCTGTATTTCTTGCTTTAGTTTTTGCATTGCTCTGCGCGAAATTTCCAGAAATTGGTGGTCCTCATGTTTACGTGAAGCATGCTTTTAGTCCTACAGCAGCTTTCTTTGTCGGTTGGACGTATTGGGCGAGCTCATGGGTTAGTTCAACAGCTGTAATAGTTGCAAGCATTGGCTACCTAGCTCCGCTTTTTTATAACGATATGCAAAATATACATCTGCTTTTAGAAATAGCATTAACCTTAGTTATTATGCTAATAAACTTAAGAGGTATAACTACCGTTGGATATATTGAACTTCTATTGATGATTATCAAAATTACCGTGCTGTTTGCAGTACCTATAGCAGCACTACTCCTTTTTAATAAAAATAACTTTGTTGTAAGCGAGGAAATATCAAACTTCACAATATCTCAAACTTTTGCTCGTTCTACACTTCTTACTTTATGGTGTTTTATTGGATTTGAAACAGTGACAGCATCTGCGGGGTCAGTTGAAAATCCAAGCAAAACAATTCCAAAAGCTATAGTGTTTGGCACAGTTTTTGTTGCTATCATATACTTCGTCAATAGCCTTGCGATTATGGGATTGATTAATAGCAATCACTTAGCTAACTCGAAAGCACCGTACGCTGATGTAATAAAAATAATTTTACCTGGTAATTGGCACTTAATCATTTCCATTATTGCTTTCGTCGTCTCCGTAAGTAGTTTAAACGCTTGGTTTTTAGCTGATGGGCAAGTTGCTTTAGGCCTTGCAAAAGATAAGTTAATGCCGCAATTTCTTGCTAAAAGAAACAAGTATGATGCCCCCTTTTGTGGAATCATAATCAACACATTGGGAATATTAGCTTTACTCACTTTAACATCGAGCAAAAATTTTGCCAAGCAAATAACTTCAATAATTGATGCCTCTGTAGTTTCATTTTTATTTGTCTACTTAACATGCTGTCTTGCTTTCCTCAAAGTCATTATACAGGAAAAAAATTACTACAAATTTCTAATTGGAGGCGTGGCTGTACTTTTTTGTTGTTGGATAATATATGAGACTCCTGTTAACACATTGTTAATATCGAGCCTATTCCCTTTAAGTGGCACACTCGCCTATCTACTTTGGTACCGCAAGTCTACAAAGCAATCTCCCTAAGAACTTAGCTCAAAAAGATGGTTTTTTATTTATTAAAATTCTTAGGAATCAGGTTATACTACTGGCTTACACTAATAAAATTGAGAAATGTTGTGTCAAATAAAATAGGTTTTTTTCCTGTTTTTGCTTTAGTAATCAGTAGTCAAATTGGCTCTGGGATTTTTATGCTGCCGATTAGCCTTGCACCATACGGCACTTATAGCCTCATAAGTTGGGCGATATCAGGGTTTGGTGCTGTGTGTCTTGCTCTAGTCTTTGCTACACTATGTGCAAAGTTTCCAGAGACTGGAGGCCCTCACGTTTATGTAAAACATGCTTTTGGCCCTACCACAGCCTTTTTTGTTGGTTGGACATATTGGGTAATCTCATGGGTTAGCACAACAGCTTTAATAGTTGTAGGTGTTGGCTATCTTACACCATTTCTCCATGAAAATATCAAGAACGTACGTTTGCCTTTAGAATTGTTATTATTTGTAGTTGTTACATTAATAAACTTAAGAGGAGTAACTGCCGCTGGACGTGTTGAATTTCTATTGACGGTTGTAAAAATAGCCGTATTACTTGCACTACCTGTAGTAGCATTGTTTTTTTTCAATAGAAACAATTTCATTGTAGGTGAAGAAATTTCAGGTCTTACAATGTCACAGACTCTTGCCCGTTCTACACTCCTAACTTTATGGTGTTTCATTGGAGTTGAACTAGCGACAGCATCTGCAGGATCAGTTGACAATCCAGCAAAAACTATACCGAGAGCTGTAGTACTTGGAACAATCTGTGTTGCTATCATATATTTTATCAACAACTTTGCAATCATGGGATTAATAAACGGTAATGACCTGGCAAACTCGAAAGCACCATACGTTAATGCGGTAAGAATTATGTTTTCTGGCAATTGGTATTTGATTATTTCTATAGTTGCATTCGTTTTCTGTATTGGCAGTTTAAACGCCTGGGTCTTGTCTAGCGGACAAGTTGCTTTTGGTCTTGCAAAAGATAAACTGATGCCGCAACTCTTTGCTAAAAGGAACGAACATGGATCCCCTTTTTGGGGGATAACAGCTAGCTCAGCTGGAACTGCAATTTTACTAATTCTCACTTCAAATAACAATTTCGCTCAACAGATTACATCGATTATCGACTTTTCTGTAGTTTCATTTTTATTTGTCTACCTTGCATGCAGTCTTGCTTTTCTAAAGGTTGTTATAAAGGAGAAAAATTATTACAAGCTTTTAACTGGTAGTATAGCAACAGCCTTCTGTTGCTGGGTGATACTTGAAACTCCTTTAAACACCTTATTAATTGCAAGCTTATTTACCATGAGTGGTGTGCCTCTTTATTTATTTTGGTACCGCAGGGCTTCCGCACAATAAATATTATGCCAGATGCTCTTGAAATGGTCTATATTTATGGACTACGGCTTTTTTTATCATCCACTTGTTCAATGTTACTCTTCTTAAGCTTGCTGCTTATTTCTTCTGTATGTTTATCATCTATACGAGACCCATCTTTTATCTTACTAGAGCGACCTGTTTGCAGTTGTAGTTTATTATATGTTTCTTTCTCAGGTATGAAAATTTTTGCTAAAAATCTTCCTATCGCTAGTATTGATTCTAATAAACCTCTTGGTTTTGAAGATTGTTGTTCCGTTTCTAGAAAGCGTGTTTTAACTGTTTTTACAGCATACTTCTTATCATCAAAGTTTATATCACATCTTCTTTTTGAGAGAATATTTTGAACCTTTGACTCATTGATTCTCTTAGGTTCTTGAGATGTGAATGTTGCAGGTTCTACCTTAGTTTCATCATACTTTTCGCTCATCTCTCACTTTATTATGTAATATTATTAATATTGCATAATGATAACTAAATTATAGTTAATTGCAAGGTAAAAATATTAAAATAATTGTAAGTTTTGTGGTAAAAATATAATATAACTTTGAAGTGAGAATTTTAATCTATATGGGACACAAAATTGCTATTGTTGGAGTAACCGGGAGAGTAGGACACGAGGTACTGAATGTACTTGCTGAGTTTCAAGACGAGGGAAAAATTTCGATAGATTCTGTTATTGGATTTGCATCAAAAAAATCAAGGGGGAAAAAGGTGAGTTTTGGTAACGAAGAATTAACTGTTTCATGCCTTGAAAGCTATGATTTTTCTAATATTGATATAGCCATCTTCTGTGCTGGATACCATGTTTCAGAAAAGTACGTGCCAATTGCAACTGAAGCGGGATGCATCGTAATAGATAACAGCTCTTATTTTAGGATGAAGGAAGGTGTACCACTAATCATTCCAGAGATTAATAAAGAAAAAACCATGGAGTACAAAAACCACAACATAATATCCAACCCAAACTGTACTATAATACAGATGTTGTTAGTGCTACATTTATTACACCAAAAAGCAAAAATAAAGAGAATTGTTGCTTCAACTTATCAATCAACTTCTGGTGCAGGCAAAGCAGCAATGGATGAACTCTATAATCAGACAAAAAAAATCTTCATGAATGAAGCTAAAAAGCCTGAAATATTCCCCAAGCAAATAGCATTCAATTGCATTCCTCATATAGGAGAGTTTATGAAAGATGGCTCTACTAAAGAGGAATGGAAAATGCAAGAAGAAACAAAAAAGATTTTAGAGGCAGATATAAAAGTTACTGCAACTTGTGTAAGGGTACCCGTTTTTATTGGTCATGCTATAGCAGTAAATGTAGAATTTTATCAGCACATAACTGAAGGACAAGCTCATGAAATGCTAAGTGAAGTTGAAGATACTGGAATTTTAGTGTATGATAGGCGAAGAGATGGCGAATATACAACCCAAATTGATGTTGTACAGGAGGACGCAGTTTATGTATCCCGTATTAGAAAAGACAATACTGTTGAACATGGATTAAATATGTGGATAGTGGCTGATAATCTGCGTAAAGGTGCGGCACTAAATATAGTACAAATTTTGGAGATCTTGACGAAGGAGCATTTGTCAATTAAACGCATACAGAGTGCACGTAAGCTGTAGTTTGAAGGAAGTTTGCATACCAAGTGGGTGTCGTTAAATGGCCTGTAGAAACGAGAAAAACACTTGATAAATTTTGCCAAACTTCTTGATGGTTCTAAAGTTATCCAGTTGTCTTTAATCTATGCAGATTAAATGACGAAGTATTATGTAGTTGGCTTCTTATATTTAATTTTTTGCACTATGTGCACTTATGTCTTTACACGTTGGTTTTGCCTATATGGGCTGAAACGTGCTTATAAAGCGTTTAAGGCGGTATAGTGTGCCAATTTGTAGGGTTAGAGAGTAAATACCATCTAATACGGGGTAACTTTTGCCTTTTTTTCTTGGTAAATTTCTTAAATATTTGCGACTAAAGGTTATGTCAATTCCCACTGTATAAGGAATGGATGGACAATAATGGAAAAGAAGCCATGCTAAAGTAAGTAAAATAGCGAAGCTTAAATGGCGTTGAAATCAAAATTATTGTATGAAAAAATCGTAGAATCAGCAAAAGAAATGCTGAAGAAAGTGCGAAATAACGCATATGTTATAAAAAAGCTGGCTGTAATTGCACAAAAAAGTACAGTATAATAGCGTAGCAAAAATATGTTGCATTTCAAGAACAGCACTAACTGCATAGATAAAGCGCCTAAAATTTGGAAAAGAAGAAAATTATTTGCTTCTTATTCAATGTTGTGGAAAAACTAGATTAAATTAGAGTCGAGTTGAACAAGTTGAGTATAGATACAAGAAAAACCTGGTATTACCATTAAAGAAATGAGAATAAGGGTCTAGGAAAAATCTTGAATGTCAGTAAGTCTGCAGTATATCATAATGCGCGAAAAATGAAATTTTTGTATATTACGCCAAGACCAATTCATGATGAACAAGATAAAGGCAGACAGGAAAAGTTAAAAAAAACTTAATGAGGCTGTTGGTAAATATTCTGAACAAGAGTTATTTTTCTTTAATGAATCGCGGTTTGGCACATATTTGAAAATTGGACACGGATATTTTAAGAGGGCGTTGGATACAGGTTGAAGTAAAATTAGGTAAACAAAATTTTTTTTCTATAGTATAATTAATCCTAGAAATTTAAAGGATTCTAAGCTTATTTGCACTGAATGTCAATACTTAATTATATGAATACATTTCTTGAATAAATGTTGCAATATTTAAAAACAAGAGAAGCCTTTCTTGCATGGATTGTGCTAGTTAGCATGAGTCAAAAAATTTAAAGGTATTTTAAAATATCGAGATGATATACTTATACCATACCCACCTGAGCTTCAATCCTGTTGAGAGACTTTAGTTGTATATAAGACAGAACGTTTTGCGTAGTAAAGTCTATAATACAATTGCTTTGCTTGAGAGCGCTTTGTGTAAATTTATTACCTCTCCTTCTTGCTCTACAATTAAACAACTCTGTAGTGTCACTTATTTGACCTATTAATAATAGGAATTATTGTAAGGGTAGTGTGTGCAAAAAATTATAGTGTAGAAACAATTACACTCTGCTTCCTGATAAGAGGAACACAAGAGGAGTTCGTTGCCGGATCAATGGTGTTGAGCATGGGATAAGAATCTATAAAGCGGCTAATAGATCATATAAGATGGATTTGAGATGATGTTGTGAAAGCAAGGAATATAAAATTAAAATTATTATAAAAGAGGACGGATCTATAAGACTTGTCTAGGGTAATGAAATAATTGAGGAGCAGTTGAAAACACGTAAAGAAATGGGGATAGAAAGACAATATAAGGCAAAACCTTTACACGAAGTTTAGCATTATAACTGTGACAGTTACAACGAAAAGGTTCTGAAACAACAGGAGCTTTACCGCGATTGGCAAATGCGAGCACATCACAAGGACAACAAGTTCTCTCTGCTTAAGTGAGTAGGTAAGAGAAAGCAAGAATAGTATAAGTTGCTTGTATCTACAAGCGACTTATACTTTTATAATGAATAACAAAATACTACCAAGAAGTTTCTATGAGCGGCCAACTTTAGTTGTAGCTGGGGAGTTATTGGGAAAAATACTAAAATTTTCTAACTTCAGTGGAGTAATAACTGAAGTTGAAGCATATGTAGGAATGGATGACCCAGCTTGTCATGCAGCACGAGGCTATACTGATCGAACCTCGATAATGTTTGGTATATCAGGGTTTTCATACGTGTACTTTGTATATGGAATGTACTACTGCTTAAACATTGTAACAGAAACAGAAGGGTTCCCAGCAGCGGTTCTAATACGGGGACTAAAGCTTATTGAACCTCTTGAAGCAGTTTTAAACGGGCCTGGAATACTGTGCAAAAGATTAGATATTACAAAAGAACATAACAAACGAGATCTCACTATAAGCCACGAGTTTTGTGTTTATGAATCCCACCTCAAACCGGATTATATTTGTACTCCAAGAATTGGGATCAATAAAGGCAAAGAAAAATTTTGGCGGTTTAAAATTTTCTAACTAGGTTCTGGTGATCTTGCTTAGGTTACTTGCCAATCGGATAATCACCAGTAAAACAAGCATCACAGTATTGTGGCGCTATGTTATTACGCCTCTCTCCGTTAACAGCCTGATATAGCCCATCAATGCTTAAGAAGGTTAAACTGTTTACCCCTATGCTTGCCTCTATTTCTTCTACGGACTTACTCGTGGCAATTAAATCCTTGCGCTCTGGTGTGTCAATTCCATAAAAACAAGAATACTTAATTGGCGGGCTTGAGATTTTTAAGTGAATTTCTTTTACTCCTGCATCTCTTAGCATAACTATTATGCTTCTTAGTGTACTACCACGTACTACACTATCATCTATTAAAATTATGTTCTTGCCCTTTAAAATGTGCTTATTAGCGTTAAATTTTAATTTTATTCTAACTTTGCGTACTTCAGCGGTTGGTTGTATAAAAGTTCTTCCAATGCAATGATTGCGAATTATTCCCAGTTCTATAGGTAATCCTGAATATTTCGCGTATCCAATAGCTGCAGGTATTCCAGAGTCAGGTATTGGTACAACCATATCTGCATTGTTTTTTGGTGGACTCTCTTCTGCAAGTGTCCTTCCTATCTCTTTTCTTATATCGTATGTAGACCTGTCCTCTGACATGCTGTCTGGCCTTGAAAAGTAAACATATTCAAAGATACAGAAACTTGACTTTTGCTGAGAAAGAGGAAATACTGAGGCTAGATTACCATTTCGATCAATAGTAACTAGCTCGCCTGGTTCTATTTCTCTAATAAACTCTGCATTTACTATATCAAGAGCGCAAGTTTCAGATGCGAGTACGTAAGAACCATTTAATTTTCCTAAAACAAGAGGTCTGATTCCTGCTGAATCACGTACTCCAACAACTACTTCTCGATTAATTGCTACAAAAGAATAAGCGCCTTGTATTTGCTTTAATGCATATATGAAACTCTCTAGAAAGCTATTTTTCGTATTGATTTCTACCAAACGCGCTACCACTTCTGTATCAATATCTGATTGAAAAACACATCCCTGTTTAATCAACTGCTCGCGTATTGGAGGAATATTAATTAAGCTACCGTTATGTGCTATAGCAAAATCTCCAAATCTGTTACTTTTGCCGAGCATGGGCTGCACACCAGATTTACTGCCACTTGTTGAATATCGAACATGACCTATTGCATAATTTCCAGGCAAGGATTTTTTTATTTCATCTATATCGTCAAGTACGCTACTCACCTGACCTTGAAGATGATAAGAATGTAACTTATCGTTGTTACTTGTTGTTATACCAAAAGATTCTTGACCCCTGTGCTGCAAAGCATGAAGACCTAGTATAGAGTCAAAGGCAGCATCTTTATTGCAGCTTATACCAAATACTCCGCACTCTTCGTGTATTTCATCGAGCATAAAAACTACTGAGTAAAGTTTAATTTTACTTTAGCATAGATAAAGCACAAGCATTTTATTTACTGTCCCTCTTCAAAATTAATTTTTCTATGGAACCTCAAAAAATTTGAACAAAACGAGCTTCTATGGTTAAAATAATACATGAAGAATATAATGCTAATTGGTGGTGGAGTTGGGAATGCAGTGTTATTTTCAATAGGGAAAGCATACCTTGAAAATAATAATAAGGTTTTATACTTTGCTGGCTATAAGAAATTAAATGGTCTATTTAAACGGACACTGATAGAACATGCATCAAATGTGGTGGTTTGGGCATGTGAAGAAGGCTTAATAGAAACAAGCAGAGGTCAAGATAAATCCTTTCATGGCAATGTAGTTGATGCGATAATCTCTTATCAGCAGGGAACATTAGGTGATGCTGCAATTAATTTAAACTCCATAGATAGAATTATTGCTATCGGTTCAGATAAAATGATGAAAGCTGTAAATGAAGCGAGAAAAACAGCTTTAAAGCCATATCTGAAATTGGGCCACGTAGCAATATCATCGATCAATTCTCCTATGCAGTGTATGATGAAAGAAATCTGTGCTCAATGTGTGCAACGATATGTAAATATAAAAACAGGAGAAGAGAGTTATGCGTATAGTTGCAATAACCAGGATCAGGCTATGGAGTCTGTTGACTTTGATTTTTTAAGTGAGCGCTTGAAACAAAATAATTTGCAAGAAAAACTCACTGCAAAATGGATTGATTATGTTCAAAGATATTAAACAACAAAAGAGGAAGATAAGAGAACAATATAGAGCTGTCAGAAAAAATATTGATGAGGGTTATTTTAGTTATGCAACGAATTCCCTTATTAATCTCTTTAATCAGAACTTAAGTTACGTCAAAGGCAAAACAATTGCTGCTTATATTCCAATTGATGGGGAAATAAACGTTATACCTTTGATATATAATTTACTTGATTTAGGCTATAAAGTGGCAGTTTCTGATAAAAATAAGCTACTAAGATTTAAAAAATGGAATAAAGTAGATGAAGACATAATCCCCGATACAATTATCACTCCTATTGTTGCTTTTGATGGTCATCTCAATAGGTTAGGTTTTGGTGGTGGTTGGTATGATGCTGCGATAAAAAAGTTACGACCACTTGGGAAGGTATTTATAGGCGTAGCTTATGAAGAACAATATTATAAAGATTTACCAGTGGAAAAACATGATCAAAAATTGGATATTATAATCACTGAGATATGTGTTAGACATAGGGGTATATAACTATCAAAATTTCCTGTAATTCTAGTTAGCTCTTCTAATCTAATACCAATTTCCACTGTACAAGGAACTGGTAGGCAATAATAGAAAAGAAGCCATGCTGAAGTAAGTAAAGTAGCAAGGTTTAAAATCAAAATTATTGGATGAAAAGGTTGTAGAATTAGCAAAAGAAACGCTGAAGAGAGCGCGAAATAATGTGTATGTTGCAAAAAAAACTGAATGCTATAAAATGCTATAATTGCAGCAAAAAAGCGCAGTATAATAGCCGTAGCAGAAGTAACTACAAACAACTTTTTCAGGCTATTTGCGAAACTTGAGCTTAAGAAAAATTATATAAAACTATTTATTTATAAACTTAAAGATTTTACTAGCTCTTTCACTGCATTTACTGATTTGTTGAACATCTCTTGTTCATTGTTATCCATTTTAATCTCTAGAACCTTTTCAATTCCGTTTTTACCAATGATTACAGGAACACCAATGAACAAGTCTTTTACACCATATTCACCATTAAGGTAAGTAGCACACGGTAGTATACGCCTTTCATCACGTAAATATGATTCCAACATACATATACTAGAAGATGCAGGAGCATAGTATGCAGATCCAGACTTAAGTAAATCAACTATTTCTTTGCCGCCATTGCGAGTGCGCTTGACTATTTCATCAACTTTTTTCTGTGTGATGAGACCCATATTAATAATTTGGATAAGTGGAATGCCAGCGATGGAAGTGCAACGAATCAGCGGCACCATGGTATCACCATGTCCTCCAAGCACAAAAGCAGACACATCCTCAACGGAAATATTGAGTTCTCTTGCAAGAAAATAACGAAAGCGAGAAGAATCAAGCACTCCAGCCATTCCAACAATCATATTAGCTGGGAGGTTTGAAAATTTATGCACTACTGAAACCATGGCATCTAAAGGATTGGTAACCACTATCACAAACGCATTTGGAGAATATTTCCTAATGTTTTCACCAACTTCCTTCATTACTTTAGCATTAGTTTGGAGGAGATCATCCCTGCTCATTCCTGGCCTTCTCGCAGTGCCAGCGGTTATTATAACTGCATCAGAGTTTTTTATATCTTCATAACTATTTGTACCAGTAATATTGACACTAAATCCATCAATAGGGGATGATTCCGTTATGTCAAGTGCTTTACCTTGTGGTATTTCATCGCTAATGTCAAGCAAAATAACATCACCAAGCTCTCTTAATGCAATCGTATGTGCAAGAGCTCCACCGATGTTTCCTGCACCAATCAGAGATATTTTTTTTCTTTGTACTGTCATTTTCTACTCCTTTGTATTTGCTTTTGTAGCTTCACCTTTCCAAGGGGATAGGCTGTCAAACATACGAAAATCTTGCGGTAAGTCTATAGGATTATATACAACCTTTTTTGCCTCTATGTCATATCTAACTTCCTCATAACCAGTAAGAGGAAAGTCTTTTAACATTGGATGGCCTTTGAACCCATAATCCGTTAGAATTCTACGCAAATCAGGATGATTAGAGAATTCTATTCCATACATGTCAAAAACTTCTCGCTCGAACCATGAAGCTGTGTTAAATATCCTTGCTACGCTTGGAGACATATCACCCTCGTATAATTGAAGCTTTATATGTACCCTGATATTATACACAATACTGAGCAAATTGTATATTAGCTCAAAACGTTTCTCCCTATCTGGATAATCAACTCCAAAAATGTCAACTAATAATTCAAATCTACATTTTTCATCATCACGTAGAAAAAGTAAGTGATCTTCAATATCATTTAAAGTTGAATATATTAAAATAGTACCATCACCTTGCTGAATACATTCACATTTGATTTTTTTTTGTATGTACCTTGCAATTTTATCCATGCTATGTATTCTGAGTTCGTTTTATTTTGTTTTGTAGGCATAGCATTCCATATAGCAATGCCTCTGCGGTTGGTGGGCATCCAGGAACATATACATCAACTGGTACAATTCTATCACAACCACGAACTACTGAGTAGGAGTAATGATAATAACCGCCACCATTTGCACAACTTCCCATAGAAACAACGTATTTGGGATCTGCCATTTGGTCATAAACCTTACGCAATGCTGCTGCCATTTTGTTGGTTAATGTGCCAGCAACAATCATAACATCAGCTTGTCTTGGACTCGCACGAAACATTATACCATATCTATCAAGATCGTAACGACTGGATGCAGTGTGCATCATTTCCACTGCACAACATGCAAGACCAAATGTCATTGGCCATAATGAGCCAGATCTTGCCCAATTGATTACATAATCTATTAAGTTACCAAATTTAATAACAAAAAAACCCTCCTTCTTATAACGATTCCAGTTATCATTAGATAGAACTTGATCTGTCATAAACTTACTCCCATTCTAATGCGCCTTTATACCACTCATAGATAAAGCCTACAGTAAGTATAGCAAGAAATATCATCATAGACCAAAATCCACAATAGCTTATTTTAGATAAGGAAACAGCCCAAGGAAAAAGAAAGGCAATTTCTAAATCAAATATTATGAATAATATTGAAACTAAGTAAAACTTAATGTCAAAATTTTTTCTTGCTTTTGATAAAGGGTTAAAACCGCACTCATATGTAGAAAGCTTTTCACTATCTGGTTTGTTTGCTGCAAGAAACATAGGCAATACACCCAAGGCGAGAGATACTATAATTGATACGCAGATGAAAATTGCTATGGTTAAATATTCACTCATTTCAAAACATGTAGAAAGCAACGCTACGAGTTTACATGCTTTCCTAATCTTTTACCACCTAAAACATGCATATGAAAGTGCGGTACAACTTGTTCCCCGTTTTCACCATAGTTAGTAACTAATCTATATCCTGTTTTTTCTAGGTTATATTTATATGTTATCTCTCTTACAGTTTTAAAAAAGCTCACTATTTCCTCTGCAGAAGCTTTTAAAATAAAATCATCATATGAAATATATTGATTTTTTGGTACAACTAAAATATGAACTGGTGCATCAGGGTACTTGTCATAAAATGCCAACACATTCTTATCTTCATAAACCTTCTTGCAAGGTAAATCACCCCTTAATATTTGAGCAAAGATGTTATTGCTATCATAATCTTTATTGCTCATGCTTTAAGGGGCACGACCACCTTTTTCTCTTCCTGGGTTCAGAGCAGGTGTAGATAATGGGTTCTCTGTTTTACTGTTAGAGATATTCCCCTTAAAGTGTAGTTTAGATTCGTTACCAATAGCTTCCCTCAACTTGCCTTCTAGTTCCATGCCTTTGGAAGTGTTTTTTTCAGCTTTTATATGATACATTCTCAAGGGATCAGTCATATTGCTTTGAGTAATGAATTCACTAGATTCTGATGGCTGCTCAGTATACCCACGATACAATTTTTCGGCAATACCATACAGTAGTTTCTGGTCTGTGTGAACTTTAAATTCTCCACCAGTAATTTCTGCCAGACCTTTGAGGTTTTCATTCACTTTATTGTAAATTTTGCAAATGACAAGTTGTTTTATCCCTTCTGGACTCTTTCCTTTATATTCAGGACCAGCTTTAATGCCATTGGTAATTTCCTTAACATCAACTTCAATTATAACTTCGTTTTTTTCCCTAAAAATATTTATATCTGGTAAATTGTTTTTTATTTGATCTAACTGCTCTTGGCTCAAATAAGGTATGTCTCCTATCAAAGCCCTTGATGCTTTAAATATAACCCTTTCTTTTCCTTTCTCTTGCTCTGTTACGTGTACACCAAGATCTTCACTAGCTTGTGTGATTTTTATGAGTGGGCAGTATTCTCTAGGTGTCTTGCCAACAACATAACGCCAACCATTTTTTATGTCGTGCCATATTTCGCTACGAGACTTAGACTGATTTTTTAGTTGAAAAGGATATATTATTGTACCCTTAAATAAAACCCATAAACCCCTACCTGCACCCTTAAATAAGACTACCACACCTTCAACTAGAAAATCTCGCGTTTCCAAAGCTGCGTTTTTAGCTTTACCTAATATAGAAGTAGACCCTTTGCTTGGAATATCTTCTTTTTTACCTTGTTCCATACATATCCTCAAAGTATTCTAACACTAAATACTATAGTATATTCTAAATTGTAGATAAAAACATTTAAACTTCTACATCTAGTATAAGTGAAGTTATAGAGATTGCAACTGTTATTTGCACATTGTCTAAAACGTGAGGTATTTTCGCTGCTTTTATTATTAATTTACTTTAAAACTGAGCTATGTTTGTGTGGAATACTAATAATATTATTGATGCCACTGGCGGAAAAGGAAAGGGTGGTTGCTACAACTTAAATATTTCAACAGATACAAGAAACATAAAAAAAGGTGACTTGTTTATCGCACTTAAAGGGGAAAACTTTGATGGACATGATTTTCTACATGAAGCCTTTTTGAAAGGAGCAGCAGCTGCGATAGTGAGCGAAGACAAATATAGAAATCTTCCTTTAATTGTTGTGCAAGACACTCTAAAAGCTTTGCACGATATGGCATCGTATTACATCAGAAATGTTCTTGTTAATGCTGAAGTTATTGCAATTACAGGTAGTGTAGGGAAAACTACCACGAAAGATATGCTATATACTGTCTTATCGCAGTATGGGGTGTCTCATGTGAATGATGGTAATTTGAATAACAACATAGGGTTACCTTTAACGATTCTAAAAGCTCCAGAAAACTGCCGGTACTTAATTCTTGAAATGGGGATGAATAAAGCTGGTGAGATAAAAGAATTATCAAAAATTAGCAACCCAAATATTGCAGTTATTACCAACATCGAACCTGTACATGTTGAAAATTTTTCGTCGCTATTTGATATTGCACAAGCAAAATTAGAAATTCTGTGGGGTATGAAAAATAGCGGTACTTTGATCCTAAACAGAGATAATGGATATTATGATTACCTCTCATCGCGCGTTAATGGAAATGTAATAAGCTTTGGTAGGAGTGAAAGCGCTACAGTTTGCTTGTTGAATGTAGCAGAAGGTGATGGGGGACTAAGTTTAAAGATTAGACTGAATAATAATCGGATTATGAACTGCAATTTATGTGTACGAGGCGAACATTTTGTATACTCTGTACTGGCTGTTGTGGCAATTATGCAAAATCTTGGACTTAATTTGTCAAAATTACCACTTACACTTCAGAATTTTAGTATAACAAAAGGTAGAGGTAGTGTTCATAAAGCTGAATATAATGGAAAGTATATACATCTGATTGATGACTCCTATAATGCCAGTCCTGCTTCAATGAAAGCTGCAATAAGAACTTTGGGTACTTATTCTAATTGGAGGAAAGTAGCATTGCTTGGTGATATGCTAGAACTTGGCAACGAAAGTGTAGCATTTCATATAAAATTACTTGATTATATCATAAAATATGACGTGGATAAAGTTTATACGGTTGGTAAATTTATGTTAAAATTGTACAGTCTTTTACCAGATAATATAAGGGGTACGCATTTCAATGATTCTAATCAATTGAAAAGCAACCTAGCTAACATTGTTCAAAATAATGATGTAGTTCTGGTCAAGGGTTCGCGTGGAGTGAAAATGGATCTTATAGTGCGAGGATTCATAATAAAATATTAAATGAAACTGTTGTATTAATCTAGGGTTAAGTTATTAGAAGTTTTAATCGTGATAAAACGTGTAGTTATTTTTGGTGGAACAGGGTTCATAGGAAAACATATCGTAAGACGTTTGGCAACAACGGGGTATTTGATAAGGGTATTTGCCCGCAACCAAGAAAAAGCTGCTTGGTTAAAGTTATGTGGCAATTTAGGACAAATATCTATATTTAAAGGCGATTTTTTTGACGAGGGGTCAATTTTGGAAAGTGTGGAAGAATGCGATGTGGTTATAAATTTAGTGGGAATATCATATGAAGTAAAAAAGCACGGTTTCTACGCTGTTCATGTTGGGATAGCTGAGAAAATAGCAAGAGCTGCAAAAATAAAAAACGTGCCTATGATGATACATTTTTCTGCTATGGGAATAGAAAACAGCAAGATGTCAAAATATGCTGAAAGCAAATTGGAAGGTGAAAAAGCTGTAACTGCAGCATTTCCAGAAGCAGTAATAATTAAGCCAAGTCTTGTATTTGGTAAAGAAGATAACTTCTTTAATAAATTTGCAAGACTAGCAACTGTTCTTCCTTTCTTACCGCTAATTGGCAGTGGTACAACTAAGTTTCAGCCAATATGTGTAACTGATTTAGCTGAGATGGTATACCGCATTATCAGTCTTAATAAACAAGATAAGAAGATTTATAATATAGGTGGACCGAAGGTCTACTCTTTTAAAAGCTTACTAAAGTTTATCCTGAATGTTACTAACAGAAGATGCTTATTAATCAATGTATCTTTTCCAATGGCAAAGCTAATAGCTTTCTTCTTAGAAAGTAAAATCATTTCTATATTATTAAAACCCATAACCGGGGATATAAACCCTGTGCTTACTCGAGATCAGGTGAGAGTTATGGGAAGTAGATTAATTGAGAAATCAACTGATCTTGAAACGATAAAAATCCGGCCGTTGTCAATTGAAAACGTGGTACCAGAGTATTTGAAGGTTTATAGAAAATATTAATAAAAGAGTGCGCGCCCAGTAGGATTTGAACCTACGACCCACAGCTTAGAAGGCTGTTGCTCTATCCAGCTGAGCTACGGGCGCACAACATATATAAAATGCTTCTCAGCGCGTATAAAGTCAAGGTATTTCGTGTAAATGCAATGCTTGTAGCAAATTCTTGCAAGACCTTATCACTCTGGTATGCGGTGTTAATTTTTTCTGGATCAAATACTAACATTAATCTCATTGTTAAATAATCAAATAAGTAGCATTGTAGAGTTGTTTTATTGCGGAGTGAGAAAGAAAAGTAATAAATTTGCACAAGGTGCTCTCAAGCAAGCTAATTGTATTATGGACTTTATTGCACAAAGCGTTCTGTTTTATATACAACCAAAGTCTCTCAATAGGATTGAGCTCTGGTGAGAGCGATAGTAGGTGTATAA
>NZ_WQMO01000005.1 GCF_013366805.1 Wolbachia endosymbiont of Litomosoides brasiliensis
TTGCACTTTCTCCAGCATTTCTCTTGCTAATTCCACGACTCTTTCATGCAATAATTTTGATTTCAATACCATTTAAACCTCGCTATTTTATTTACTTCAGCATGGCTTCTTTTCCATTACTGTCTATCTGTTCCCTGTGCAATGGGAATTGGTACCACTAACAATGAGAATTAGTACTATTCGTCTACCAACTATAGAAGACGATAAAAGTGTTAAGATGCTGATGGAAGAAAGCCTTTACTCTTCTCAAGAGTTCATTGATTAAAGAACTAAGCTTCCCAACTCCACCTTAATAGTTAGGATAAACTAGAGAAATACCAAGATCTCTTTTATTTTAACATTACTTACTTTTTTCGAGCCCAAATAAAAACTCTATGCATAATCAAACAGGAAAGGAAATCTCTACTAGCTCTAGAGCACTAACATTTAAAAGCTCAGCTGCATATGCTATCACTTCAGATTACGTAGCAGGCAAATCCTCTACACAATTGTATATTTCACCAAGCTTCACATTTTGCATGGAAGAAAACAGGATATTTGATATGTCTGCAACGTGAATACGAGAAAAAAAATGTCCTTCTGTACATTTCTTGCTTTATTAAACTATAAATCAACTAGCACGTTTCTACTAGGGCCTATATTTCAGCTAAGCGAAAAATGTGTATAGGCAACTTACTATTCAGCCACTTTTTTCAGTCCTAAGGCGGCTTCTTGCTTTCTATAGGTTTTATTTCAGATTTTTCTGTAACCCAGAGTTACCAGCATAACCACATAGACACTAGTGCAGGTAAATAGCCTAAGCTACTTGGTATTTTGAAAGTAATGACCATATCTCTCCAGTACACCATTACCATCTGGTTAACGAAAAACTAAAACGCGCGTTACATCTTGAAACGCATCCTTATTTACCTTGTAGTAATTGAAAAAATTGATGTTATGTATGTCTTCATTTCTTGAAGTACTGCTAATTTTCCAACCTAAACTCATTAACTTTTTTTATAGAAACCCAGCTACATACCCACAACTAAAGCAAAATAAGTGCATAGAAACTATTCTTTGAAATTTTTCTTAATAAATTCTACACCTAATTTTATCCCTTCTTCATTAATAACATGTCCCAGTGCACGAATTGGGTGCCCTTCAACATTTATCCCATTTTCCTTCAGGGCTTTTACCGCCAAATCAAGAGAAGAGAAAGGTACTACGTCATCAGTGTCACCGTGGATAATACACATGTTAGGCCTTGATTTGATCTTAGGCGCAACTCTTAAAGGTGAAAGAAACCTACCAGAATATGCAATAACTGATGCACAACACTGAGAGCGGGTAAGAGCTGCATGTATTGCAAGCATTGCTCCTTGAGAAAATCCAACTAAAGAAAGTTGTGTATCTTTCAAACTAAACTCTTTTAACTTCTTGTCAATAAAATGATTTACTATTGATGCAGCACTCTTTACTCCATTGTATAACACTTCCTCACTACAATCTTCCAAGCTAAACCATTGGTAACCTTCGCCTATTTCTCTTTCAGAAGGAGCATTAGGTGCTATAAAACATGAATTGGGTAAAGACTTACTCATAACTTTAGCAAGATGAATGAAGTTATCGCCACTTGAGCCCCAGCCATGCAAACAAATAACCAAATTTTTCTTACTTCCATCTGTGCAAATCTCTGGACCTTTAAGTTCAATCATTTCTTTTCTTTTTGTATTTATACTCCTATTTAACACTAATTTTTTAATTTGTAAAAACTATATTGATGCAATAGAGAAAGGTAAATCGCACTAATCGCTTGCGCAAGGATTTATTTAGAGATATATTTCAATTTACTTAATAAGAACTATGAACGTTGATGATAAAATAATTTTTAGGATTTATAAACCAACAAGAACTGCAACACAGTCTGGTTTGGGTAATACACGTTTTTGGCACCTAAAAATTGAGCCCGAGTCTTACTATATTGAACCTCTGATGGGATGGGTTGGCTCAAAAAACCCAAAAAAACAGATCGTAATAAAGTTTGATACCCTTGAAAAAGCAGTGTTATATGCAAAAAAGTGCAGCGTAAAATATATAATTGAAATGCCAAAAGATGTTAAGAGACGTCCGAAATCTTACGCGAGTAATTTCACAAAACGATGTCAGTAGCTTATAGAAATGCAAAAAACTACTTAACAAACCTTGCCAGTCACTTTACCATAGAGTAAGGAACGAATATACAATAATGGAAAAAATGCTGTAATTGCAGCAAAAAAACACAGTATAACAGCTGTAGCAAAAGTATATTGCATTTCAAAAAGAACAGCACTAACTACATGGACAAAGCACCTAAAATTTGAAAGAAAAGAAAAATTGTTTACTCTCTCTCAACACCGTAGAAAAACCAAATTGAATTAGAGTCAATTTGAATAAGTTGATTATGGATACAAGAAAACCCCAATATTACCATTAAAGAAATGAGAATAAGAATATAGGAAAATTTGGCTTGAATGTTAGCAAGTCTACAGTACCTTGTTATTACGCCAAGACCAATGTATGATGAACAAGATAAAGGTATACAGGAGAAGAGTTAAAAAACTTAATGAGGCACTATTGGTAAGTATCCTAGCCAATAACAAGAGTTATTTTTCTTTGATGAATCAGTTTAATACATTCGAAAGTTGGATACGGGTGGTTTTAGAAGGGCGTTAGAACACAGGTTAAAGTAAAATTAGGTAGGCAAATTTTTTCTCTACAGTGTAGTTAATTATAGAAATGGAGAGAGTTCTAGCTTATTTGTACCGAATGTCAACACTGATTGTATAAATATATTTCTTTGAACAAATGTTACAATATTTAAGAATGCAAGAAGCTTTCCTTATCATGGATTATGCTAATTTACATAAGTCAAAAAATTTAGGTACTTAAAATATCGAGATTGTATACCTACTACCATACTCATCTAAGCTCAATCCTATTGAGAGTTTTAGTTATATATGAAAACAAAACGTTTTACGTAATAAAGTCTGTAATATAATTACTTTACCTAAGAGCGCTTTGTGCAAATTTATTACCTCTCTTTCTCACCCTGCAATTAAACAACTTTGCAATGTCACCTATTTTAGATATTAATAATGAGAATTGGTACTAATAGCTGAATCTACTGATTTTCTTTAAGCTGAAATTACATAACTCAAAAAAGAAGCCACTAGTTGATCTACAAGAATATTTGATTTGCAAGTGGTGATATTCCAGGCGGAAGGAATCTACAATTCATTTATATATTTTTTAATCTCAGCTGCGATTTTATCCGATTGACTTTCATCTGAATTTAGATCAGCTACAAAGTGTGCAACATACTCTCCCCCAGGACCAATTAGGTACATTATTGAAGAATGATTGATTTCCTCTTCTCCACCAACTTTGCTGGTGTATACTTTATAACTTGCAATTACCTCATCTATTTTTTTTCTTTTACCAGTTAACATTTGTATCCTATGGTCAAATTGCTGCTGAAATTCTTTGAGTCTTTCTTTGCTATCGCGTTCAGGGTCAACTGTTATGAAAAATGTTTGTAGCTTGTCATTGATTTTCTTATCTAGTTTTGCAAGTATTTCTGAAATTATCCCAAGATTCATAGGACAAACTTTTTTACATGAAGAAAACCCAAAGAAAATCATCATATACTTATCTTTAAAATCACTACTGTGTATAACCTGTCCATCTTGATTAATTAAAGAAAAATCTCCGCTTATTTTAACTCCTACGTTGTGAGTCACTGCTGGAGCAAATATGCCTTTTTTAGTGAAATAACAATAACCGAGAAAAACTACTGACAATGCTACTAGTACACTAGATAATAACCTTACAAACCTTATCATTAGAACACCTTCCTTGGATAAAATAAGATTATATCTTTATTAGTTAAATTATTCAATAAGTTCTTTCCAAAGTGGATTGTCAATCCTATCTAACAATTTCCTATGCTCATTAATTTCTTCATTACTTGGTGAATGTTCTCTGCAAGTTAAGTTACACGCTTTATGCTGAATGAATGTAGAGTTGTGATCTTGCTTGCACTCATTGTCAAACAGAAAAGTTTGTAGTCCTCCTGTAAGCTCAACATACACCTTTGCAAGCAATTTAGCATCAGTGAGCGCTCCGTGCAACTTTCTATCCTCTAACGATATATCAAAACGCTTACATAATGCACTTAAAGAAGCAGGTGACCCTATAAACTTTTTTCTTGCAAGCGGCAATGTATCTAGCACTCTATCTGAAGAAATTAACCCAGCGTTCAGCTTGCCTAACTCCATGTTAAGGAACTTAACATCAAATTCAGCGTTGTGAATTATTAAAACATCACCAGATATGAAATCAAGAAATTCAAATGCAACATCTGAAAATAAAGGTTTATCTTCCAAAAATTCTTCACTGATGCCGTGAATTTTAAATGAGTGGTAAGGTATATCTCTTTCCGGATTAAGATACTTATGAAATACTTTGCCTGTTAGAATACGGTTAATTAACTCTACACATCCTATTTCGATAATGCGATGACCGGATTCAATGTCAAGGCCAGTTGTTTCAGTATCAAGTACTATTTCGCGTAATTTATTTTCCACGTTAAATAAAGTTAATCATACTTTCCGCTCATTTTATCATCATCCGCTTTTTTATAGTTTATGGAAGTAAGCAACCAGTTTGGGTTTGATGAAGTAACATTCTTTTTAAATTGCCATATATCCTCAACTTTATTGATAGTGGATGTGCTACCTGATATAATATCCCCCTTGTCGTTCTTAACAAAATTAATTTGCTCTGAAAGGAAATATACTACAATAAATACTACGTTTTTTACCAGTTTTATTTCTAAAATCTTTTGTGAAACGATAGAAACAATTATAGACTCATATACCTCTTTGCGTTGTTTAATCTTCCCTGCAAAGCTGTTATATAAGTCTTTGTCTAAGAGAGGCTTTAATTGAGATAAATTCCCTTGGTTGAAATATTTTATTATTAATTCGAAAGCTAAGCTTGAACCTTCTATAAAATGGGAAATAGAGAAATCTTTGTTTTTTTGTAACACCTGCTCGTAAGTAGCTTTTATCGGATCTTTATCATTGCTATCAATATAATCTTCAATATTCTCTACTACATCTTCCCTAACTTGGCTTATATCTAGTACATTAGTCAGTTTTTTTAAGTTGAGGCTTGTTGATCTTCCGAAAGAATTGTATAAACGTGAAAAAACGAATGCAGCTAGTAAAGCATATATTACGAGCTCTATCATAGTAACTCAACTCCTTAGTATATAAAATACTCACATTATTAGTTGTTAATGAAGATGTGCCTATCCTGTACCACTCTATAATTAGATTTGCTATTAACTTGTAAATGCTCTATTGTACAAGAAAGCATTAAATGTTTCAACTTAATTATAAGGAGACGTAAGAAGTGTCACAACAAAAAATGAGAATTCACAGTCAATATATTAAGGATCTATCACTCGAAAACCCAAATTCACCATTTCTTTCTCCAAAAGAAGTCCCTAATATTGACGTAATGGTTAATATCAATTCAGTGAAACTGAAAGGATCTGAAGGCAAAAAAGGAGGAAGCGAAGAAAAATCTTTCCATGAAATTACTTTGCATATAGAAGCTAAAGCAATGGTAAAAGATGAAAACATAAAAGATGGTATTGCTTTTATTTGTGAAACAAAATATTGTGGTATTTTTTCAATAGAAAACTTTGCAGAGTTGAGCACAGAAGAGGTAAATCGAGCCTTATTTATTGGCGGTCCTACTTTTCTTTTCCCTTTCGCACGAGAATTAATTGCAAGAGTTACAAGCAGTGGTGGATTCCCCCCACTTATGTTAGACCCTATAGATTTTGAAGCTATGTATGAACAGCAATATCGACGACAAGAAAACAATGCTAGTAATGAAAATTTCAACTGATACAACACTATTTTTGTCATTCTAGTGTAAGGGTGGTTAATGCTGCACATTTACTATTTTACTGCAACACAGAGAATTTATACAACCATGTACATGACATCGGAATGACATTATTGTGGGAAATGGATACTTTTCATTCAAATAATGGTTATGTAAGATGAGCAACTCTTTAAATTCAAAAACAACTTTAAACATCAGCGGGAAGTCATATAGCTATTTCAGTCTTAACGCTGCTGGTAAATTTTTAGGAATAGACCTGACCAAATTGCCTTGTTCACTTAAAGTATTGCTTGAAAATTTATTGCGCAATGAAGATGGAGTGAATGTAAAGTTAGATGACATAAAAACACTAGCAAGTTGTGTCAAGAAACACGTCAATCACGAAATTAGCTATAAACCAGCAAGGGTATTAATGCAGGATTTTACAGGAGTTCCTGCCATTGTTGATTTAGCTTCAGTGCGTAGTTATGTAAAAAAAAATGGAGGTGATCCAAGTAAGATCAATCCATCTGTACCTGTTGATCTTGTGATAGATCATTCTGTTCAAGTAGATAGTTATGGAAACACTTCCGCATTTAGTAAAAACATTGAACTCGAAATAAAAAGAAATTTGGAGAGATATCAATTTTTAAAGTGGGGAGAATCATCGTTCACAAATTTTAGAGTAGTGCCACCTGGTACAGGAATTTGTCACCAAGTGAACCTCGAATATTTAGCGCAAGTTATATGCAACAAAAGTGGAGTTGCGTATCCTGACACCTTAGTAGGTACAGACAGCCATACTACAATGGTCAATGGTTTATCGGTTCTTGGTTGGGGCGTTGGTGGGATAGAAGCTGAGTCCGTAATGCTTGGGCAACCAATTAGCATGGTGATTCCAGAGGTAGTAGGATTTAAATTAATGGGAAGGCTTTCAGAGGGAGTAACTGCAACTGATCTAGTGCTAACAATTACAAATATCTTAAGAGCAAAGGGCGTTGTTGGTAAGTTTGTAGAATTTTATGGTGATGCTTTAGATTACCTACCCTTGGCAGATAGGGCAACTATAGCTAACATGGCTCCAGAGTATGGTGCAACCTGTGGATTTTTCCCCATCGATCAGAAAACACTAAATTATTTAAGCTTAACAGGAAGACCAGAAGAGTTAATTAAGTTAGTTGAAGCCTATGCAAAAGAGCAAGGACTGTGGCGCAGCAGCGAAGAATTAGCTTTTTTCAACATATTGGAGCTTGACTTATCAAGCGTGGAGCCAGTGATAGCTGGTCCCAAGAGACCACAAGACAAGATTTCTCTCTCACAAGTAGCAGAGTCCTTTTCTACATCATTTTCAGTTAATGAATCCAAGAAAAATGATAAGCTTCAAAATGAAAGTGTAGTTATCGCCGCGATAACAAGCTGCACCAATACTTCAAATCCAAGTTTAATGATTGCTGCTGGTCTTATAGCACGTAATGCAATAAAACTTGGAATAAAATCAAAACCTTGGGTTAAAACCTCTCTTGCCCCGGGATCACAAGTTGTAACAGAATATTTAGAAAAATCAGGATTACAGAAAGATCTAAATACTCTAGGCTTTAATTTGGTTGGGTACGGTTGTACAACTTGTATTGGAAATACCGGTCCACTTAATAAAGATATAGAGGATAATATTAAAAACAAAAATTTAACCGTTGCTGCGGTTTTATCTGGTAATCGTAATTTTGAAGGCAGAATCCATCCTTTAGTCAAAGCTAATTACTTAGCATCTCCGCCACTTGTTGTTGTGTACGCACTTGCAGGTACTGTGCGAATTGATCTAACAAAAGATTCTATATGCAAAGACAAAAATGGAAATAATATCTATCTCAAAGATATATGGCCAACAAACAATGAAATTGAGGACTACGTTAAAAGTACTGTAACGCGTGAAATGTTCATACAAAAGTATAAGGATGTTTTTTCTGGTGATGAACATTGGCAAAAGATAAAGTGTGAGAGGAGCGAAACCTATAACTGGGATACGAAAAGCACTTACATACAGAATCCTCCTTATTTTAATGATTTATTAACTGGAAATAATGAAGATAATGTAATTAACATAAAAAATGCACGAATATTAGCAATGTTTGGCGATAGTGTAACCACAGACCACATTTCCCCTGCTGGAAATATTGCTTCAAATAGTCCTGCAGGTATATATTTAAAAAATCTTGGAATCGAACCACAGGATTTCAATTCATATGGGTCTCGTCGTGGTAACCACAACGTGATGATGCGTGGGACCTTTGCTAACACCAGAATAAAAAACGAAATGATTAGCAATGAAGGCGGCTATACAAAACATATCCCTTCTCAAGAGACTATGTCAATTTTTGACGCAGCAATGCGCTACAAGAAAGAAGCTGTTCTATTAGTTGTTATTGCAGGAAAAGAATATGGCACGGGTTCAAGCAGAGATTGGGCAGCAAAGGGCACTTTATTGCTAGGAATTAAAGCTGTGATCGCAGAGAGCTTCGAACGCATACACAGGTCAAACTTGGTTGGCATGGGTGTTCTTCCGCTTATATTTCAAAGCGGAGTAACCAGAAAGATATTTGATAGTAGTGAGACCATAAGCATAAAGGGTAAAATAGTGCCAAGTGGAAATCTAGAATGTATCATAAAAAGAAAAGACAATTCAAAGCAATCAATTCAACTAAAGTGCTGTGTACAAACTGCAACTGAGGTGAAATACTTGATGAGCGGTGGGGTGTTAAGTTACATACTTGCACAGTCCTCTTAACTTAGTTAAGTTATCACAGTAAATACTAGGCTTTTTTTAGTAGGTTCTGGCTCTTTGTATAAATAATAATTTATTCTACACGAAGTTATGGTATAATTCTAACTTACATATAGTAAAGGGTGTTTTGTAGATAATTACATATGATCAGCTCTATACAAGAACCTAACGAATTAAGAAAACGTTTACAGGGATTTTATCGTACTGATGAAAAAAGCTATGCACGTTATCTTGTAGAAAAAATAGAGCTTTCTGCTGATTCGAAAAATAGGATTTACAATGTTGCAAAACAAGTTGTTGAAAAAATCAAAGGTAGCAAATTAGATATCGTAGATTCCTTTATGCAGCAGTATTCACTTTCCAACGACGAAGGAATAGCGTTAATGTGTCTTGCTGAGTCACTACTTAGAATACCAGATGATTATACAATAGACGAACTAATCAAAGATAAAATTACCAATCAAGAATGGGGTAAACACTTAGGGCGTTCTTCTTCATTGTTTGTTAATGCTTCTACATGGAGCTTAATGATAGGAAGCAGTATATTAAGAGCCAATGGAGAAGATCCGAAATTCTATCACGTAATTTCTAAACTACTCAAAAACTTAGGAG
Organism: Wolbachia endosymbiont of Litomosoides brasiliensis; assembly: GCF_013366805.1. Classification (GTDB taxonomy): domain Bacteria; phylum Pseudomonadota; class Alphaproteobacteria; order Rickettsiales; family Anaplasmataceae; genus Wolbachia. The sequence goes on from NZ_WQMO01000005.1 coordinate 9,311, forward strand.
AGCCAATAATTCGCAAAGCAGTGAAGCAAGCAATGCTAATGCTTGGTAAGCACTTTGTTGTTGGAGAAACTATAGAAGAAGCATTAGAAAGCATAAGGTCAGATAGCCATAGCAAATTTTTATGCTCTTTTAGTATACTTGGTGAAACTACTCACACAGCCGAGAATGCAGAAGAATATTTTAATTCATATATGCATGCAATAAAAGCTATAGGTGAATCTACTGACACAAGTGATTGCTTTAAGTCACATGGAATTTCAATCAAGTTGTCTTCATTGCATCCGCGTTATGAATTCTGTCAATTCGGTAATATAGCCAAAGAACTGAGAAATAAAGTATTGGAACTCTGTCATGAAGCAAAAAAGTACAATATTTCATTATGTATAGATGCAGAAGAGTCAGAAAGACTTGAGATGTCATTAGTTTTATTTGAGCAATTGCGTCTCGATGAATCACTTTCGCAGTGGGAAGGACTTGGCTTGGCTGTTCAAGCGTATCAAAAACGTGCTTTATCTGTTCTTGACTTTGTTGAGGATGTTGCTATTCGATCAAAGCATAAAATCATGGTAAGGCTTGTGAAAGGAGCATATTGGGACTCAGAAATCAAGCGCACACAAGAGTTAGGGTTAAGTAGTTACCCAGTGTTTACTAGGAAAAGTTATACTGACGTATGCTACCTTGCCTGTGCTCAAAAACTTTTGAGCAAAGCAAGTCACTTTTACCCATGTTTTGGAACTCATAATGCTTATACTTTTGCTACTATAGTAGAGCTCGCTGATAAAAACCATCCTGGATTTGAGTTTCAACGCTTACATGGAATGGGCAAGAATTTATATGGTTATGCAATGTCAGAACTTGCAATAAGTATCAACTGCCGTATATATGCACCTGTTGGTAAACATAGTGATTTATTGCCATACCTTATCAGGCGCCTTCTTGAAAACGGAGCTAATAGCTCACTTGTCAACCAAATAAATGATTCCGATGTTAAAATTGAGGAATTAGTTTCAGATCCATTAGAAAAGGCTAAAAGCTTAGAATACGAACCTCACTCAAGTATTCCATTACCACAAGATATTTTTGGAGAGGAAAGAAAAAATTCCTTAGGAATGGATATTGGCGATTCAGTTACAGTCTCACAATTTGCAAATGATATAAAAGAATTAAGTGGGAAGAAATGGCAGGTTGGACCAATAATCAATGGAGAATCGCTGTTTGATAGTGCTAAATTTACTGAAGTGGTTAACCCAGCACACTTGGAAAACGTAATCGGGGAAGTATCAAATACAATGAGCGATCAGGCTTTAAATGCTCTTGAAGTAGCCCATAGTGCCTTTATTAAATGGCAGAATATTTCAGCAAGAAAGCGTGCTGAGCATCTTGAAAAAGCTGCAGATTTGCTTGAAGAAAAGATGAAAGAATTGATTTACATTCTAATCGTGGAGGCAGGGAAAATTCTATCCGACGCAATAGCAGAAGTAAGAAAAGCAGTAGATTTTTTGCGTTATTATGCAATAATAGCAAAAAATGAACTGAATAATTGGAAAAAGCTGCCAGGCACGACAGGCGAAGATAACTTTATCTTTTTTGAAGGTAGAGGGGTTTTCTTATGCATATCACCATGGAATTTTCCACTTGCTATCTTCATTGGGCAGGTTTCAGCTGCACTTGCAGCAGGTAATGCAGTATTGGCAAAACCAGCAGAGCAAACGCCGATTATTGCCTATGAAGCTGTTAAGGTATTACATGAAGCTGGGATACCAAAAGATGTACTGCATCTTATCCCAGGAGATGGTCAATACCTAGGTAAAACACTAGTGCCAGATAATAGAATCTCTGGTGTAGCTTTTACTGGTTCAACACAAACTGCTCAAATAATTAATAGAATGCTTGCCAGCAGGAGCGGTCCCATTGTGCCATTTATTGCTGAAACTAGTGGATTAAATGCTATGGTTATTGACAGCTCTGCTCTCTTGGGACAAGTGACTATAGATGTTCTACTTTCTGCATTTCGCAGCGCAGGCCAACGTTGTTCTGCGCTTAGGGTGCTATTTATTCAAGAAGATATAGCAGAAAAACAGATAAAAATGATATGTGATGCAGCTCAAGAACTAAAGGTTGGTGATCCAATACAACTTAGCACTGATATTGGTCCAATAATCGACAAAACATCTATTGATGCACTGACTAAATATACAGAGAAAATGTCAGGGGATAGGGATTCAAGCCTTTTATCCAAGGTACCTATGGATACAAATTCTTATAACGGTCATTTCTTTTCTCCATATATTTATGAGATACAAAAAATTTCGCAATTAAAGCAAGAAGTGTTTGGCCCTATTTTGCATATCATACGTTTTAATAAGTTACAATTAAATGAAGTTGTAAGTGATATAAATAACACAGGATATGGGCTCACTTTTTCTTTGCAGAGCCGCATACAAAATCAAATCGATTCAATAAGCAAAAAAATATCAGTTGGAAATGTATACATCAACCGCAATCAAATAGGTGCAGCAGTTGGCGTGCAACCATTTGGCGGTAGAGGGCTATCCGGTACTGGACCGAAAGCTGGAGGTCCTCATTATTTGCAGCGTTTTTCTACAGAAAAGGTTGTAAGTATAAACACTGCAGCATTTGGCGGTAACACTAAACTTATGTGCTTGGATTGATTCACAGATATCTTTCCTTTTTAGAATAAGATACTAAAAAAAGCAGCATACACTAAGAATGCAAAGATCATTTGACAAACTTCGCCAGCCCCCTTGCCAGGGTAGTACTGGAGCTAATTGTTTGTCTTCTCTATGCAGATTAAACGACAAAAAAACTTAACGTATTTGGCTTCTCATGTTTAATTTTTTACACTATGTGCACCTCATATCTTTTACATTGTTGTCTATATTACCAACTAGCACTGTAAACCGTGCATATTAGGCGCTTAAAAACATTAAAAAAAACGCCAACTAATAAAGTGGTAATAAACAACTAGCTCTGTGTAGTTTCTTTATGTTTTTTTCTATTTATACCAATTCTCATTAATTAGTGAATCAAACAAGTGACATTGCAGAGTTGTTTAATTGTGAAGTGAGAATAGAGAGGTAATAAACTTGCATGAAGCGCCCTCAAGCAAAGTAATTGTATTACAGACTTTTTACGCAAAATGTTCTATTTTATACACAACCAAAGTCTCTCAACAGGAGATTAAACTCTGGTGAGTATAGGCAGGTATATAATCTCGATATTTTTAGGTACTCTTAAATTTTTTGACTTATGCCAACTAGCACAATCCATAACAAGAAAGGGTTCTCGCGTTCTTAAATATCGCAACACTTATTCAAGAAACATATTTATACAACCAGTGTTGATGTTTGGTTGCAAACAAGCTAGAATTCTTTTCATTCTATGATTAACTACACTGTAGAGATACAAATTTTGTCTATCTAATTTCACTTTAACCCATGTTCTAACGCCCTTTTTAAATGACCCGTGTCTAACTTCCGAATGTATGCTAAACCGCGATTTATCAAAGATAAATAACTCTTATTCAGGATACTTACCAATAGCCTCATTAAGTTTTTTTTAAAAACTCTTCCTTTTTGCTTGTTCATACTATAGACCTGCTGATATTCGAGCCAAATTTTTCCTGGACCATTATTCTCACTTCTTTAACGATAACATTAGGGTTTTCTTATATCCATACTTCAACTTATTCAAATTGACTTTGACTCAATCTAGTTTCTCTACAACGTTGAAGTGTAATAAACAATTTTTCTTCTCTTCAAAATTTTAGGTGCTTTATCCATGCAGTTAGTGCCGTTCTTAAAATGCAACATATTTTTGCTGCTGCTATTATATTGTGCTTTTTGCTATAATTATAGCATCTAGTTCTTTTTTGCAACACATGCGTTATTTTGTATTTCCTTCAGCATTTCCTTTGTCAATTCCACAACTTTTTTACCCAATAATTTTAGTTGCAATATTATTTAAACTTTGCTATTTTCCTTACTTCAGTAAGGCTTCTTTTCCATTATTGCCCATCTGCTCCTTGTATAGCGGAATTAGCATATGCACTCTGAAATAAGAGTTATTTTTCTTTGATGAACACAATTCAGCACACACCGATTGTGTGAATACATTGCTTGAACAAATATCACAATTTAAGAACAAGAAAAGCCTTTTTTACAATGGGTTGTGCTAGTTAGCATAAATCAAAAAATTTACAAAGTACATAAAAATATCGAGATTATATACCCACTACCACACTAACCCAAGCCCAACCTTATTGAGAGACTTTGGTTGTATATAAACGAGAATTAGTACAACTCTGCTATTTTCTGCTCAGATTTTTGCAGAGTTTTAAAAGATTTATCGCATTACCTCACTTTTGCTCTACCATTACCTTTGCATACTACCTTGTCTATCTTTTATCACTCCGCTAAACGGATAAGAAATTCACTAGGCGGGAAAATAAGGTAAAAGAAACCCCTTATCAGATAGTATTTTTACCCTCAAGCTTTATAAGCGCATTTCCGCTTATATTTAGGTAAAAACCTAGAAATGTTGTGAAGATATTAAGGGTGCACATAGCGCACAAAATAAAACATAAGACACCAACTATGTGATACCTCACCATTTAATACCTGTACGGATTGAAATAATTGAATGCTTTCATTAATTCTTAAGGGGAGTGGGACATTTGTCAAGTAGTTTCTTCCAACACGCTGCTAAAAGTTTGCTATGTAAGGAAATTCTACAAATTGGGTACCGTAATAATTATAGCTGCATTAATTTTGGTGTACGTGACTTGAAAGATCATAGTTCAATACTTAAATCATTAGGGTAGTAAGCAAATAATGGAGCTTAAAATGCATAACGTAAAAGGAACTGAAAATTTAAAGTTTAATGCTGAAGTAGGGAAAGTACTGAATATAGTAATTCATTCACTCTATACTAATAAAGATATTTTTCTGCGTGAGCTGGTATCAAATGCATCAGATGCATGCGATAAATTGCGCTATGAATCTCAACTAAACCCCAATTTACCAGATTCAAGTAGCGAGTTAAAAATCACTATTAGCTCCAACAAAGATGAGAATGAGCTGTACATAATCGACAATGGAATCGGGATGAACAGGCAGGATTTAATAGATAATCTTGGTACAATTGCAAGCTCTGGTACACAGAAGTTCTTGGATGCGATTAAAAATAGCAAGGATTCAAGTCAAACTTTAGAGCTGATCGGAAAATTTGGTGTCGGTTTTTACTCAAGCTTCATGGTTGCTTCGGAGGTGATAGTTGAATCTCGAAAGGCAGGGGAAGAGGAATCTTGGGTCTGGAGATCTACAGGAGATGGAGAATATTCGGTCAGTAAATTGGATAATCAAATTCCTTGCGGAACGAAAATTACCTTGGTTATACGTCCCGAGGAAAATGAGTTTTTAGACAAGTTTCGCATTGAAAACATTGTTACTACCTATTCGGATCACATAAATTTTCCTGTTGAATTTATAGATGAAGAAGGAAAACGTGAAAAATTAAACAACAAAGCTGCAATTTGGACTAAGCCAAAAAATGACATTACTCAAGAGGAGCACAATGATTTTTTCCGCAGTGTCGCGCATATTGGCGGGGATCCTTGGATGATATTGCATAATAAAAATGAAGGAGCAATAGAATATACAAATTTGCTTTATGTTCCTTCTATTAAACCTTTCGATTTGTTTCACCCAGATAGACGTTGCTCTGTAAAACTATATGTAAATAAGGTATTTATTACTGAAGACAATGTACAAATCATACCACAGTACTTACGTTTTCTGAAAGGTGTTGTCGATTCCCCAGACTTGCCTCTTAATATCAGCAGAGAAACGCTGCAGAATAACCGTGTTGTTGAACAAATTAGAAAATCCCTCACTAAGCGTGTAATATCAGAGCTCAGTAAGAAGGCACAAGAGAATTTAGAAGAATACACGAAATTCTGGATCAATTTTGGTGCGGTATTAAAAGAGGGTCTCTGTGAAGCTATGCCAACTGACGAAAGAGAAGCGCTGCTTTCAATTTGCAGATTTCATAGTACTAATGATGAGAAACTAGTCAGTATTGATGACTACATAAGCAGAATGAAGCCTGAGCAGGAGCATGTCTATTACCTAACTGGAAATAGCCTTGATTCAGTAAAAAATAGTCCACAACTTGAGGGATTTGTCACCAAAGGATTGGAGGTTCTTCTGTTCGTCGATCCAGTAGATGACTTTTGGACTAGTGTAATTTATGAATATAAAGATCAAAAATTTAAGTCTGTAACTCGTGCGGATGTTGACCTGGAAAAATTCTCTCCGGAAAAAAAGGATGAAGAGAATAAGTCAGATGAAGAAAGGGCTGAGAGAAATACAGGTTCTATACTGCAGTATTTCACCAAAGTTCTTGGTAATGCAGTGAAAAGCGTAAAAATTTCTAAAAAATTGACTGATAGTCCTGTGTGTCTAACAGTTGATGAGGGTGCTATGGATCTTAGAATGGAGCGTCTTTTGCGTGAACAAAAGCAGCTAAATTACCGCACGCCAAAGGTGCTTGAGATCAATACTAAGCATCCTGTAATAAAAAGCATAATAAAATATTACACTGAGAGCGGTGAAAATCCAACATTGGAAGATATGGTTCATCTATTGTTCTATCAAGCTTGCATAGTGGAAGGAGAAGAGATGGATGACGCAAGCCTGTTTGCTAAGAAGTTAAACAACTTGCTTGGCAGAGTTATAATTTAGTGCTATACTGAATTAGTCTGGTTTATAGTCAGTGATTAATATGGCTAATCAAACAGACTTTCTTGGTTCAAGCTGGGGGAAATAGATATAAATCAAGGAACAGTTAAAATTAAAGAACATTACCATATATGAACAATCAACCTAATCAAAGCTCTAGCACAGCAACTATGTTAGAATTTCAACTAACACAATCTTTACTCAGTAGAGTAAAGGTAAATGAGGATAATAAAAATGCAAATTCTAGCAAGTAAGCACAACTTGACTCGAACAGAATGAATTTTGTGGTTAAAGGGTATGTTTTCAGATTGTACGGTAAGGATAGTTACTTGCTTCCAAATGAAAGCAAAGATTATCGCCTATTTGCCAAGAGAGTTTTCACAGGAATGTTTAAATATGCTAAAGCGTGAATTCTAATGACCGTACATTGGAGAAATTAATTATTAATTGCAATCAAGCAGGACATGAATTTGCAATGTATAAATAAATTCAGCTTATACTTGCTCATACCTATTCCTACTTTACAAGGAATGGATAGACAATAATGAAAGGGAAGCCATACTGAAGTAAGTAAAATAGTGAGGTTTAAATGGCGTTGAAACCAAAATTACTGGACGAAAAAGTTGTGGAATTGGTAAAAGAAATGCTGAAGAAAGTGCAAAATAATGCATGTGTTACAAAAAAACAAATGCTGCAATTGTAGCAAAAAAGCACAGTATAACAGCCATAGCAAAAATACATTACATTTTAGAACAGCATTGACTACATGGATAAAGCACCTAAAATTTGGAAGAGAAGAAAAATCTTTTGCTCCCCTCAACGTTGTAGACAAAGTTGAAGTATGGATACAAGAAAACCTTAATATTACACTATTAAAGAAATGAGAATAAGAATCTAGGAGAAATCTGGTTTGAACATCAGCAAGTTTACAGTACATCGTAATAGTAAAAAATGAAGTTTTCGTATATTATTGCCAAGGCCAATTCATGTAAACAAGGCAAAGGTAGGCAGAAATTGCAAAGTTGTTTAATTGCAGATGAAAAAGAGAGGTAATAAATTTGCACAAAGCACTATTACGCAAAATGTTTTGTTTTATATATAACTAAAGTCTTTCAATAGAATTGAGCTTAGGTGAGTACGGTGACAAGTATCTAATCTCAATATTTTTAGGTACCTTTAAACCTTTTGACTTATGCCAACTAGCACAATCCATGACAAGAAAGACTTCTCGTGTTCTTAAATATTGCGATATTTGTTCAAGAAATATATTCATACAATTAATGTTGACATTTGGCGTAAATAAGCTAGGACTCTTCCATATTCTTAGGATCAACTGCACTGTAGAGATAAAAATTTTGTCTACCTAATTTTACTTCAATCCGTGCTCTAACGCCTTTTTTAAACCATATGTGTCTAATTTCTAAATGTGTGCAAACTGAGATTTGTCAAAGATGAATAACTCTTATTCAGGACACTCATCAATAGTCTCATTAAGTTTCTTTAAAACTCTTCCTATCCACCTTTATCTTGTTCATTGTGAATTAGTTTTAGTGTAATATGTGAAAACTTCATTTTTTGCATATTACGGCGCATTATAGACTTGTTGACATTTAAGCCAAATTTTTCCTGGATTCTTATTCTCATTTCTTTAATGTTAATATTATGGCTTTCCTGTACCCATACTTCAACTTGTTCAAATTGAACCTGATTTAATCTAGTTTTTCTACAAAGTTAAGGGGAGCAAACAATTTCTCTTCTCTTACGAATTTTAGTAGTGCTGTTTTTGAAATGCAACATATTCTTGCTACGGCCGTTATACCATGCTTTTTCGCTGCAATTACAGCATTTAGTTTTTTTGCAACATATGTGTTATTTCGTACTTCCTTCAGTACTTTTTTTACTGATTCCATGACTTTTCCATCCAATAATTTTAATCTCAACACCATTTAAACTTCACTATTTTATTCATTTTAGTATAGCTTCTCTTCCATTATTGGAAGTTCATTCCTCGTAAAGTGGGAATAGGTATGAGAATAACAAATCTACTTCACAAAACACAAAGAGCAGTAAGTGCATGCTATAGCTGTTTTTACATTAGAAATAGCTGGAACTGCTCTAGGAGTAGCCATTACAGTGCACTTAGAGATTGGCAGTGAGAATATTAGTTGTAGCTTGTTGTATACAATTGCTGTTACAACTATATACTACTGTTGTGAGCCTTCAAGTTCGCTCAAAGAAAGTAAAGCCGATCAACTTGTTAAAGAGAGAGTTGCTGTACAACAGTAAACTAGGGAATAAATATAGTAGTCTACCATTGAATAACTTATTATAATTGTATTAGTTATTAATAGATAAAAACTTGGTAGACTACGAAGAAATATTCTTAAACAAAATCAAGGATATAAAAGAAGAAGGGCGCTATCGTGAATTCACACATTTCGCGTCGTTGCCTGGCAGGCTTCCCTATATTATGGATTGTGAAAGAAGCAGGGAAGTCATCGTTTGGTGCAGTAATAACTATCTGGGGATGTCACAAAATGAGAGTGTTGTCGCTGCTATTCAAAATTCGTCAATTGGTGCAGGAGGAACAAGAAATATATCAGGTACAACAAAAGAAGTTGTCGAACTCGAGCAATCACTAGCTTGTTTGCATAACAAGGAGGCTGCTTTAACTTTTGCTTGTGGTTACCTCGCTAATCAAACCACACTTAGCACTTTATCGTCTGTTATTCCTGATGTAGTAATTTTTTCAGATGAGAAAAACCATTCTTCTATGATAGAGGGCATAAAGTCAGGAAAAAGACCAAAACATATATTTAAGCATAATGATGTTGACCACTTAAAACAGTTGTTAAAGTCTGTAGACAGAAAAATACCAAAAATAATAGCGTTTGAGTCCATATATTCAATGGATGGCGATATAGCACCGCTGAGAGAAATATGTGACCTAGCAGATCAATATAATGCAATTACCTACTTGGACGAGGTACACGCAGTTGGCATGTATGGTCTACACGGTGGTGGAATTGCGGAGAGAGAAGGCCTAATAGATAGAGTAACTGTTATTCAAGGTACATTATCAAAAGCGTTTGGAGTGATGGGTGGGTATATAGCGTCTTCAAAGAGCTTGGTAGATGTAATAAGAAGTTCTGCTCCAGGATTCATCTTCACCACTGCTATGTCCCCTGTTTTAGCAGCAGCAGCAAAGGCAAGCGTTGAGCATCTAAAATCAAGCAACTTTGAAAGAGAAAAGCAAAGACAAGTTGTTGAAAAAGTAAAAAACTCACTGAGCAATGTGGGGATTAATTTTATTCCAACAAAAACTCATATAATTCCAATAATAATTAGCGATCCAGAGTTATCTAAAAGAGCATCAAAATTATTATTTGATGAGCATGGAATATATGTTCAACATATAAATTACCCGACAGTCCCAAAAGGAACTGAGCGTTTTCGTATTACCCCCACACCTTATCATACCGATGAAATGATAGAACATTTAACAGAATCGCTTGTAAAAGTTTTTGTAAAATTGTCTATTTCTGTAGCTTGTTTATGTTAGCTTAATATCTCCAGCAATAATGAATCCATTGTCTTCCGTTAGTCTGCCAGCACTTTCTTGAAGAAGAAGTCTGCCCAGCAAGGCCTTATATTTGTTAACTCCGGAATAAACTATTCCACTGTATCTTCCTGCAGTAAGGTATGTAAAACCTAAAACTATTGAGCCAACAGAGCGTACATTACTGTTGCCTGGCAGTAATTTATCTAACAAATTACCACTTACATCTATTAAACCCCCTTCACGACTTCTCATTCGCATTTTTATATGACGAGATTTAAAGTCTTCAAGAAAAGCTCCTTTCTTTTCTTCTGCCCAAAAAGTTTCTCTAAGAGCAGGAGCATCAACTACAGCTGCCACAACTTTATTTTTGTGAATAAGACAAACTGATACTGCAAAATAAACCATACAACTAGAAAAATTCTCCCTACCCTCTATGGGCATGATAAACCAAGTATAATCCTTCCCCTTCGTTTCTTGATCAGTATCATCCTCAAAGATAAACCTATAGTCTTGTTTGTAATCGTGCAAGCAGTTGTATATAGTTTGCTTGGATCTTGAGTAAGTTTTATTGATAAAGTCTGCTGACTTAACATTGGAAATTTGCAATTCATTAAAATCACGCATAAGCTGCTTAGAAGCACTGCGCACAGAATCAAGCATCACATTAATCCGTGGTGATGAGATAGACATTTTTCCTTTACTCTTTCACTCTTTCATAATAGCTATCATTGGGAGTATATACTACAACTTTATCCTCTTCTTTTATAAATTGAGGAACGTTAACACGCATTCCGTTTTCCAAAATTGCGGGTTTGTAAGAGGAAGTAATAGTCTGCCCTTTAATAAAAGACTCTGTTTCTTTTACAGTCAATCTTACATAATCTGGCACATGTGCAAAGATTATTTTATCTTGGTAAGTTACTACCTTAATTCTCATATTATCCTGTAAATAAATCTTTTTTTTCCCCAATAAGCCCAAATTTACAGTGATCTGCTCGTAATTACTTGGGTGCATAAGATTTACAATATTTCCTTCAGTAAAGAGGTAAATATATTCCTCCTCATCCAAAATTGCCCTTCTGATTGTTGCATTAGAACGGAATCTTTCGTAAAGTTTTGCTCCGGTTTTGATGTTTTTCATTTCAGCTTGTATGTATGCACCACCTTTACCTGGTTGAGTATGCATGATACTTACAACCAAAAATAATCCACCATTATGTTCTAACACTTGACCTGACCTAATGTCATTAGCTCTTTCTACCATAATTACATTTTCAGTTTGATTTTACAATTATAAGTAGCTTTCACATAAATATCAAAGCCTCTTTATTAATCAATAAACTCCGGCATATTGAGCGTAATATACCTTTTTTTTACGTTTACATAAGGAAATATCTCTTTAGTAAGGGATAGCATAATATTCTCTTTTGTACTGATAACTGAAATTTCCAATATGTCTCCTGAACCGAAATTATATATAGATTTTATGTAGCCATACAACTCATCATTTCCCAGCCTTACTTCCATGTTTACAAGGTCACTTTGATAAAATTCATTCTCATCACTTAACTTTGGTAGCTTGTTTCTTTCTATGTATAATTTCTTATTTCTTAAAAGCTCTGCTTCATTACGAGAATTTACTCCACTTATTGTAGCGACTACTAAATTGTCACCTATGACAGACACTGAGCCTATATCATAATTCTCACCATCACTTATTAGTTTACCATACAATGAAATATTTTCAGGTTTCTCAGTAAAGGTTTTGACTTTAACAGCTCCTTTAATTCCGTGAGGAGAAGTAATGACTCCCATGCATACTAAATCTTCGTTCATATTAATTCAGACAAATATTGAGCCAGAATCTCAATGCCCTCATCAATTTCTTTTTTAGTGATAATGAGTGGAGGCAAAATCCTTACAACATTATCTGATGTTACTCCAACAGTAAGCAAGCCACGACGACTTAGCTCGCCTGCAAACTTTTGATTATCCATTTTCACTTTTATTCCAAGCATCAGCCCTTTCCCTCTTACTTCTTCTATCATTGGAAATCTACTCGCCAGGTCTTCTAGTTCATTTTTTAAATACTTACCACTGAGATCCACATTTTCTAGAAAGCCAGGGCTGAGTAATTTGTCAAGTACAGCATTGCCCACTGAAGTTGCAAGTGGATTGCCACCAAAAGTGGAACCATGAATGCCAACTGCCATATATCGTGCAGCCTTTTCAGTTGCAAGACAAACTCCCAGCGGAAAACCACCTCCTATTCCCTTTGCAAGAGCACATATATCAGGTTTCACTCCTACATGTTCGTATGCAAATAACTTTCCTGTTCTGCCAGCGCCACATTGTATACAATCAAAAAATAGCAATATGTCATTTTCATCACACAGCTTTCTTAGTTCTTTCATAAAAGCATCATTCATTACTTTGACGCCACCTTGCCCTTGTATTGGTTCTATTAACATTACTCCTATATCATTAGAAATTGCTTTTTTTACGCTTTCGATATTGGGCTCGATGTTATCACACCAGTCAATATAGGGATTCAGTAACTCAGAAAATTTCCGTTTATCATTTATAGCACAAGTTAAGAAGGTTCTCCCATGAAATGCGCCATGAAACGTTAAAATTCTATAGCGGGTTTTATTGCCTTTTCCATTCTGGTAGACCCTAGCAATCTTCAGCCCGCACTCCACTGCTTCTGATCCAGAATTTGCAAAAAATACAGTATCAGCGAAACTGTTGTTTATTAATTTTTCTGCAAAGTTACCAGCAGCAGGTATATTATAGGTATTTGATACATGCCATAGCCTTTCTCCTTGCAAATTAAGAGCACTAGTTAACTGCGAATTAGTGTGACCTAAGCTACTGACAGCTATCCCAGAATGAAAATCTATGTAGCGCTTACCCTCAATATCATATAAGTAAATACCTCTTCCACAAGAAAAACTTATATCAATATGAGAATAAACTGGCAAGGTAGGAGAAATTGTCATAAAAGTATGGTATGCTAAATTCTAATTAATAACATAAAAGCCGTCATTTCACAATGAGAAGGATATGTATAAGATAAGCAAATTAATACTTTCTGCACTAAGGGAAAACAAATATACAAAAGTTATTGTATTATTCTCATCAATCTTTGTGATTTTATTTAGCGTGATATATTGCAATTATTCGCTAAGGGATGATTTTCTTTCTTCTCATCGCAATTCAAGTATAAGCTTAAAAAGCATACTGGAAAATAGCATAATAAAAAAGTACCATTACCTACTAATAGAAAAACATCACATAAAACACAAAAGCTTTGATTATATAAACCAATTGATAAAACTGCGTGCTGAATTGTTACAGTCAGTTAGCGAAGTGAAGGATCTGAGCTTGATACTATATGATCAAAATAGCAGAATAATATTCAGTAATTTTAATACTCAAGGTCATGATTACGAACAGTTACTTACAAACGACGAAATTGATAAATTACTAAATAATCAAGAGATATTCTACACTATAGGACATACACTAATTTCTATTTTTCCTATACTTCATGAAAATGACACTAAGCCATCTTTTTTTTTGAAGATTATTCAAAACCACAACAACTTTTACGTTATGGTGTACAGCCTGTTTTTAATGTTTTTAGGATTGTTATTAGTAATTTTAATATCAATAATGCTTTACTTACATTTTTTTAATACCCAAACGCTAGCCAAGCAACAAAAAACTAATATTGAATTACAGCAAATGAAAGAAGCATTAGAGCAAGAGAATGCAAATAAGCTAAAGTTTTTTGCAAGCGTCACACATGAGCTGCGCACACCTCTTAACGCTATTATTGGATTTGCGGAATTGATTAAAAATGAAACCTTAGGTTCGATGGATAACTCTCAATACAAGGAGTACGTGAACGATATATATAATGCAGGAACACACTTACTTACTTTAATTAATGATGTGTTAGACTTTTCAAAAGCTGAATCGAGCACTTTAACAGTAGAAAAAGTGAAGTTTAACCTGAACAAGATAATAGATTCATGCTTAAATATGCTGTTACCTAAATTAAAAGAAACCGGAATTAGTTTAAAGAAAGAGGTGCCTAATAAACAATTATTAGTTATCGCAGATCCCAAGAGAATGAAACAAGTTATAATAAATTTACTATCAAATTCAATCAAATTTACTCCCAAGGATGGTTTAATAAGAATGGTAATTAAAGAAAACATAGAAAAAAACTTATTGACCATTGAATTTCATGACAATGGGATAGGAATAATGCAACAAGACATATATAAAGTTATGTCTGTTTTTGGCCAAGCAGATTCAGGATATAGAAACGAAGGCACTGGTATTGGATTACCACTTAGCAAAAAATTAGTAGAATTAATGGGTGGCACTTTCAATATCAAAAGCGAAGCGAAACTTGGCACTACGATAACGTTAAACTTTTTTTATGAAGAGCAAACATGTGAAGATTTGATTGATTTTTAACTAGAATTCTTGTAAACTCTGACTACAACTTATTACAAGTATTATTAACGAAGGGAGACATGAAATTGGTAGCAGGAAATAGTGCACCAGACTTTAGCTTACCAACAGACTCTGGTGAAAATTTATCATTGAGTGATTTTTTTTATAAAAAAAATATCGTTCTTTATTTTTATCCTAAAGACGATACCCCAGGTTGCACGCTAGAGGCAAAAGGCTTTAGAGATAAAATAAATGATTTTTCTTCCCTTGACACAGTAATAATTGGTGTGTCAAGAGATAGCGTTAAGTGCCACGCTAACTTCAAAGCAAAATATTCTCTACCATTTTATTTAGTTTCTGATGAAAATGCCGAAATGTCGGAGAAATATGGTGTTTGGGTAGAAAAAAGTATGTTTGGCAAAAAGTATACGGGAATAGAGCGCACTACTTTCTTAATAGATAAAAAAGATAAAATAGTTAGAATCTGGAAGGACGTAAAAGTTAGTGGGCATATCAATGAGGTTTTAGAGGAAGTAAAGAAAATACAAATTTAAAGAATAGGCTAATGGTTGCCCATTGCTTATAAAAAAGTTGAAATGAAGTAATTTTCGTAACCACTCAAATCTTGAACTGGACTTAGATGACAGCTCAGTCGTGATAACTGGCAAAAATGGTATCGGTAAAACCAATATACTTGAAGCAATTTGTTGCTTGCTAAAAGCAAAAGCCAGTGAGATGCAAAACAGATTCAGTAATGAAGATTGAGCAGTGCACTGTGTTTTTTTAAATGGAGCAGGCCTTAACCCAATCGGTATTGCAAAAAGTTTCAATAAGAAGCTGATACAAGTTGGTGGAAAACGCAATCAAGTTATTCATCTCTGTACAGGATATTCAATGTAATATGGCTAATTTCACAAGTGGATTATATCCTCCTTAATTCTCTAAGTTGATAGGTTAAAATTTTTGGACCATATAGTTTCACTATTTGAAGAAAATCACACTTACTGTTACATAAGATATTAGGAAAGTGAAATGTAAGCAAGTAGACTGTTAAGGGAAAACATTTTAGTGAAAACTAGCTTGCTAGCTTCAAGAATACCATGGCTGTATATAGTTAATATCTTATCCAATCCTTAACTGTTAGTGGGTCAAATAAGCTACTGTATTACAGACTTTATTACGCAAAATGTTCTGTTTTATACACAACTAAAGTCTCTCTCAACAGGATTGAACTCAGGTAAGTACGGTCGCAGGCATATAATCTTGATATTTTTAGGTACCTTTAAATTTTTGACTCATACCAACTAGCACAACTTACGATAAGAAAGGCTTCTTGTGTTCTAAAACATTGTAACTTTTGTTCAAGAAATATACTCATACAATCAGCGTTGACATTCGGTGCAAATAAGCTAGAACTCTTTTCAGTTCTAGAATTAACATGCACTGTAGAGATAAGAATTCTGCCTACCTAATTTTACTTTAACCTGTGTTCTAACGCCCTTTTTAACCACCCTTGTCCAATTCTTGAATGTGTACTAAACCACGATTCATCGAAGATGAACAACTCTTGTTCAGGCTACTTACCAATAGTCTCATTACATGTACTTAGACTGCCAACATTCAAGCCAAATTTTCCCTGGGTTCTTATTCTCATTTTTTTAATGGTAATATTAGGGTTTTCTTGTATCCATACTTCAACTTGTTCAAATTGACTCTGATTCAATCTAATTTTTTTATGACGTTAATGAGGAGTAAACAATTTTTCTTCTCTTCCAAATTCTATGTGCTTTATCCATGCAGTTAGTGCTGTTCTTGAAATGCAACGTACTTTTGCTACTGCTGTTTATGCTGTGCTTTTTTGTTGCAATTATAGCATTTAGTTTTTTTGTAACATATGCGTTATTTCACACTCCCTCAGCACTCCTCTTTAGGTTAAAAGCTTTACACCACTCTTCAAATGGCCCACCCCTATCATGGAAATACTGTATTGGACAGCAATCTTGGCAATCCAAATGCTAAATAATACCAAGCAGTTTTCAGACTGTTTAACCAAAGCAATACACATAGGCACACTGTGGCCTATGTGCAAAGCATACTAATATTTAGCTTGCCATTTTTATTTTGAAAACATACCAAGGATTTTATCTGTTATTCCACGTACATTTATTCAGATTAAGTATATTCTATTTTATCACCATTTGAAATTAATTTGATGCCTGACCCAGGTGATATATTAAAAAACTTACTACCGACAACTTCATTGCTAGTGATCAGGGCTGAGCTATCAATTAGCAACTCCATGTCTTCACTTATGCACATACCAACCCGCTTCACATAGGCAGCTTTATCAAGTGATACACCAGTTATACTTCCAATATCTACACCAAAAATCTTAACACTGTCACTAACTCCTATACCGTTAGCGTTAGAAAGAAAAGCCGTATATTTTATAGCAACTCTTGTAGCTTTTTTTATGCTAGACAGCTCATTGATAACAAAGAAAGCCAGAAGAATAGTGAAGATTAATACAAATAATCTAGCAGTTATTTCAAGTACACTTGACCTTCACATCCTTAGTGATTAGGACTCCATCTTTCATAGTAATTCTTTACTTTTTGGTTTGGGTAATATGCATCCTTTGTACCCGTTAAATTGGGAATGTGCTTTAATTTTCTTTTTTTACTATTAACTGGCACTGCATCATTAGTGTAGTGAAGCCATATATGCCATTCAGGCGGCACTGTTGTGGGTTCAGAGATACCGCTATACATAACCCATCTTTTTCCTTCACTTGATTCATAGTAAGAATTCCCATTTTCATCTTTTCCTACAAATTTACCTTCCTTTCGTGATAGGCGTTTTATTGCATTACAAATTTTAGACAACATAAGGGTGTTAAAACAAAAAGTATTATATATACTAATACTTTAACAGCTTATTAACAACAACTCAATGCAATTACCAATTTTACAAGTTATCATACCAATAATTGCATCGATGCTTTGTTTTCTTACTAGAGAACACAAAGTGTCCTGGTTTATTTCTTTTACTACAACGATAGTCACCCTCTTTATTTCATCGGTACTATTCATAAAAACATACAACGGCGAAACCATAACTTACCACCTTGGAAATTGGGCTCCCCCATACGGAATAGAGTTAAGAATTGATATATTAAATTCCTTAATTCTAACTCTTGTAAACTTTATAGCATTGATAAGTGTGCTCTATAGCTTTTACATTAATGAAAAAGAGATTAGTAAAAATAAAATCACAGGTTTTTACTCCTTGTTCCTATTGTGCTTAAGCGGATTACTCGGGATCTTAGTAACAAACGATATATTCAACCTCTATGTTTTTCTGGAAATTTCATCTCTTTCATCCTACGTGTTAGTTTCAACGGGAAAGGACAAAAAAGCCCTGGTTGCAGCATTTGAATATCTGATTAGTGGAACAATAGGTGTAACGTTTTACTTGTTTGGTATCGGGCTTTTGTATTCTATGACAGGAACGCTCAATATGTCTGACATGGCTGAGAGAATAGTGCCGTTATATGATAACAACATCATAAAACTTGGTACATTGTTTATTTTTGTTGGTCTTTCAACCAAGATGGCACTATTTCCATTAAGCAGATGGTTAGTTAATTCATGCAGCGAGGCACCAAATTTCATCAGCATATTCTTTTCAGGTACAGTGACCAAAGTAATGATATATGTTTTTATCAGAATCTTTTACACTGTCTTCCACCAGAATTTCTTCTTGCTTAAATTACCATTGAGCAATGTGATAATTATTCTTGCACTTTGCGCTATTGTATCTGGGTCAATTTTTGCAATGACTGCAAAAGACATAAGAAGACTATTTGCTCACTCTAGTGTTAGCCAGATTGGTTATATAATTTTAGTGCTGAGCTTAAACTCAAAAACAGGTTTATCTGCAGCAATTCTTCACATAATAAACCACAGTATAATAAAAACATCCTTATTCATGGTTGCAGGATGTATTTCTTATAAATTCGATACGACAAAAATAGAGAACTTATCAGGACTCAAGAAGTCAATGCCTTATACAGCGTTTGCGTTTACTCTACTCAGCCTGGCACTAGTCGGTATACCTTTAACAAATGGTTTTATAAGCAAGTGGTATATAATAAATGTAATTATTGAATCTCATGCACGGATTTCTCTTATAGTTTTTGCTGTCAGTTCTTTCCTTGCACTGATATATATGTGGAGGGTAGTTGAGAAAATGTATTTTGAAGGCAATACAGTGTCACGCACTGGAATGACATCGGGCAGAACCAATGATGTACCATTTCTTATGCTTTTCTGCCCACTATTCATGGCAGCTTTAACGTTAGTAGTTGGAGTATATAGTAATCCAATTCGGCTATTAGTTGAAAAGCTGAGTGTTTAATCTTCATTTTTTTTCATATTTTACTATACTTCAAGGTCACAAGATTTTTGTTGTGGATAGACTAAAGAAAATTCACTGGTTATTAGTCATTAACGTAATAGCTCTGTTTTGCGTCGGCATAGTTGTTCAATATTCCTCTGCTGGAGGAAAGTGGGTGCCATTTGCAATTCACCAGTTAGTAATATTTTTCTTTTTCTTCCTACTAGCTATAGCTATGTCATTCATAGAGCTAGATTTCTATTTGAAGCACGCTTACTTTTTTTTTATTGCAGCAGTGATTTCGCTGCTAGTAGTAAATTTTTTCGGCTTGCACACAATGGGTGTAACAAGGTGGATAAGAATTGGACCAATTAGCTTGCAACCATCAGAATTTGCAAAAGTAAGTTTAATACTTGCTCTTGCTCGTTATTTTGATAAGCAAAGTGTGTATAAAATGATGGAATTCCAAAGACTGCTTAAAGCACTGATAATTATTTTCTTACCCGTATTCTTGGTATTAAAACAACCCAACTTAGGCACAGCTGTGATAATATTACTCATAGGGACATCAATTGTATTTACAGCAATAATAAAAAGAACTCATTTAATAATCTGCGGAACGATTGGCATTCTTGCAATACCAGCTATTTGGCCTTCTTTGCGTTCTTATCACAAACAAAGGATATTATCATTTCTGGATTCATCAGTAGACCCGCTTGGAATAGGTTATAATGCACAGCAATCTCAAATAGCTATTGGTTCAGGGGGTCTATTTGGTAAGAGCTTTGTTAGCGGAAGTCAAACTCAACTTGGATTTTTGCCAGAAAAGCACACAGATTTTGCTTTTGCAGTGCTTGGCGAGGAATGGGGTTTTTTAGGTAGCATGGCTTTGATTGTACTCTATACTACATTACTTGCTATAATATTCTCTATTACCTATAGGTTAAAAGACTATTTTTCTAAGTTAGTATCTATTGGAATTTTTACTTTTTTCGGTGCTCACTTCTTTATAAATATCGGGATGGCAATAGGCCTTTTACCTGTAATAGGAGATCCATTGCCATTCTTATCTTATGGAGGAAGCACAACTGCTGCAAGCTTAATATGTATAGGGTTACTACTCAGTTCTGTAGCTTCTATGAAGAACTTAAACTAAGTTTTAGATTTCATCCGCAGAAAGGCCCATAGTCTGAGATATAATATTAATTGATATACCTGCTTTGAGTAGATTCTACACTGCTTCAATTTTTCCTTCTTCCCTACCCTTTTTCCCATCAATTTTTATACCTTTATCTCTAGCATCATCAAGCTTTTTGTACAAGGATAGCTTTTTCATCACGAATACACTTTAATCTCTCGCTCATAAGCTAAGAATTCTTTTTCTGATACCAATTCTCACTGTATAAGAAATGGATAGACAATAATGGAAAATAAGCTATACTGAATAAGTAAAATAGTGAGGTTTATATGGTGTTAAAATCAACAATTATTGGATGAAAAAGCCATGGAATCAGCAAAAGAAACACTGAAGGAAGTGCAAAATAACGCATATGTGCAAAAAACTAAATGTTGTAATTGCAGCAAAGAAGCATAGTGTAACAGCAGTAGCAAAAATATGTTACATTTCAGAACAGCACTAACTTCTTGAAGAATGGATACAAGGAAATCCTAATATTACTATTAAAGAAATGAGAATAAAAATCCAGGAAAAACTTGGCTTGAATATCAGCAAGTCCACAGTAATATACAAAATACATTAAAGCCAATTCCTAATGAATAAGATAGAGGCAGACAGGAAGAATTTTTAAAAAACTTAATGAAGTTATTGGTAAGTATCTTGAACAAGAGCTATTTTTCTTTGACGAATTATAGCTTGGCACACATTTGAAAATTAGACATGAGTGATTTTAAAAGAGCATTAGAATATAGATTAAAGTAAAATTAGGCAGACAAAATTTATCTCTACAGTGTAGTCAATCCAAGAAAAGGAGAGAGTTCTAGCCTATTTACACCAAATGTTAATACTGATTGTATGAATATATTTCTTGAACAAATGTTCAATATTTAAGAATACGAAAAGCCTTTCTTGTCATGGATTGCACTAGTTGGTATAAGTCAAAAAATTTAAAGGTATCTCAAAATATCGAGACTATATATTTACCATCATATTCACTCGAACTCAATTCCATTGAGAGACTCTTATCGTATATAAAATAGAACATTTTGCGTAATAAAGTCTATAATGCAATTGCTTTGCTTGAGAGTGCCTTGTGCAAATTTATTTACCTCTCTTTCTCACTTTGCAATTAAACAATTCTGCAACGTCACTTATTGATCCGATAACAATGAGATTGGTATCAAAGGCAATCTCAAGCACCCATTATGGTACTTAAAAACTCTATGTCCTTTATTTGACCCTTGCCAGTAAAGTTTGGGACATTATTGAGAAAGTGAATGAGAATATCCTTATTTTTTTCAGTACCAAAGATACATCAAAAGGCTACACCATTTTTCGGGTCAAGAAACTTTAACAAAGCCATAATAAATTAACTAGAGAAGTATTAATAATTATACATTATTTCTTACAAATATTTAATCTTATCTTTAATTTACAACTTTGAGTGGTTACCATTAACTTGATATACATGGCGAGAAGATATCAGCTATAACTATTAAAATTACATAAGTCTATTGTTGTAAAATTACACAATTGCTCTGTAGAGCTGTGTTCTGTAACAATTACTATACCATTTTGCTCAGAGCGTATTGAGATTAAATTTAGCACTAATTCACACGTTGCACTATCAAGATTACAAAACGGTTCATCTACTAACCAAACACCTGCGTTAGAAACTAAGAGGCGAGCAAGTGCAACCCTCTTTTTCCAACCTGTAGAAAGTTCACCATATTCAATATTAAGTACAGACTGTAACTGTAAACAACAAACAGCAGCCATAACCAATTCCTTAGTATTTCGTATTCCTGCCCAGAATTCTATGTTTTGAGCAACAGTTAAGCTATCCCTACAGGCATTTTTATGCCCTATATATACCATAAAAGGTATATAAGATTTTAGGTCATCATATATGTCTTTTCCACAATGTCTTATATTACCTGATACTGGTGGCAATAGTCCAGATAAACTTCTAATTAAGCTAGTTTTACCACTACCATTTGGACCAGTGATTAAGATCTTTGACTTTGGTTCAGCTTTAAAACTAAGATTTTTAAATAACACTTTGTTATTACGAACACAGGATAAATTTTCACATTCGAGCATAAACTATCTGCCCTTCCCTTTATGTTTGCCCTGAATTGAAGCCTGGGCTTTTATAAATAGCTCCCAAAACCCTTTCTTACCACCTTCTCTTTTCACTAATTGTGCTAAACGCTGCATCAATCCACCACTATGCATAACCATTTGCGTCCATTTACCTATTGGCTTCGCAATGTCAACTACTTCTGGGTCCTCTTTATAAATCTGTATATCCTTTTGACCATCACGTAGTATTTCCTGGCGTTTTATTAGTTCTCTTTGCTTATCTTTTTGATACAACTCATTGAATTTTCTGCCTTCTTCCCACTCTTCTTCAAGGACTTTCTTAGGAAACATGATTTTCCTAATCAAATTCCTGTACATTTTTCTAAAAAAGAGAAATATTGCAGCTACAGCAAGCAATGTTACGCTATATATTATGATCTGTGCAAACGACATTTTCCGTGTCTAAATTTATTAAAACACCTTTATTATTATATCACAATTATGGAAATTCCCACACTCTTGTGTGAGCAAAAGACAGCTAAAGCAATGTTCCCCATCTTGCAAATTGCATAAATGTAAGATGAATGGACTTGTATACAGTAAGGTTTATTTCTATACTTCTTAAAGGATTGTGTAACGGAGGACACACTAACATGAACTACTATAAAACTCACACGTGCAATGAATTAAGGAAGAACGACGTAGAGAAAGAAGTTACCCTTTTCGGGTGGATATTCCGTAAACGCGATCACGGAAATCTAATCTTTGTCGACTTAAGAGACTTCTATGGAATTACTCAGCTAGTATTCAATAATAACAAAGATTTTTTTTGCAAGATATCAGATCTAAAACCGGAGAGCGTAATTATTATTACAGGAATAGTCAAAGCTAGAACTGAAGGCACGATAAATAGTTCTATTTCGACAGGAGAGATTGAGGTTATAGTCAACAACTTGCACATCGAGTCAGAAGTTGAGTTTCATCACAATGAAGAAATAGCAAAAGAAGAAAGGAGTATATTAACAAGTATTGCAGGTAATCAGGAACACCCAGAAAATATGAGATTTAAATATCGGTTTCTTGACTTAAGGCGCGAAAAAATCCGTAACAATATCGTTCTGCGCTCACAAATCATTGCAGAGCTACGCAAACTCATGATAGAGCAAGGATTTTTGGAAATTCAAACTCCAATACTTACTGCTTCATCTCCTGAAGGAGCACGTGACTATTTAGTGCCAAGCAGACTAAATCCTGGTAAATTTTATGCATTGCCACAAGCTCCACAAATTTTTAAGCAGATGTTAATGGTCTCAGGATTTGACAAATACTTTCAAGTTGCACCATGTTTTCGCGATGAAGACGCAAGAGCTGACCGTTCCCCAGGAGAGTTTTATCAGCTAGATCTTGAAATGTCTTGTGTAACCCAAGAGGACATATTTCAAGTTGTTGAATCTGCCTTATATAAAGTGTTTGCCAAATTTTCTCACAAATCTGTCGATAAAGATTTTCCACGCATCACTTATAAAGAGGCAATGCTCAAATACGGCTCTGATAAGCCAGATTTGCGTAATCCATTGTTGATTAGCGATATTACAGAAATTTTTCGTGACTCAGAATTCAATATTTTTAAGAGCAACATTGAACGTGGCATGGTAGTGAGAGCTATCCCCGCTCCTAAAACAGCAGAGGAACCTCGTAGTTTTTTTGATAAAAAGATAGAACATGCACAAAAAGAATTTGGTGCTAAAGGTCTTGGATACATAACGTTTAATAAAGATGGCACCGCAAAAGGACCAATTGCTAAATTTCTTGACAACAATATGCTCTCTCACATAAGAGAAGTAACGAACATAAAGCCTGGAGACAGCGTGTTTTTCGCTTCTGACAAAGAAAATGAAGCAGCAATAATTGCAGGAAAAGTACGCACTCTCCTAGGGTTAGAATTAGGTCTTATAGGCAACAATGTTTTCAAGTTCTGTTGGGTTGTTGATTTTCCATACTTTGTGTATAACGATAAAAGTGAAAAAATAGACTTCTTTCATAACCCATTTTCCATGCCGCATGGTGGCTTGAAAGATCTAGAGGAAAAAAATCCACTAGATATCCTTGCTTACCAATATGATCTTATTTGTAATGGAGTAGAACTATCAAGCGGGGCAATTCGCAATAACAAACTAGATATCATGTATAAAGCGTTTGCCATTGCGGGCTATAGCAAAGAAGAAGTCAATACAAGATTTGGCGCGCTCGTGCGTGCATTCAGATTTGGAGTACCGCCTCACGGTGGAATAGCACCAGGAATTGACAGAATAGTTATGTTGCTTGCTGATGTATCAAACATTCGTGAGATAATCTGCTTTCCTATGAATCAGCAGGGTGAAGATGTTCTAATGGGTGCCCCTTCTAAGGTGGATAACAAATACTTACGCGAGTTGTCTTTAAAGGTTGTTGAATGAAAAACTCCACAGCAAAGCATGCCAATCAACAATATATTATAACAAATTAAAAGTCATGAATAATACCCAAAAAGCAATGCTATCAGGTATAATCTGTAATATGATTGTATGGTATGAACTAACCCTATTTGGAGTTTTAACACACATAATAAGCAATGTTTTCTTTCCTTCGGAAAGTGATTATTTAAGCACAATCAAGTTTCTTGGCAGTTTTGCAGTTGGGTTTGGATTTAGGCCACTCGGCGCATTTATTTTTGGCTACATCGGAGATAAGCACGGCAGAAGGAAAGTTTTGTTAGCTTCTGTAATATTAGTTTCGACATCATCTACTGCAATTGCAGTCATACCAGGTTTTAAAGAAATAGGAATACTCTCCCCTATATTGCATCTGCTTTGTAGAATAATACAAGGAACGGCGGCAGGTGGAGAAACAAGCATTAACTCAGCTTTTTTAATAGAACATTCAAGTGATAAAAAAGATCTAGGGTTTTTAGGTAGCATGAAAGCTTTCAGCGGTGCTCTTGGTTCCATAATATGCTTTATAATGATAGCTATTGTTAAAAAATTTACAGGTGAAAATTATGAAATTTGGGGATGGAGGTTGCTCTTCTATTTCTGCTCCATCATGGGTGTAATAGGTTTTTTAACAAGATACATAATGGAAGAAAGCCTAGCGTACAAGACTCATGACCAAAATAAAAGCTTATCTAGTTCTCCATTTTTAGAACTAACCAGGAGCTATAAAAAGGCATTTATGATAGCAATTGGGCTTGGTATTGCCCAAAATGCAATTGTCTACTCAGCAATCATGTTTTACAACATATCTGTAAAAGAACTTATCCTTTCAGGCATTGATACTAAAAATGTAGTAAGGATTACAGTTGAAATTACATTTGGAACGTCTGCAGTGCTGTTCGCAATATTATCCGATAAAGCCGGAAGAAGAAATGTGATGATTCCTATATTAATAGCTTTAGCCTGCGCCGGATTACCAGCGTTTTCTCTATTATCATATGACAATTACTATATTGTGACACTCACTTTTCTATTAATAAGCATACCAATAGGTGCATCCTTTGGAATATATAATTCCCTTGTTTGCGAGTTACTTCCAACGAAAGTTAGGTGCACTGGCTTTAGCTTAGCACATAATATATCCGCAGGGATTTTTGGCGGAGTTTCTCCATCTATATGCATGTGGCTTATAGAGAAAACTAAAACAGAGCTTGCAGCAGGTTTTTACCTTACCATGTGTGCATTGATTAGCTTAATATCTGTATTACAAATTAAAATCGAAGATAAAAAAGTCGATTGGTGAAGCTTCTTTCACATAGCAATATAAATAGATCAGAAATTTTAAATAGCTAAAACTTTTTCTACAGACCTCAGTTCATTTTCTATTGTGATAGCTAATAACTTTTCATGCCAATTCCCACTGTACAAGGAACTAATAGACAATAATGAAAAAGAAGCCATACTGAAGTAGATAAAATAGCGAGATTTAAGTGGCATTAAAATCAAAATTATCGGATGAAAAAATCGTGAAATCTGCAAAAGTAATGCTGAAGAAAGTGTGAACAACGCATATGTTACAAAAAAAACTAGATGCCACAATTGCAGTAAAAAAGCACAGTATAACAGCTATAGCAAAAACATGTTGCATTCTAAGAACAGCATTAACTGCATGGACAAAACACTAAAATCTAAAAGAGAAGAAAATTGTTTGCCCTCCTCAACTTCATAGAAAAACTAGATTGAATCAGAGTTGATTTGAACAAGTTAAAGTATAGATACGAGAAAACCTAATACTATCATTAAAGAGGCGAGAATAAGAATCCAGGGAAAACTTGACCTGAATATCAGCAAATCTGCAGTACGCCGCAATATGCAAAAAATGAAGTTTTTGTATATTACATCAAGATCAATTCACAATGAATAAGGTAAAGGTAGACAGGAAGAGTTAAAAAAAACTTAATAAGACTATTGGTAAGTATCCTGAACAAGAGTTATTCATCTTTGATGAATCGACACATTGGAAAGCTGGACACGGGTGGTTTAAAAAGGGCGTTAGAACACAGTTAAAGTAAAAAGTTAGGTAGATAAAATTTTTATCTCTACAGTGCAGTTAATTCTAGAAGCGGGAGAGTTCTAATTTATTGTACGAATGTTAACACTGATTGTATGAATGTATTTCTTAAATAAATGCCACAATATTTAAAAACATGAAAAGCCTTTTTAGAGACTTTGGTTCTATATAAAACAGAACATTTTGCGTAATAAAGTCCATAGTATAATTGCTTTGCTTGAGAGCGCTTTGTGCAAATTTATTACCTCTCTTTTTCGCTCCACAATTAAACACTTCGCAATTTTACTTATCTGATCTGCTAATAGTGAGAATTGGTATAACTTGCTATGTTATAATTTTTGATGCAGTGGAAGATCTGATTTTCTGATTTAAAGTTTTTATTGTTTATAGAGGATAAGCTGCTACAATAAACGAGTTAAAGGCAGGAAAGCTTTAAGTTATGCAAGATGATAAAAAAACAACGATAGAAGAAGAAAAGGGTGTATTAGGCTGGATAGAGTATAGATTGCCTATATTTTCTTTTCTAAAACATACTGCTTCTTACCAAGTGCCAAAAAACTTAAATTATGCCTGGAACTTCGGTTCTTTAGCTGGCATAGCGCTAATTTTACAAATAATAACTGGTATATTTCTTGCTATGCATTACACTCCACATGTTGATCATGCGTTTAACAGCGTGGAGCGCATAATGCGTGACGTAAACTACGGATGGCTAATACGCTACACTCATGCTGTTGGAGCGTCGCTCTTCTTTATGGTAGTCTACGTTCATATAATGCGCGGGTTGTATTATGGGTCCTATAGAAGTCCACGAGAAATGGTGTGGTTTATAGGTATATTTATATTTTTTGCAATGATGGCAACAGCCTTTATGGGATATGTTCTTCCCTGGGGACAAATGAGTTTTTGGGGCGCAACAGTTATAACCAACTTATTTTCAGCGATACCTTTAGTTGGCAATAAAATAGTTGTATGGTTATGGGGTGGTTTTTCCGTTGATAACCCAACACTTAATCGTTTTTTTGCCATGCATTATTTCTTACCCTTTATTATTATCGCTTTAGCTATGCTACATATTATTGCTCTACATAGGTTTGGTTCTGGTAATCCAAGTGGGGTAGAAGTAAAATCAGGCAAGGATACCATCCCACTTTATCCTTATTATATAGCAAAGGATTGCATAACTTTTTGCCTGTTTTTTATAGTTTTATTTGCATTTGTTTTCTATGCTCCCAATTACCTTGGTCATCCAGATAATTACATAGAGGCTGATTCTATGGTCACCCCAGTTCATATAGTACCAGAATGGTACTTTTTGCCTTTTTATGCAATGTTGCGTTCAATTCCAGATAAGCTTACTGGTGTGCTTACTATGTTCTGGTCTATTTTAGTATGGTTTCTATTGCCTTGGCTTGATAAAGCAAAGGTTAAAAGTGGTGCTTATCGCCCATTATTCAAAAAGTTTTTTTGGGTCTTTACAGTAAATTTTGCATTTCTTGCTTGGCTTGGGGGAAAGGAAGTTAAAGAACCTTACATTACTCTAAGTAGACTTTCTACTCTTTATTACTTTGCATACTTTGTAATAGTTTTACCACTGCTTAGTAAGTATGAGAAGCCAAAGGAACTTCCAAAAACCATAAGTGATTCTGTACCGGAGATGAAATAATGCTGGTTAAGAATATATTAGCTGTGTTTTATGCATTTCTTTTTGCTAATTCTGTGTGTGCAGAAGAATTTGTACCTTTACCAAATAAAAAAATAAACTGGAGCTTTGATGGAGCTACTGGATCCTTTAATAGGGAGTCAATCCAGCGTGGTTATAAAGTATATAAGGAAGTCTGTGCTGCTTGTCACTCAATGAATAGAGTAGCGTTTCGTAATTTGCAGGACATTGGTTTTTCTGAAGAGGATGTAAAACAGATTGCAGCTTCTTACCAAGTTAAAGATGGTCCAAATGATCTGGGTGAAATGTTTGATAGGCCTGGAATACCTTCAGATTATTTTATTGCACCTTTTAATACGAAAGAGGCAGCTATAGCAAGCAATAATGGTGCAGTTCCACCGGACTTATCGCTTATTATTAAAGCAAGGCACGATGGTGCAAATTATGTCTATTCTCTTTTAACAGGCTATCGAAACGGTGAGCAAGATGAGAGCGGTTTATATTTTAATCCATATTTCCCAACAGGTAAGTTAGCTATGGCACCACCACTATCTGAAGGAATAGTAGAATATGATGATACAAGACAAGCTACAGTTGAGAATATGGCGTACGATGTAGTAAATTTTTTACAGTGGGCAGCAGAGCCAGAGCTAGAGCGCCGGCATAAACTTGGATTTAAGGTAGTGGCGTATTTTGTAATCTTAACAGTGTTTGTTGTACTAACCAACAAAAGGACTTGGAGCAAGCTCTATAAAAAGAAAAAGTAGAGTTTTTTAAATGTCCTTTGACGCTCACTTTCATATCTTATTTACTCTAGCAAGATAGTAAATATATTATAAAAATATAGGAATTATGAAATTTCAACTAGTTACGCATTTTCAACCTGCTGGAGATCAACCGCAGGCAATAGATAGCCTAGTTGCAGGACTAAATGATAACAAAAGAGATCAGGTTTTACTTGGAGTTACTGGCTCTGGGAAGACTTTTACTATGGCAAATGTTATTGCAAGGACAAATAGACCTGCTCTCATCATTGCTCATAATAAAACTTTAGCAGCACAGCTTTATGAGGAAATGAAAAGTTTTTTTCCCCATAATGCCGTTGAGTACTTCATTTCTTATTATGACTACTATCAGCCTGAAGCTTATTTGCCACAAACTGACACTTATATTGAAAAAGATTCTGCAATCAATGAAAGAATTGATATGCTGCGTTATTCTGCCATTTGCTCCCTTTTAGAGCGCAGGGACACGATTGTAATTGCAAGTGTTTCCTGCATATATGGTCTTGGTTCACCTGAAAGCTACCTTAGTATGACCATAACTTTAAGTGTTGGAGATAAAATTCATGTAGATGCCTTCCTGAATAATTTAGCTAATCTCCAGTATAAGCGCTCTGATATCAGATTTGAGAGAGGATACTTCAGAGTGTGCGGCGATATTATCAATATATTTCCTGCTTATTACAAAGACAAAGCTTGGCGTTTATCACTAGTTGGCAATAAGATAGAAGAGATTTCTGAGATTAATGCCATAACGGGCAACATTATCAAACACATGGATAAAATCACCATTTTCCCCAATAGCCATCATATTACGTCACGCAAGGCTCTGTTGCGTGCGGTTCAGCTAATTAGAGAAGAGCTGAATGAACGCTTGAATTATTACTACTCGCAAAACAAAATTGTCGAAGCACAACGCCTTGAACAACGTACTAGCTTTGATATCGAAATGATGGTCGCAACAGGAACATGTAAAGGTATTGAAAATTATTCGCGTTATCTCTATGGGATGAAAGCTGGAGAGGCCCCGCCTACATTGTTTGAATATTTACCTGAGAATGTAATTTTATTTGTTGACGAAAGTCATGTTACCGTTCCTCAAATTGGTGCAATGTATAGTGGTAACGAGTCGCGTAAAAAAAAATTGATCGACCATGGCTTCCGGCTCCCTTCCGCTTTCGATAATCGTCCATTAAAGTTCAAGGAGTGGGAGACAGTGCGGCCGCAGACTATTTACATCTCAGCCACTCCAGGAAAGTATGAATTAGCAAGGACGAATAACTTGTTTGTAGAGCAAGTTATTCGTCCAACAGGACTGGCAGATCCAATCTGTATTGTAAAGCCAACGGAGACTCAAGTTTACGATGTGGTTCACGAAGCGCAAGTGACAATAAAGAAAGGACTTTGTGTTCTAATTACTACACTAACCAAAAAAATGGCAGAAAAGCTAGCTGAATATATGAACGAGTTAAATATGAGAGTGAGTTATTTACATTCGGATATTGGTGCGCTAGAGAGAATCGACATTATATGCAAATTAAGATCAAAAGAAATTGATGTCCTAGTTGGTGTTAACTTGCTGCGGGAGGGTCTTGATATTCCAGAGTGTGGTTTGGTTGCAATTTTGGATGCCGATAAAGAAGGATTTTTGCGATCAGAGACTTCGCTCGTTCAAACGATCGGTCGTGCTGCACGTAATGCTGAAGGTAGGGCAATTTTATATGCAGACAAAATTACCGGTTCTATGAATCGTGCATTGAAAGAGACTGAAAGAAGAAGAAAAAAACAAGAGAAATATAGCGCCTTGCATAATATTTTACCCAAGACTATAATAAAACCTATATCAAATACTTTAAAAGAAAAAGTGGTGATGAAGGTAACAACAATTGGTATGAGCAAGGATGATGTAAGCAGTTTGAGAAGGCAGATGTTAGCACATGCCGAGAACTTAGAATTTGAGGAAGCAGCGAAAATCAAGAATATTATTGAAAGGATAAATAATCCGTGACATAATACGCATTTTTTAAAAAATTAGGTGATTTTATTGATTAACTTAGGGTTAATACATATTAAATATTTAGTACTATAAAATCAAATTATTAGGTTTGATAGTAGAAGGGATTGACACTATGAGCGATTTCACTAACAACAGTAATTCAAGCGACAGTTCAATCTTCCAGGGAAAAATCCGTCTAGAAGATTTAAATAAAACTCAGGAAGTAAATAAACTCAAAGGGGTAACGAAGGACCTTTTTAAGAAAATTGAGCTGCAAAAGCAAGAATACAAAGAGTTAGGGGAGAAAGCAGGCAGTGAAATACAAGGAATGTTAACTCCAATAATGCTTGGTGATGACGATCCAACGGATAGTGACATAGTAAAAGATACATTGGCTGAACTTGGGAAGTTTTTCCAATCTTTATTCAGCGAATTCGAAATAGAGGTAGATCCAAAAACCTATGAGATGATTAAGGAAAAGAGGGAGAAGAACTTGCTTCTTTCAATAATAAAATTTTTACATGATAAACTTAAGGAATTAGTCAAGAAAGTCTTCTCTCGCGATTTAAGTTTCGGTGAGAAGATTGATAAAGGGATAAAAGAATTAGAAGAAAAGTTACTAAGTGGTGGCTTGTCCAAAGGAGGGGAAGTAGCAATACTGGAGAGGCTGGAGGTCCTGCGTGAGCTTAAATTAAAACTTCAAATGGCAGTAGCCGGATGGATTGTAGCAATGGTTGCTGAGATCTTTACAGCTGAGCTAGTGGCCGCAGCAGAAGGAACGTGGACAACTAAAGAAGAAAACAAAAAAGTGGAAAAAAAGTCATCAAAAAAAGAAATAGAAGTTTGTAAAGAAATAGAAATAAAAGTAGGTGAAAATGGGAAATTGCGAATCTTGCCAATATCTTTTTTTGTCATGTCAGCGCGTGATCAGTCAAATGGACTAACCATTCTTCCACTCAAGCCAGAAGAGCAAAATCTTTTATGTGAGCCCCTAAAAAATCTTATGCTCTCTGAGCCTAAACATGATATGAATAAAGAAGATCGCAAGGTAGAAGAAAAATCAAAAATAAAAGAAACGAACAAAAAAGAGAGTGGACAAACATCAGAGGTATTGAGAGCCGCATGTTCTTCTACTTCAGAGCGGCTTATAGTGGAGGGGCGAATATTTGTTAGAGTAACAGGTTATTCTAGTGAAAAAGATCAATATAATAATATCGGCAGACAAGGGATGCGAGTGCTAAGGTCAACTGACAAGCAAGATGTGAGAAGTGGTGGCAATTCTGATGTAGAAACAGTGAAACCAATTAATGTAGGTAAAGCTTACAGTAAATTTTTTGCTGGACAGAGAGTTTCACCAGAATCAGAACTTAATTCCATAAGTGTCAAGCTTGACAATGTAGGGAAAAGCCGATAATGAAAAAGATTTGTGAAATATAAAAAAAGTTCTTGCACTTATGATTTATTTGTAATACATAGATTACATAATATATTTATTAATGGAGGAAATTATGGATAAAAAGTCACAAGCAAGTTCTAGTCCACAAGGGGATTCTCGTTTTCATATAGGCACATACGATGCCGCTGCCTGGAGGAGGGATAACTACGGTAAGGGTGGAGGACTAGACATGCATAAAGATCCTAGTAAGTTTGATAGGTGTTATAACTATCCTTATACAGGGATGAGTGACACTAAAGTTGAGAAGGCTCAAAGTAGTTGTCAAAAGGATTCATAATATTTTAGTAAGAGGAAGTTATGGCTGTATATAATTTAAATTATGTTAAGGAGCTGGTTAATGCATTTAACATTAATAATTATGGCTCTAGAACCAACACTAATTTTGTTGTTGAAGGCGACAACATCGTAGTTAAGTTCAGTTGTGATCAGCGCTCTGCAGAGAAGTGCTTATCACAGATGGCAAGAGATTTAGTAAGGGAATATTTTTCCAGTGAAAATTTAGCTCGTCACATTTTTGACCTTGGGTCTTTACCATTCAATTTCGACGGAGGAAAGTGGACATATAGTGAGAAAATGACTAAGCTTACAGTTCCTATAGACTCTGGAGTAATCTTTAATCTTAAAATGCACTTTGTTGAGGAGTTTATAGGTGTTGTAGAAGCGCAAATGATTAGGGAAATTAATAAAGAATTCCCTCATCTTGATAAAAAACATATTGAAGGTACTTTAAACGAAAACATAAAGCAAGCAAAAATGGATGCGTCATCTCATTGTGTAGTATGTCTATCTTTCGATGATCCAGATATACAAGAGCATTTTAAACAGACACTCAAAGCACAAATGAAGGAGTATGGTTATAATTATTTGGATTTCTATCATATTGATGATAATAAGATGTATTTTAAAGATGTTGAAAATGTTGACTTCGTGAGAAGTGTAACAGAGGTTTCTAAAAAGAAGACAGCGTATAATTTTAACGTTCAAGGAGTTGGTAAATTGAAAGTGAAGGCTGAGTGCTACAAAGGTGCTATAGGCGAGCTAATTTTTCGTTTAACTGGAATACCAATTTGCGGGTACTATCGTGATAATTTTATTGATAAAGGAAGAATAAATAATGGAGATAACTTTGCTTTTATACCTATGACAAAAGAGGGTAGTAACTTAAGATATCTAACTTATATGAATGCAGATAAGATTAATGCTAAATTTTCTTACAGCCTTTTAACTGATGTTAGAGGTCAAACTGAAGCCACAAAATTAGGTAAGTTTGGCAATGTGTATGCTTTTTCTGATGGGCAGGTTGCTCTTTTAATTCCTTTAATTGTAGAAAACTCTGTACTCAACAAAGATGGTCAATTAGAGATTAATCCTGATCTTCCTCGACAGTTATACACACCATCACCGCCACGATCTCCATTACTATCGTTATCACCATCGCATGAACCACAACCGCGTTCAATTTTTGAAATTTCAGAAGAATTTCATCCTCAGGAAGAAGTAGAAGCACAACAATCTAAGAATTTTCCAGCTGACTCGGCATACACTAGCGGAAGTATAAAAGAGATTCTTGATGGATTTCTTAATATAGTAGAACTATCTGATTCTATTACTCTTGGTGATGCTTCTTCCGTTACAGGACATATTAGAACTAAGATGGTGACTGATAAAGGATGTGCAGAAGATTTAGGTATTGTGATGCGTGGAAGTCATAATGGTGACAAAGTAATGATTAGTGATAAAATGGCAGAAAATATAGCGCATTCTTTAAGTAGTTTACCTGATGAAGAGAAAAAAAAGTGGGGGTCATTATTATCACTTTTTCTTTCGCCTGAGGGAATAGAGGAAGTATACTCAATACTTTCTTCTCCTGAAAAAAGGGCAGGCTTATCTTTGAAGTTGAGTCTTTCTCCTGAGCAGAGTAGACAGCTAGAACTAATAGGGCATTCACTTCAGCAGCAATATGAACAGCCACAGTCACAAGTGGATCTTTCTGAAATTAGTCATGTTGAGTCACAGCAATCCAGTCGATCAAGGCAGACTATAGGTGCTGCTGCGGTAGATATGAGTGAAAATGTGAAAGGGGTTTGTGGTGAGTTCGTGACCTATAATGATCGACGTTCACCGTTACCTTCTCCTGTATATTCCACAGGTTTACCCAGTGGTAATAGACATGTTCCAGATATGCTAGGGCCCAGTGATAAAACACATCAAGGTGGCAAACGTTGTAAAGAAAGAGTGTCGACACAAGAAACACCTACTAAGGGAAAATATACTGAAGATGTTCAGAAAGGTCGCAAAAAGCAAGCCTCAAAGGGCTGGTGTAGTGTAATGTAAAACATTGGTTCTACCTAACTTCTTTACTTCACTATAACTACTCAATTAGGGTCAGGGAAAAGCCCTGGCCCTTTGGAAAGTAACTTTATAAGCATTAGATTTGAGAACAATTTTCACTAAAAGGGAAAGGGTATGTTATTCAAGTGACTTCTTTTCCTGTCATCCCAGTGTGTGACACTGGCATCCAGTCTTTTATTTCTTGATTCTAACCTAGCTTTTCAAATAGTAATTCGTTATTTGTATTAATAAATTAAATACTTTTAAAATAGCTAAAGCATTGATATTCTTGAATTTTAGCCGAATAGTAGTGAAATTTCTTTTATTAAATTTAGGTATTCGCTGATCGTTCTCATTTAAATGCTAAAACAATAAGCTACTGATATTTTTCTCCAGTTTCAACCACTTGCATGACGCAAGTAAAATACCAATTGCCATTGTTAATAGATCAAAATAGTGACATTGCAGAGCTGTCAATTGCAAAGCGAGAAAAAGAGAGATAATAAATTTGCACAAAGCGCTCTTAAGTAAAGTAATTGTATTGTTGCCTTTATTACGCAAAATGTTCTGTTTTATAACAACCAAAGTCTCTTAATAGGGTTGAGCTCGGTGAGCATGGTGGTAGGTATATAATCTCGATATTTTTAGGTACCTTTAAATTTTTGACTTATTTCAACTAGCACAATCCATAACAAGAAAGGCTTCTCGTATTCTTAAGTATTGAACATCTGTTCAAGAAATATATTCATACAATCAAGCGTCGCATTCGGTGCAAATAAGCTAGAACTCTTTCCATTTTTAGGATTAACTACACTGTAGAGATAAAAATTTTATCTACATAATTTCACTTTAACCTGTGTTCCAATACCAATTACCACTATACAAGGAATGGACAAACAATAATGGAAAAGAAGCCATGCTGAAGTAAGTGAGATAGCAAAGTTTAAATGGCGTTGAAATCAAAATTATTGGATGAAAAAGTCGTGGAATCGGTAAAAGAAATACTGAAGAAAGTGCAAAATAACGCATATGTTGCAAAAAAACTAAATGCTATAATTGCAGCAAAAAAGCACAGTATAACAGCTGTAGCAAAAATATGTTGCATTTCAAGAACAGCGCTAGCTGCATGGATAAAGCACCTAAAATTTTGAAGAAAGAAAAATTGTTTACTCCCCCTTAACGTCGTAGAAAAACTAGATTGAATCAGAGTTAATTTGAACAAGTTAAAGTATGAATATAAGAAAACCCTAATATTACCATTAAAGAAATAAGAATAAGAATCTAGGAAAATTTGGCTTGAATATCAGCAAGTTTACAGTACACTGCAATATGCAAAAAAACGAAGTTTTCATATATTGCGCTAAGATCAATTCACAATGAATAAGATAAAGATAGACAGAAAAAATTTAAAAAAACTTAATGAGATTATCGGTCAATATTCTGAACAAGAGTTATTTTTCTTTAGTGAACCACAGTTTGGCATACAGTAGATAAAATTTTTCTCTCTACAGTGCAGTCATCCTAGAAATAGAAAAAGTTCTAGCTTATTTGTACCGAACGCAATACTTGATTGTATGAATATATTTCTTAAACAAATGTCACAATATTTAAGAATACGAGAAGCCTTTCTTGTTATGGATTGTGCTAGTTGAAATAAGTCAAAAATTTAAAGGTACCTAAAAACATCGAGATTATACACCTACCATCACACTCACCAGAGCTCAACCATATTGAGAGACTTTAATTGTATATAAAACAGAATATTTTGCGTAATAAAGCCTATAATACAATTGTTTTACTTAAGAGCGTTTTGTGCAAATTTATTACCTCTTTCTTCTCACTCTCCAATTAAACAACTCTGCAATGTCACTTATTTGATCTATTAACAATGATGATTAGTATAACGCCCTTTCTAAACAACACGCGTCCAACTTTCGAATGTGTGCCAAACCGTGATTCATCAAAGAGGAATAACTCTTGTTTAGAATACTTACAATAGTCTCATTAACTTTTTTAAAAAATTCTTCCTGTCTACCTTTGTCCTGTTCATTGTGAATTTGGTTTAGCGCAATATACAAAAACTTCATTTTTTGCACATCATGGTATACTGTAGACTTGCTGATATTCAAGCCAAATTTTTCCTGGATTCTTATTTTTACTTCTTTAATGGTGTAATACTAGTTTTTTTTGTGTCCACACTTCAACTTGGTCAAACCGACTCTGATTCAATCTAGTTTTTCTATAACATTGAGGGGAACAAACAATTTTTCCTCTCTTCTAAATCTTAAGTGCTTTATCCATGTAGTTAGTGCCGTTCTTAAAATGAAACATATTTTCGCCATGGCTGTTAGCTTTTTCTTACAACATATAAGTTATTTTGCACTTTCTTCAGTATTTCTTTTACCGATTCCACGACTTTTTCATCCAATAATTTTGATTTCAACGCCATTTAAACTTTGCTATCTCACTTACTTCAGTACGGCTTTCCATTACTACGTATCAGTTCCTTGCATAGTGGGAATATAAGCCTGATAAATCTTATTTTTTAAAACAGAACATCGCCTAACTTATTTTTAACTGAAATTAAAAGATATCGTTTTAATCATGCGATGTTGATTTTATTAAAAATGGAGGTGAGTCCCTTGCCCAGGGACAGAAAATCAATAATCAAAGAGTTGGCCATAATGACGTTTCTCGGTGCAAAGATCTTTATATTTTTTAAACAGTCAATTTAATAATAATTTAAACATTTGGAATGTAAAATCATAATATATTAATTATCTAGAGGTAAAAATGGTAAAAGGAATTTTGCGCAATTGGTTAGGTATAACAGAATTGCAGAAAAGTCAAAAAATAGATGCTGAACAGTTTCAAAGGATATTTAGCGCATTAAAAGAATGGCAAGAAGTTCAAAAGGTCGACACTGAGCAGCTGCAAAGTATGCAGAAGCACTTAAATGGCTTGCAGAAAAAATTCACAAATTTGGAAGAAAAAATTGGAACTCTTACAGAGACAGTGGAAGGACAAGAAAAAATAATGTTGATTTGTTGTCTCGTAACCAGTGTTGTTACATTAGCAGCAATTAGTTTTATTGCATTTTGCATCTACCAGGGAGTTAAAAGTGAAAAGGAAAAACAAAGGAGCTTGTCAGGTACATCAAGCACAGAACTCGATGAACTAAACGTACCAGGCACAAAACTTCATGCAGATATTAGCAGTACTGCAAAATCCCTAAACGGGATGTTAATGACAGTAAACTAAATAACACTCTTCTTAAGA
Organism: Wolbachia endosymbiont of Litomosoides brasiliensis; assembly: GCF_013366805.1. Taxonomy (GTDB): domain Bacteria; phylum Pseudomonadota; class Alphaproteobacteria; order Rickettsiales; family Anaplasmataceae; genus Wolbachia. The sequence goes on from NZ_WQMO01000005.1 coordinate 47,816, forward strand.
AGGTGTTACAAATTATATAACACCTTCTTACAGGCAAATCTTATCCCAAATTTGATCACGCGAGAGAATTTTAGAAATCTCTGCAATCTGTAATCAGTAAAAAGGCCTTCTCTGGAAGAAAGCGGAAGATCAACACCAGAGCGCTTACCTGATATTAATTTCCACTTTATAAGGAGCGGATAGACAATAATGAAAAGAAGCTGTACTGAAGTAAGTAAAATAGCGAGGTTTAAATGGTGTTGAAATCAAAATTATTGGATGAAAAAGTCGTGAAATCTGCAAAAGTAATGCTGAAGGAAGTGCAAAATAATGCATAATGTTACAAAAAAAACTAAATGCTATAATTGCAGCAAAAAAGCACTGTATAACAGCCGTAGCAAAAATATGTGCATTTCAAGAACAGTACTAACTGCATGGATAAAGCACCTAAAATTTAGAAGAGAAGAAAAATTGTCTGCTTTCCTAATAGCATAGGAAAACTCTCTTGAACCAGAGTTAATTTAAACAAGTCGAAGTATGTATACAAGAAAACCCTAATATTACCATTAAAGAAATGAGAATAAGAATCCAGGAAAAATTTGGCTTGAACTCCAATAAGTCTGCAGTACACCATAATATGTAAAAAATGAAGCTTTCGTATATTATACGCCAAGACTAATTCATAATAAATAAGATAAAGGTAGGCAGGAAGAGTTTTAAAAAAACTTAATGAGACTATTGGTAAGTATTCTGAACAAGAGTTATTTTTCTTTAATGAATCGAGGTTTGACACGCATTTGAAAGTTGGACGTGTATAATTTAAAAAGGACGTTAAAACACAAGCTAAAGTAAAATTAGGTAGATAAAATTTTTATCTTTACAGCACAATCAGTTCTAGAAATAGAGAAAGTTCTAGCTTATTTGCACTTAAATATCAACACTGATTGTATAAATATATTTCCTGGATAAATATCACAATATTTAAAAATATGAAAAGCTTCTTTTGTCATGGGTCGTGCTAGTTGACACACGTCAAAAAATTTAAAGGCACCTAAAAATATTAAGATTATATGCCTACCACCATATTCACCTGAGCTCAATTCTATTGAAAGACTTTGGTTGTATATAAAACAGAACATTTTGCGTAATAAAGTCTATAATACAATGGCTTTGCTTGAGAGCACTTCGTGCAAATTATTACCTCTCTTTCTCATTCCACAATTAAACAACTCTACAACGTCACTTATCTAACCCATTAACAATGAGAACTAGTATAAGATAAATAATGCATCCGTTTAAAATCTTCCATCTATTATTTTCTAGTCCATATATCTACTCTCTACTTTGTGCCAAAGTGATCGTATTATATTATTTAAGCATCTCTCTAAAAAAAACCTCTCAACTTTCTAGCGCGGCATGGATGTTTTAGTTTGCGTAATGCTTTTGACTCGACTTGCCTAATTCTCTCACGTGTTACTTTAAAAATGCATCCTATTTCTTCCAAGGTATGCTCCTTGCAATCTTTACCAAGGCCAAAGCGCATTCTAATAATTCTCTCTTCCTTTGGTGTTAAAGTTGCAAGAAGATTAGTTGTAATACAGCGCAAGTCAGTAAGTATTGCAGCATCTTCTGGCTTTGAAACTCGCTTATCTTCTATACAGTCACCGAAAGTACTACTATCATCTTTTCCTGTTGGAGCGTCAAGACTTACTGGGTCCCTTGCTATTTTCATAACTTTGCGTATTCTTTCCAGCGGCATTCCAAGCTCTACACTTAATTCCTCTAATGTAGGCTCTCTTCCCATTTCGTGAGTCAACTTTCTTAGTGCTCTGTTGATCTTGCCGATAATTTCTACCATGTGAACTGGTATTCTGACTACTTTAGACTGCTCAGGTATTGCTCTAGTAATTGATTGCCTTACCCACCAAGTCCCATAGGTTGAAAATTTGTACCCACGTTTGTAATCAAATTTATCCACAGCCTTCATAAGACCAATATTGCCTTCTTGTATCAAATCAAGCAGAGCAAGACCTCTGTTTGAATATTTTTTAGCTATGGAAACTACTAACCTCAAATTGGCTTTAATCATCTCCTGCTTCGCTTCGGAGACTTCTCGTTCGTGTTTTTGTATTCTTTTGATCAGCTCTTTAAATTCTTGTACATTATCTTCTTGTATATGTTGCTTAATATTGTTCAAGGTGCTAGCTATATGTTCAAAATTGTCGTCTATAAACTTTACAAACTTGTCTTTTAGTTCACCTGTAAAATAAAATTGATTTTCATTGAATTTTAAAGAAATAATTTCTTCTAACTTGTATCTCAAAAGTACGTCAATATAAACTTTGAGAAAGTTCTCTCTATCGATACTGTATTTTTTAGCTCCAGAAATAAGACTAGCCTCCTCAAGCATGATAGACCTATTTATGTTATAAAGTCTTTGTGTAATTTTGGCGACAGCAGTGTCACTTAACTTAATTTGTAACACTATAGACCATATTTTGTCATATAAGTCTTGATATCTTAATCCATTAGATGAATCTCTTCTTAATGTAAATGCTTCATCTGCTAAAGTAATTATCTCATCTAGTGCAACTATGACCTTAGGCAATAAGTCGTTTTCCATTTCAAGAATAGAAACATTTAAATTTGCTGAATTTATATCTTCATTGCTATTTTCTTTCTCATCACTAACTTTTTTACTATCTATCTCGTCATCGTCACAATATTCATCATCTCTAGTGCCTTCAGAAACGTTCTCAGAATCTTCATCATCCTCAACACTTTCTTCACTCTCTTCTTTGGGTATTGTATTAAAATCCGAGTTATAAATTGCATCTAGGTCTATAATTTCTCTCAGCAAGAGAGCTCCACTACTCAAATCATCGCGCCATATTTTTATCATCTTTAGTGTTACTGGTGTTTCAACTATTGCACGCAACATGTTATGTTTTTCAGATTCAATTTTTTTTGCTATCTCAATTTCATCCGTCCTCGATAAAAGCTTTACAGAGCTCATATCTTGTAAATAAACCCTTACCGGATCGTCATTTTGTATTAAGGTTGTGGTGGTATTTGACAGTGTGTCGTCATCATCGAGTTTGCTATCATCACTATTAGAGGGAGCCTCTTCTTCATCTTCGCTATTTTCAAGTATGTTAATTCCTGAGTCTTGCAATAGAGATATAGTATCATCTATAAAGTCAGATGATAAATTTTCGTCCGATAGTTTATTGTTTATGTCATCAAAAGTGATAAAGCCACCCTTTTTAATACTTTTGGTTACAAGATCCCTGATGATTTTTTTCTTACCTTCTGAGTTGTTAATAGTTGACATCATTACCTTTATAGTTTAAAATTTATCTCTCGTTAGTAAATAGGCTTATAACAAGCAAGCCTATAACTTTATTTTTAGCTTGTAGCTACTTGTTACTTCATATAGTTTAAGATATTGTTAACTTACATACGCTCGTCTTGATCAATTACTCCATATTTTTCTTCTATCCTTACTGCTATGGATAATCCAACTGAAAATGTTGCAATTCCGACCACTATGGCAGTAAGCATTAGAACGTGTGGTATAGGATTACTATATAAATGAGAATTTGAAACCAATATAGGAGGTAAGGAGTTTTTTATATATCCAAGAGATATATAAAACAATAGAACTGATGCTTGGAAAACACTTACCCCTATCATTTTCTTAATTAAATTTTTGTCATTTATGATGGTATATAAACCTAGCATCATTAATATAATAATAATTGTATAGTTGTATAAAGTCATTATCTTCTCCTGCGAGCAAAATCTATATATATAGCTAACATGGAGGAATAAACAGTAAGTACTACACCCAACTCCACCAAGAAAATACCTAATTTTTGGCCTGCAACGTTGCTAGCTAACAATATATCATAAGATAAAAAATTTTGGCCAAGCAAAACTGTTGCAATACCCGTTCCCCCATAAATAAAAATGCCTAGCATGCTAGTAAATTTGATTGCAGAGCAAGGTATCGCTTTCAGGGTTGCGGATACACCAAATAGCATTGAGTATAATATTATACCAGAGGCAATGATTATTCCCGCTTGAAAGCCTCCACCTGGGGTGTAGTCACCATGAAATTGTATATATAAAGCAAATAAGATAATAAAAGGTACCATCAAAAATGTTACTGCATTTAATACTGGATCTTTAATCATTTTCTTTTTCTTCTTTTAATACCAACGTTATGCAAAGTGCAGCGGTGAAAATCACTATAGTTTCTCCAAATGTGTCATAGCCACGGAAGGCTGCTAAAACAGCCGTTACTATATTGGGAATGCCAACAGTTTTCTCAGCATTTTCTATATAGTAAGGAGCAACATGTGAGTGAATGGGAGCATTATGGCTGCCAAAATCTGGTAATTGGATCATAAAGTGTGATAAGCACATAGCTAGAAATAACATAAAAAAAAGTATTATAGGGTTGTGAGATAAATTTACTTTATGGTTCTTTATTAAAGAGAGTGCAGCAAATATAAAAACTGTACTAAGCCCTGCACCAACAGAAGCTTCAGTAATTGCAACATCAGGCGCGTTCATAATTAGGTATATAAGTGCAATGAGTGAGCTAAACGCACACATTAGAACACCACTTGTGATTAAATGCTTCGAAAGAACTATAAGAATAGTAACTATAAGTAGCAGTAAAATTAATGTTATATTCAGTATTTCTAACATCTTAACTCCCTTTAATAGCTTTTTTCTTACTTTTGTAATAAGTGCGCGCTAAAATATAACTATTAGTTGAGTTAGCTACCCATATTATAAAAATTAATAGTATTATTTTAACAGTGTTGACTGAAAATTCATTCTGCAAAGTGAGACCAATTAACAATAACATTGCACCGCTAGAGTCTGTAATACCTGCCGCATGTAACCTGGTGTAGAAATCAGTAAATCTAATTACTCCTATGGTTGAAATAGTTACTAAACAAATGCCTAAAAATATGAAAATGGACCCTATCATAAATTATCAAAGCAACATTAACCTCATTAGTGCTATAGTTGATATAAAGCTAATACTAGCATACAATAATGCTATATCAACTAAAAAAAAACTATCCAAAATGATTGACACTGCCGTTATGAGTAAAACTACTTGCGTTGAGAAAATATTGAACGCTAGAACCTTATCATAAAGGCCGCTTGACTTTACCATACGGTACAACATTGCACTCATACAAAGCAGTAATATGTAAATAGCGGCGCGAATCATTTATAGGTTACACAACTTCAATAGGCCTAGCTTATTCTTCATCATCTACTTCATCACCTATGTTATCACTATCCTGGTCACCTATTTCATTTTCTACCCCGTCATCCTGAATATCAGTACTTTCTTGATTTACATCAGCACCTGCGTTAAACTGATCATCAGAAAAATTTAGTAATTTTTCTAGCTTGCTTGTATTACTGCTATAGACATTACTCAGATTTCCTTTCATATACTCTTTGCACCTGTTTACCAAAAGGCTAAACAGCTCATAAGTACCCACCTGCCTTTCTGCTATTTCATATAGAGAAATGATGGCATTTTTATGGCCTTTAAATCTAGCTGCTTGAACGGGATTACTCGCTCCTGTATTTAAATCATGTGTCCTCTGACTTGCTAGTAGAGCTAATTTAAAACGGTTATTTACCTGCTCTGTACATTTTTCTATAACAGATTCAGCCATAAAATATTACCTCAATAAACCTTATATTGTACCACAAAGAAACAAAGTGTCAACTTTGTGCCTCTACTGAGACCTAACCTCATGTTTGACTTCTTCTGCCTCAGTTTTTGCTGCTTGACTCTCTGTTATCGTAATTGTTATTTCATGGTCAAATTTTCTGAGAAACCCTAACAGTCGTTCTAAAGAAAAACCATCTGTTTTGCCATTTTTAATTTGCGATATTTTTGGCTGATCAACACCAAGTCTCTCAGCAGCATGAGCTTGAGTCCAAGTGTTTTTCTCTATAACTTTAGTTATTATACCAAGCAGCTTCTTTTTTATCTCTACACTGCACGAGTTATTGTTTAATGATATTATTTCCATATACACTCACCTATCAAAAGCTTTGTAAAACATTACAACATAAATCTGACATCTCAAAGTATTAATATCATATAGGTTGTACTAAATAATTATATAGTACTAATATATCAAGGCTCTAGATTGATTATGGACTAACATTTTCATTAAGTTTATATCAATTCTAAATATTATTGTATTTAAAAAGATCATTCATAGCAAGAAAAAAATAACTGCAAAGTTTAAGATATAAATTTTGTAGGTTGATTTTGTATAAAGGGGCTTGTATTTCCGTGCTCTAATATATCTGTACAAACATTGTAATTTTAGCCCACTAATACGATATCATTCCAGCGCACAACGCTGGGCACAGTTCGTCATAACCAAATTTATTCACGGTATCTCCAGATTCCGCTAACAAGTAGCTAGATAACAGTAGCCATAAACACTAAGAAACTTACTAAATAGAAATAAAGAGCATAAAGAAACCCTTATTAGAACAGATTTGAGGATAACTAAATGCCTTTAATATAAGGCAGCTGACGAGATTTGTCAAGTAGTTTTTTACATTTCTGTGAGCTACTTAGTCTCTCAAATTACAATGTTCGTGCAGTTATGTACCTCTAATATGGATGTTTATTTGAAGCTTCTATCTATTTTAAAGAGAGGGTTTCATGTCATATATTATGTTCACAGTGCGATTCAAATATTTGTTGCTTTTTAGCTGAAGCATTGTTTAGTTAGTAAGTAAAGTTATGTTGAATATAGTAGAAATGAAAAAAGATGTTGCCGTAATTATGGGAAGTGAATCGGATTATAGTACTATGGTTCATGCTGTTGATATATTAAAAGAATTAGAAATTTCGCATGACGTACTCATAATATCTGCACATAGAACACCAGAAAGGCTTTTCAATTTTGCTAAGTCTGCGCAAGAAAAAGGCTTTAGAGTTATTATAGCTGGTGCAGGAGGAGCAGCTCATTTACCTGGCATGGTTGCATCACTCACTTATTTACCTGTTATCGGTGTTCCTGTGCATAGTAAACAGTTAAATGGGCTGGATAGTCTATTATCTATAGCGCAAATGCCAAAGGGTACACCGGTTGCAACAATGTCTATAGGAGAAAGTGGAGCTTATAATGCAGCAATTGCTGCTGCATCTATACTGTCAATTTCTAACAGTGAAGTTGCTGATAGGTTAAAAAAATGGAGAGAGAAACAGACTAAAGCAGTAAAGGAAAAACCAGTACCACAGTAAATTTATGGCGATAATCCTTTTAGACACCAAAATCATAAATCGTATAGCTGCAGGAGAGGTTATAGAAAGGCCAGCTAGTGTAGTCAAGGAGCTAGTAGAGAATGCAATAGATGCTGAAAGCTCAGAAATAGAGATAAAAATAGAAAGCGGTGGGCGCAATCTTATTACTATCACGGATGATGGAGATGGAATAGAAAAGAGCGATTTAGAGCTTGCTTTTACGCGCCATGCTACTTCAAAACTGAGCGATAGTGAATTAATAGAAATCAAATATCTTGGCTTTAGAGGAGAAGCTCTTCCTTCAATTGCAGCAGTGAGTAGAATTAAGCTGTCATCTAAAGCAAATAGAGCAAATGAAGCGTGGTCTATTTGCTATGAAGGTGGAGAAAAAATAGGTGAACCTATTCCTTACTCTTTATCACAAGGTACACATATTGAGGTCCGTGATTTGTTTTTTGCCACTCCCAATAGACTAAAATTTCTAAAAACTGAAAGGGCAGAAACTCAAAGCATTGTTGACATTGTGAACACCTTAGCAATGACCAATTATAGTATTGGGTTCACTCTCACTTCTAGTAGCAAGAAACTCCTAAAATATGCTAAGCAGACTTCGTTATTTAGTAGACTATGTGAAATAGAAGAAGAATTTCAAGATAATTCCCTAGAAATTAATGAAGAAGAGGATGGCGTAAGACTAACTGGACACATCTGTAAACCAACGGTCAATCGAGGTAAGTCTGACATGATCTATACATTTGTGAATGGGAGGCCAATAAAAGACAATTTACTCGTTGGTGCAATCCGTTGCGTATATCATGACTTTATTCCAAGCGGCAGGTATCCTTTTGCAGCATTACATTTAGAAATACCATACGATCAAATAGACGTGAACGTGCACCCAAACAAATCGGAAGTGAGGTTTCAAAACAAGAAGTTGATATATGAAATAGTGAGGAGAGGGTTAATTAAGGCGTTATCAACGAAAATAGGTACCTCTACAGCAAATGATATTGATAGGCCTGGGTCTCAAGGTATTGGGGAGGAATTGAGTGATTTACCTTTTGATGTTAGTGAAAGTCAAGAGAATAATAAGCATATTAATAATGGAAAAAACAGAGAAACAGAAAGTGAAAGAGAATTGTACAAAAGGAAGCCAAGTCCTTTTGAAAACCAGTTAATGAAAGAATTCAACTCACCAAATATAGGAGAGAAAAGCTTGCCAGAACGATCAGTATTGTTTGATTGTACAGGTGTACAGAAGTCCTCGTTACAAGCGGAAACTGTGGTTCTGAAGAGAGAGCAAATTGATTTGATAGAGAGCCATCCTCTAGGGTTTGCACGCTGTCAGGTCTATAACACTTACATTATTGCTGAGGCTAAAGGCAAACTGATTATAGTTGATCAGCATGCAGCTCATGAAAGGTTAGTGTATGAATGCTTAAAACAAAAGGCAAGTATAAAAAGACAAAAATTACTTCTTTCTGAGGTAGTTGAAATCAAAAACCAAGTTGGAATGGAGATGGTTAAAGTTTATAAGAATAAGCTTTTCGAAATGGGTTTTGACATTGAAATCAAATCAGAAAATAAGGTTATAGTAAAAGAAATCCCTGCAATTTTAGGAGCAATAGATGTAAAAGAGATGCTAATTGACATAGTCGATAGACTGATAGAAGTAGAAGATACGTTGCCAATAGAAGATAAAGTAAACAAAATATTAGCCACCATCGCTTGTTGTAGGTCAATTAGAGCAGGCAGAACAATAAAACTGGAAGAGATGAATGTGTTGCTGAGGCAAATGGAGAAAACGCCATATTCTGGGCAATGCAACCATGGAAGACCAACTTATATAGAGGTGAAACTAAGTGACATAGAAAAATTGTTTAAGCGTAGGTGAAAAGTTGCCACAAATATGGAAATTTTTAGTGCCTTATCATAGCACTAAAGTTAATTACTTATCTTCTATATACAGATTAAACGGCAAAAAGGCTTAACGCATTCGGTGCATCTTATGTCTTTTACATTGTTGCCCATATTACCAACCAGTGCTGCAAATTGCACTTGCTGAGCGCTTAAAAACATTTTAAAAACGCCAACTGATAAAATGATAGTGAACAACTAGCTGAAGGTGGTTTCTTTTGTCTTTTTTTCTGTTTAGTAAATTTCTCAGTATTTATAATTTAGGCCAATTGCAGCTCAAAAGTAACTGATACCAATTCTCATTGTTAGTTGGTTAGATAAGTGACATTGCAGAGTTATCTAATTGCGGAGTGAGAAAGAGAGGTAATAAATTTACACAAAGCGCTCTCAAATAAAGCAATTGTGTTATAGACTTTATTGCGCAAAATGTTCTGTTTTATATATAACTAAAGTCTCTCAAGTTAGGATTGAACTCGG
>NZ_WQMO01000006.1 GCF_013366805.1 Wolbachia endosymbiont of Litomosoides brasiliensis
TTCATACAATCAGTGTTAACACCCGGCACAAACAAGCTAGAACCCTCCCTATTTCCAGAATTAGTTATATTGTAGAGATAAAAATTCTGTCTACCTAATTTAAACTTTAACCTGTGTTCTGACACCTTTTTAGAACACCCTGTCCAACTTTCGGATGTGTGAATTGGTCTTGGCGTAATATATGAAAACTTCATTTTTTGCGTATCACGGTGTACTGTAGACTTGCTGATATTCAAGCCAAATTTTTCCTGAATGTCTTATTCTCATCTCTTTAATAGTAATATTGGGGTTTTCTTATTAGTTTTTCTGTGACATTGAAGGGGGAGTAAACAATCTTCTCTTCTAAGTTTAGGTGCTTTATCCATGCGGTTAGTGCTGTTCTTGAAATATAACTTTTACGGAGGGAATTAGTATTAGAACGCAGGTTGAAGTAAAGTTAGATGGGCAAAATTTTATTTCCACAGTGCAGTTAATTCTAGAGATGGAGAGAGTTTTAACTTATTTGTATTGAATGTTAACACTGATTATATAAATATATTTCTTGAACAAATGTTGCTCTATTTAAGAGCGTGAGCTGAGAGACTTCGATTGTATTAAAACAGAATGTTTTGCGTAATAAAGTCTGTAATACAGTTGCTTTGCTTGAGAGCGCTTTGTAGCAAGTTTATTACCTCTCTTTTTCACTCTGCAATGTCACTTATTTGGCCCACTAGTAATAAAAATTGGTGTCAATTTTCCAAAGCATTTTTTACTCTGGGATTTTTTAAGAATGGAAAGGGTGGTTAAATATATTAATACATCTTCTCTAGTGCTGTACTTTTCTTTTTAAAGGTACTAATTTTTTTTCTACCGTATTTAATTTTTAGTGTGCTTAGCCTTCTAGAAACCTTTTTACTGCTACGTTTCTTAAACTGCACATTGCAATCAAAATTCAGCTCTCCTTTTTTGTCTGTTAGTGCAGGCAGCCTTTTTTTATCTTGAGGGGTGATAAAGGAGAGTGCGTGCCCTTCAGCTCCAGCGCGTGCAGTTCTACCTATGCGGTGAATATAGTTAGCTTGTGATTGTGGTGCGTCATAATTGATAACGTGTTGGATGTGGGAAATATCAAGACCTCGAGAAGCAATATCTGTTGCAACCATAATTTGATTGTAGCCACGACGAAAGGAATTAATAACCCTCTCGCGTTTGTGCTGCTTCAAGTCACCATGAATTGCCAAAGCACTATGGTTGTCCTTGCGCAATTTGTAGGCCAGTTGATCTGCTCCTTGTTTTGTCTTGACAAAAATAATGGTCGATCCTTCACGTTGACATAGTTGTGTAACAAGCTTTCCATACTTTTCTAACTCTGATGCATAAACAATTTCTTGCTTAATTTTTGCAGGAGTTGTAGCTTCGTGCTCAACAAAAACACGTTCTGGCTGGTTCAAGTACTTCTCGGCAAGTTTAACTATATTACCAGGAAGAGCTGCAGAAAACATAAGGGTTTGCCGCATTTTTGGGAGATGTTTCATAATCCCTTCAATTTGAATTCTGAAACCCATATCAAGCATACGATCTATTTCATCAAGCACAAGAGTGCTGACATTGCTAGTCATCAGAGTTTTGCGTTCAATATGGTCTATAATACGGCCAGGAGTGCCTATTATAATTTGTGGCCTTCTCTGAAGCTGATTTTGCTGCCTGAAAATAGGCTCACCACCAATCAATAAAGCAATCTTTAGCACAGAGTTTTGAAACAAAAGCTTCCTTATTTCATTCGTTACCTGCTGCGCAAGTTCTCTGGTTGGTACGATAACTAAAGCTGAACTAGCGTTAGACTCACCTAGCAACTTAGCAATTAACGGAATAGCAAACGCCAAAGTTTTTCCAGTTCCCGTTTGAGCAGATCCAAGGATATCTTTACCCTTTAGAGCTAAGGGAATTGCCTGTGCTTGAATTGGAGTTGGAATAGAAAGACTATTTTTATCTAGAGCTTGCCCAAGCAATAGTGGAAGACCCATTTCGTAAAAGTCGTTCATGGTATACTAACTTTACTAAGAATTTTTATTATCAGAACGCGAATTAATCTCCTAACAGCTTCAAATTTATTGCAGATTTTTTTCCTTCTCCATTTCTACCGCGTTCCTCTTTAAGTTCATAGCTTACTCTTTCTCCTTTTATTCCTTTTTCCTTATTTTCTCCTCTGAGTGAATCAGGTCTTATTCCTGAACGTTCTAGCGTACTGATATGTACAAAAACATCACTGCCATTAACTTCTGGCTTAATAAAACCATAACCTTTTTCAGCATTAAACCACTTTATATTACCGAATTCCATTAAAAAAACTCCTCAAATTATTAACTAACATTACTAATGTGATGAAAAACTTTGAAATTACAATTGAGAATGCTGAAGCTCAGTTATTGAAACTAAACTTCCATATTTCATAGTCTATCTTTAACATTACATAACCACAATACACAATTGTTATACTTGATGCAACTAAATTTTCTAATTGTTAAGTGAACCTGCAACTGTCATTTCACTAATTTTAATCGTGGGTGAATTAAATTGCCCACAGAAAGTTAAATCATCCGCGACGACTAAGTTGCTAAACATTTCTTTTAAATTGCTGGCAACAGTAATCTCGTGTATTGGGTACGTTATTTTGCCATTTTCTATGAAAAATCCTGACGCGCCTTGACTGTAATCACCATTGATTAAATTGACACCAAAGCCAAATAAATCAGTTATATATACTCCCTCTTTCACTCCCTCAATTAATTCTTTGACTGATATATTGCCATTTTCGACGTAGAAGTTGCTAGCTGCAGGAATAATTGCAGCATTACTCGCACGAGTTGCACTTCCAGTTGTTTCTAAGTTTAACTTTTTAGCCGAGTATAGATCCAAAATCCAATTTTGTAGTACTCCGTTTTTTACAAATGTATTTTTCCTGCTGGTTATTCCTTCTCCATCAAATGGTCTTGATTCTATTCCCCTTGGTAACAATGGGTCATCAATAATGTTGATTCTATCATTGAAAACCTGAGTATTTAAACTATTTCTTAAGAAAGAGCTGTCGTTCACAATGCTGCTGCCATTTATAGCAGAGGCAAAACTTCTTATTAGCTCTTTTGCTGCTCTTTTTTCAAAAATAACCGGAAATTTACCAGTTTTAATTGTGCGTGAATTCAATTGATCAATTGCTCTTTTTGCTGCTTCTTTTCCTATTAACTCTGGCGATTTTAAATCACCAAAGTTACATGCTATATCGTAGTCATATCCAACCTTCATCTCACTTCCCCATCCAGCAACAACAGAAACCTGATTAGCAAAGATTGACTTACTGAATGAGCCGATGAAACCAGAAATAGTAGATAATACTGTATTTACTAAAATGTGTGAAGAAGAGGCTCCTTCAGAATTAATGATGTTTTTATGCGCAAGAGCTGAGTTTTCTGCAACTTTAACAGTTTCTTTTAGATTACCAATAGTTACAACATTATTATCTAAGACACATAAATCTTTAGAAGAGGTGCAATTATCTCTATCTATAGCAAAATTAATGTAAGGATCCTCTTGTGCATTTTTTGCCATTTCTACTACTTTGCTTACTGTATCACTAAGATTATTTAAATCGTTTGTAGAAATATACGCAGCTTTGGTTTTACCTGCTATAGCTCTAATTCCTATAGTGCAATTCTTAGATTGTGATATTTGTTCAATTTTTGATAGGCGTTGAGAAACTGAGATTTTGTTAGTTTCATATATTACAACCTCTGCGTCTTGATTTTGCTTTTTTATTAGCTTAATTATGTCTGCTGCAATATTTAATATATTCATTTTTGTTCCTGAACTTTCTATAAAGATTCTGCGCCACCTATCACTTCGATCAAGTCAGTTGTAATTGCTGCTTGACGAGAACGATTGTAAAGTAATGCCAGATTATTCAGCATCTCCTTAGTGTTTCTATTCGCCGATTCCATAGCAACCATTCTAGCACTATTCTCACTTGCTGCACTTTCAAGTAAAGCAGAGTAAAGGGCAGCTACAACGTGATTTTGAATCGAAGATCGTAAAATGAATTCAGTATTTGGTGGTTCGTATTCGTAGCTGTAGTCTATTGTTGAGTTGGTCAGAGAATCATCAATCAAAGATGAGTTTTTACTCCATGGTTTTATCATTTCTAAAATTGGCTTCTGTGTGAAGGTATTGAAAAATTTGTTATAGAAAACTTTAACCTTATTATATTTACTAAGGTTTATACTATCAACTAAAGCTTCTACGCGCTTTAGCGTGACCTCCTTACTATTTTCAATTTTTAAAATACTTTTAGAGTCGAACCTACTTTTACCTATATCAAAAGCTTTTTTACCAAGAAATACAATATCTACTCTTTTACCACTCGCAATCAATTTATTTATATACTCTTGGCTAAATTTTATAATAGAGGAATTAAAATTGCCGCACAAGCCACAATCAGATACAATGATAAACACTAGATAAGGATCATTATCACCAGTGTTGAAGATTTTTGCCAGTAATTCCTGGTCAGCTGATAATATTAGTGAAGAAATAATGCCATGTAGCTTGGACATATACAGTTTTGAATTTGATAACTTTTTTTGGCTCTGTAGTAACTTTACTGCAGAAACCATTTGCATTATTTTTGTAGTTTTCTGTACAGACCTAATGTTCTTAATTCTTAAGGATAATTCCTTTAAGCTCTTCATTTTGAATACAACTCTGGTTTATTGAAAATATATAATTATTCATGTTAAAAAGCAAGTTCTTTTGATGTGAAGAGATATAGTGCTTTCACATTTCTCTTTAATTTTTTAGCAATACTAATTTCCACCACATAAAGAACAGATAGACGATAATGGAAAAGAAGCCATACTGAAATAAGTAAAATAGCGAGATTTAAATGGCATTAAAATTATTGTATGAAAAAGTTGTGGAATCAGTAAAAGAAATGCTGAAGAAAATGCAAAATAACGTATATGTTGCAAAACTAAAAGCTATAATTGTAGCAAAAATCACGGCATAATAGCTATAGCAAAAATATATTTCATTTCAAGAACAGCACTAACTACATGGATAAAGCACTTATAATTTGAAAGAAAAGAAAAATTATTTGCTCCCCTTCAACGTTGTTGAAAAACTAAGTTGAATTAGAGTCAATCTGAACACGTTGAAGTATGAATACAAGAAAACCTTAATAATTGACATTAAAGAAATAAGAATAAGAACTCCAGGAAAAGTTTGGCTTGGATGTCAGCAAGTCTATAGTATACCTTGAATATACAAAAAATGAAGTTTTCGTATATCACGCCAAGATCAATTTATAATGAACAAGATGAAGATAGGCAGGAAGAGTGAAAAAAAACTTAATGAGACTATTTGTAATAACAATTCTCATTATTAGTGAGTCAAATAATCGTAGAGTTGTTTAATTGCAGAGTAAAAAAGAGGGGTAATAAATTTTCACAAATTGCCCTTAAGCAAAGCAATTGTATTATAGATTTTATTGTGCAAAGTGTTCCATTTTATATATATACAACCAAAATTTCTTAATAGGATTGGTGAGTACGGGTAGATATATAATCTCGATATTTTTAGGTACTTTGAATTTTTTGACTTATGCTGATTAGCACAATCCATAACAAGAAGGGCTTCTCGTATTCTTAATATTGCGACATTTGTTCAAGAAATATATTTATATAATTAGTGCTAACATTCGGTATAAATTAAGCTAGAGCCCTCTCTATTTCTAGGATTAACTGTAATGTAGAGATAAAAATCTTTTCTACCTAATTTTACTTTAACCTGTATTCTAACGCCCTTTTTAAACCACCTAATTTTCAACTTTCGAATGTGTGCTAAATCACGATTCATCAGAGAAAAATAACTCTTGTTTAGGATGCTTACCAGTAGTCTTATTAAGTTTTTTTTCCTCTTCCTGCCTATCTTCATCTTATTTATTGTAAATTGATCTTGGCGTGATATACGAAAACTTCATTTTTTGTATATTCAAGGTATACTATAGACTTGCTGACATCCAAGCCAAACTTTTCCTGGAGTTCTTATTCTTATTTCTTTAATATCAATTATTAAGGTTTTCTTGTATTCATACTTCAACTTGTTCAAATTAACTCTGATTCAATCTAGTCTTTCTACAACATTGAGGGGAGCAAACAATTTTTCTTCTCTTCCAAATTTTAGGTGCTTCATCCATGTGGTCAATGCTGTTCTGAAATGCAACACATTTTTGCTAAAGATATTCCGTGGTGCGTGGTAGAAGTTGCTCGCTCTCTGATCCTACAAATCGGCATACTATACCTTGAACGCTTTATGGGTGCGTTTCGGCTTATATAGGGAAAAACCTAGAAGTGTTGTGAAGGCATAAGGTGCACGTAGTGCAAAAAATTAAATATAAGGCGCCAACTACGTAATATCTCGTTGTTTAATCTGTACAGTTGAAGATAACTGAAAATACCTTCATGGCTTATGATAAAGGGCTGTCGAGTTTGTTAAGTAGTTTTTTGCATTTCTGTAAGCTACTTGAATTTCTGGAATCACGATATTCTTATAAATGTGGGCTAAGTGTCACTAAAATGATTCGAGTAATTGTTTAAAGAATTACTAAAATCTAGAAGCTCAGAACATTACTCCTTGTTATTTATAGAATGCTACATTAATATTTGCATGTTAACTCAGAAGATGTTGATGAATAATATTGTAATTGTTGGCCTACAGTGGGGCGATGAAGGTAAAGGTAAAGTGGTAGATTATCTTTCCGAAAATGCGGACGTAGTTGTAAGATTCCAGGGAGGAAATAATGCAGGACATACCATAGTAGTAGATGATGAGGTTTATAAATTAAATTTGCTACCTTCTGCTGTTTTAAGGACAGGTAAAATATCCATAATAGGGAACGGCGTTGCCCTTGATCCACATGCTCTAATTTCAGAGATAGAGTCATTGAAAATTAAAAGAATGAATGTCAATCCTAACAATTTAATGATATCGGAAAGCTGCCCATTAGTACTCAGTGTACACAAAGAAAAGGAAAAACTGTTTGAAGATCTAAATAAAAATTACAAAATTGGTACAACAAACAAAGGGATAGGGCCATGTTATGAAGATAAGGTTGGGAGAAGGGCTATACGCCTTTGTGACTTAGAAGACGCGGATGAACTCAACAAAAGGTTAGATACTCTTTTAAATTACCACAATGCTATCAGGAAAGGCCTAAGCTATCGGGTGATAAAGAAAGAAGAAATGTTAAAGGAAATTAAAGAAATTGCAGAAAAAATCCTTCCATATAGAAAGCCAGTTTGGAAAATATTAGGTAA
Organism: Wolbachia endosymbiont of Litomosoides brasiliensis; assembly: GCF_013366805.1. GTDB lineage: Bacteria > Pseudomonadota > Alphaproteobacteria > Rickettsiales > Anaplasmataceae > Wolbachia. The sequence continues at coordinate 7,341 of NZ_WQMO01000006.1, forward strand.
TCTTGTGAAAGAAGGTAAGAAAATAATATTTGAAGGCGCCCAGGGGACGTTTTTAGACATTGACCATGGAACATATCCTTTTGTTACTTCAAGTAATACCATAGCATCACAAGCAATGATAGGCTCGGGATTATTCTCCGATGCTTATGTTATTGGTGTAGCAAAAGCTTACACAACAAGAGTAGGTAATGGCCCATTTCCTACTGAGCAAAGGAATGAAATAGGAAATAGCTTATTCACTATAGGCAAGGAACTTGGAACAGTGAGCAATAGAAAAAGACGCTGTGGGTGGCTTGATGCAGTTTTAGTGCGCCAGGCAGTACAACTCTCTGGAGTTTCAGGCATTGTATTAACTAAGTTAGATGTCCTTGATTCTCTTAATAAAATTAAGATATGTACTGGTTATCAGTACAGTGGAAAAATGTATGATTATTTATCTGCATCACATTCAATACAGGAAGAATTAGAGCCAATATATGAAGAATTTCCTGGCTGGGAAAAAAGTACTCGAGGTGAAAAGTTAGCTGAGAAGTTACCTGTTAACTTGATAAAATATGTGAGAAGAGTAGAAGAATTAATAGGTATACCAATTCATCTGATTTCAACTGGTCCAAAAAGAGAGGATATTATTAAACTTAAAGATTTTAAATTTTCTGAGAGCGTTCTTGTATCTTATTAACTATTGCCTAATAAAAAAACGCTTGCATAGCTTTGTATAGAAAAGCAAAGAAGTTAAATTCAATTCCAACACTTGTAGTTACTTTCAGCACTTCATCATTAAAGTTAATATAAGGCAAGGCTTTAATAGCCTGGTTGCTCTTAAAGGGGAGTATATTTTTAGAATGATGTACAGGTGTGATGTGCTGAATACAATTACTAGTTATTTTAAGGCTTTCTTTAAAGAAAGCAGAGCAACAAAAGCAGAAGAAATAACAATCAGCCTATAGATACTGGACGAGCTGTAGAGATTAGTAAAGAATATGTCTTTACAGGTGTCTATTCTTTAGCAGATAATTTATATGTATTGCAGGATCTTGTTTTTCATGATGAGGAGGAACTAAGGGAACATGTTAGTTTTATTGTGCTGCCTGCGTTTGCACGTCTTGAAGAAAAGATCAAAAGGATGAAAGGAAGTTCTTTGGTAAAAACTTTGCTGTCCAAGCATAGAAAATAACGATTTACGTAAAAAGTTAGATAATCTTGTTAAAAGTTTTAGCAACATGCCTGGTTATGTCTTCTTAATCAAAAAAATGGTGACAGGTTTTAGACTAGAAAATCTATGGTACAAAGTATGTTTTTTAGAATTTTTAAAAGGGAAAACGAGCTTTGATATTGTATTGTCTAATTTAAAAAAAAACTCTAAGTGGAATGTTTATAATCTAATAACTGATACGGATTTTAAACAAGCTCATATAGAAAAAAGCAGTGGATGAAGAAGTTAAATATTTTAGTGAAAACTTTAGGAGGAATATGAATAAATATGTAAAATTAATACAGGAGGGAAAAAGTGTTGCAAATAGGTATTTAGAGAGAAAAAAGTAGCTTTTCAAGCCCGCTGTGAAGAAAATGACAATGCTGGTAGAGCCTTAAACGTTAATCTTATTAACCAAAATGGAAATGAGCTAATAAGAATCAATGATATTTCGCAGCAAGAGAAAAATGTTAGTGAGTTAAAGATCTATTGCAATAAAAAGTATAACATATACTTTTGTCAAGAAGATAAAGATATTATGAATTTGAAGAAGATGCGTGTTATAAAGTAATAAGCAAGTGACCCATGAACCCATAAAAGATGAGTCTGGGAGGATGGTTTTAATTTGTACCATGGTTATGGATATGTGGATAGTGAAGGCATAACCAAAATAGCAAAGTTTAGTGGTGATGCTTATGCTTATTGTTAATAGGTCAAATAAATGGCGTTGCAGAGCTGTTTCGTTGCGGAGTGAGAAAGAGAGGTAATAAATTTGCATGAAGTGCTCTCAAGCAGAGCAATTATATCATAGACTTTATTACCAGAATGTTCTGTTTTATATACAACCGAAGCCTCTAAACAGGATTAAGATCAGGTGAGTATGGTGGTAGATATATAATCTTGTCGAGTTCTTAAATATTGCGACATTTGTTCAAGAAATATATTCATACAATTATTGTAAACATCTGGTGTAAATAAGCTAAGACTCTCTCTGTTTCTAAAATTAACTGCCCGTAGAGATAAAAATTTTTTCTACCTAATTTTACTTTAACCTGTGTTCTGACGCCCTTTTTAACCACTCATTTCCAACTTTTGAATGTGTGCCAAACCATAATTCATCAAAGGAAAATAACTCTTGTTCAGATACTTACCAATAGTCTAATTAAGTTTTTTTTACTCCTCCTATCTATTTTTACTTGTTCATTGTGAATTGGTCTTGACGTAATATACGAAAACTTCATTTTTTGCATATAGGGTTTTCTTGTATCCATACTCAACTTGTTAAAATTGACTTAACTCAATCTAGTTTTTCTACGGCGTTGGTGGGAGTAAATAATTTTTCTTCTCTTCCAAATTTTAGGTGCTTTATCTATGCAGTTAGTGCTGTTCTTGGAATGCAACATATTTTTGCTACGGCTATTATGCTGGCTTTTTTGCTGCAATTACAGCATTCGGTTTTTTTTTCAACATATGCATTATTTCGCACTTCCTTCGGCATTTCTTTTGCTGATTCCACGACTTTTTCATCTAATAATTTTGATTTCAATGCTGTTAAACCTTGCTATTTTGCTTACTTTAGCATAGCTTCTTTTCCGTTGTTGTCTATCTGTCCTTGTGCGGTAGGAATTGGTATAAGCTTGATTATACCAGTCGAGTTAATAATAGCTATAATGCACGTGAACCAGGGTGTGGTAAGAGCAAGTAGTGTAACTTTTTTTGTTGGATCTATATCTGGTAGTTGGAGTTTATACTAAATTCTCCATCTTGTATTGAGGGTCAGATGCAATACCATATACTCTATTTGGTGGGGCAATTTTGTTCCCTATGCCAAAAATAATACCTTCGATTATTGCTGTAAGCACTTTTTCAAGGTTGCAATCTGCCCCAGGAACACGGTGTTCTAGACGGCACTTGCTACCGAGACAGGGAATTCTTATTGCAGCAGTTCTATTGTTCACGCCCCAACTAATTGTAGTTGGCGTGTGAATATCCGGATATTGAAACCTTAAATATGAATCATCGCTTGGAGCGAAAAATAGCATGTGTTCTTTCATCATAGCGCATAACCCACCAATACCATGAATCAAATAATCACTGTACTTTTGTTCATTGCAGTTAAATAAATTACTGTTGGTTGAATCTACCAAATTAACATGCACATTTAATGCACTGCCTGCTCTATCCAAATAGGGCTTTGCTTTAAAAGAAACATTCCCGCCAAGTTTTTGTGCTGTTTCAGTAAGTAATTCTTTTGCTAACTCAAAATGCTTAATTAAGTTGTTGAAATCATTATAACAACCACTTTTTATCTCATATTGATGTATAGAACTCTCTTTCTCGCAGGAAAGCCCAAGTAAAGCTATTTTGCTTTTAATACTATTAAGAAATAAATGCTCTCTCTCTATTCCTTCAATATAGAATTCTAATTCAATGCCAAATTCAGCGCAACAATTCAAGTTACTTAATATAATCATAAATTTGTTTCAGTAAATTCACATTGGGTTAGTCATATTTATACAAGTGCTTTACTTTTTTACCAACAGATTTAATGTCTTTTTTACGCATAATATATTATTACTTTTTTAGTATAGCGCTAATCCTTGACATAAGTAACGCTTTATTTGTTGAAATAAAAATGATCAATTTTAGTGCTTTTATACCCTTTACAACTCATTAAAAATCACCATAATTTTTAGTGTGTATTAAGTAGTACTAGCTTTTTGCAGCAAGCTGTTGATTATCTTATTACTTTTCTAATTATTGCTTTTGTCTTGGTATAGTGTATGAGCTTAATTAAGCCTAAGGTTTCTGCTATGTTTTTCGATCAAATTGTTACAGCAACAGATCATAATATTGCTTGGGAAAAAATCCAAAATCTCCTTTATAACTTTTATGGGGAAGCAACGTATAACAGCTGGTTAAGTTCACTTAAATTTGTTAGTAGTAGCAATGGGGAAGTTTTGTTATCTGCACCAACAAGATTCATAAAAGAGTGGATTACAGTTCACTACATGGAAAAAATATTATTATTATGGCAGAATGAAGATAAAAGTGTATGTTCTATTGATATTCAAGTAACCGAAGAAAAGAATTCAAGCTCTGGCATCATATTAAAAAGCAAAGAGGAAAGTGTTAATAATCTTGGTTCGCCACTGGATCCGAGATTTACTTTTGATAACTTCGTAGTGGGAAAGCCAAATGAATTAGCATTTACAGCTGCAAGGCGTGTGGCAGAGTCCATAGATCCGATACCAGGTAGCAATCCTCTGTTTCTATATGGTGGAGTGGGGCTCGGTAAAACACACCTAATGCATGCTATAGCTTGGCACATAGTTAATTCTCCATCAGCAAAAAGAAAGGTGGTATATTTATCAGCAGAGAAATTTATGTATCAGTATATTACAGCACTACGAAGCAAAGACATTATGTTATTTAAAGAACAGTTTAGATCGGTGGATGTACTGATGGTAGATGATGTACAATTTATTAGTGGTAAAGATAGCACACAAGAAGAATTCTTTCATACTTTTAATGCATTGATAGATCAAAACAAACAATTGGTTATATCAGCTGATAGGTCTCCTAGTGATCTTGATGGAGTAGAAGAAAGAATAAAATCACGGCTAGGTTGGGGGTTAGTGGCAGACATTAATGAAACAACTTTCGAGTTAAGACTTGGTATACTGCAAGCCAAAGTGGAGCAAATGAATATGTATGTTCCACAAGATGTTCTGGAGTTTTTAGCGAGGAATATAAGGTCTAACATAAGAGAATTAGAAGGAGCATTAAATAAGGTTGCCCATACTTCACTGATTGGAAGGAGTATGACAGTAGAGTCAGCTAGTGAAACTCTAATGGACCTTCTTAGATCAAATCATAGGTCAATTACAATAGCAGAAATACAAAAAAAAATAGCTGAGTTTTTTAATATAAAGGTTACAGACATGCATTCCAATAGAAGACTCCGTGGTCTTGTAAGACCAAGGCAGATAGCTATGTATTTTGCTAAGAAATTTACACACAAAAGCCTGCCTGACATTGGAAGAAGCTTTGGTGGTAGAGATCACGCTACTGTTATACATGCAGTGAAACAAATAGAAAACTTTATAAAAACCGACTCGGAATTTGCTGATGAAATCAATCAGTTAAGAAAAATGTTTAAGTAGAGTACTTAAAGTTGTAACTTCAATCTATCTCAAGCTTGAAGTCTTTCGTTAGCTTTGCAGAATATATTTCCTCGTTATTTTGATCATAGAAAGTAAATTCATGATCGTCTAAGTTTAATATTGAAAAACCGAAGCCAAAAAAGTTTTTAACTTCATGTGCTAAGTAGTTTTTGCCATTTGAGTAACTAAACTCTATGTTTTGGTAAACAGGCTCTTGATCTTGAGCGTGTAATAATGCACCACCATTTCCAACTATAATCTGGTCTGGCACATTATTCATTAATAAAATCTGAGCTATATGAATGTGTCCAGAAACTATGGTAGTAACATTGTTTGGAAATTTATCCCCAAAAGCTTCAATCTGTGTAAGATTGCCATGGCTTTTTAGTATCAGAAATTCCTTTTTTGGAGATCTCCAAAGCGGTCTGTGAGTTAAAAACCACGTGGGCTTGCCAGAACTATCTTGTGTTAACTTATCAAACCGTTTCTCAAAAGAATCAATTGTACTTTGAGTTATAAAAATATCCTCACCAGACGAAGAATCAAAGACAAAAAACTTCATCGGTCCAATATCTAAAAACCAGCCAGGAACAAAGTTTTCACATTTTTCAGGTGAAAAAGGATGTGAGTCTAGGTACCTAAACCATCCTTCATAAGCTCTATTGCAATTTTCATGATTTCCTCTAATAAAAAGGAAGGCGGATTGTAATAAAATATCTTTTGCAGGCTCAAACCAATCAGCGTACCAAGCTTCTTTATTGTATCCATAAATATCACCACACTTTTGTGTATTTCTACATTTCGTTTTTCTATAGTGATAATCGCCAACATGGATAATTAAGTCTGGTTCATGAAGAGCAATAGAATCTAAATTTTTTTTTAAGGGCCAGCTATCTACTGAATTACATTCCTGTTGAAATAATGCATTTATTCTACAGCCTGTATCACCAATAAAAGCGATTCTGCTAATCTTTTCTGGTAATATAGGAACCTGTATACCATCAATACTGATGTTTTGAGCACCCATTTCTACTGTTAGTTCACAAATTATTTCAATATGATCGTCATTGTTAATTGAGCTGCGGTTTAACATCTCTACTTCTTTGCCATCAACATAAGCAACAGGGCAGGTATCATTGTCTATAATTACACGTATGCTTAATTCATTATCTGGAATAACCTGAGACCACGTGTATAATATTTGTGCTTGGATAGAATGAAAATTGGTTACAAAAGATAAGGCTAAAAGAATAAGGATGTTAGCTATATTCATTTGTATAGAAACTTAAGTTAAAAATTAGTAGTAGAATTGTCTCAAATAATTGAAATTTATGCTCATAAAGCTCATAACTGAATTATACAGGCAGTTCTTAAATTATTCTAGCATCAGATTGACACTTTAGATGAAAAATTCTAAAATGTTTAAGTAATTTAAAGTAGTTATATAAAAACTAGAATAAGTGCGGCCGTGGTGGAATTGGTAGACACACAGCATTGAGGTTGCTGTGGCCCATAAGGCCTTGGAAGTTCAAGTCTTCTCGGCCGCACCATATTTTTTGTCGTTGTTTAATGTAGGTGAAATGTCTATAGGGAATCGAGATAAAAATAAAGTAGAGAGGGCTATCAGCGAGATTAGGCGTGGCATGCCAGTTATATTGTATGATAAAAGTAATTATCTATTGGTTGCTGCTGCTGAAACTTTAGAGAGAGACTTATTTAATCAGTACAAGCTTATCTCAGGCAAGGTATATGTTACTCTGCCTTCAAGTAAGGTAACGTGTATGTCTCAAAATGCAGAGCATGACAACAAACGCTTACTGATAAACAATTTTAATGAACTATTTCAGTTGATAAATTGTTCAAAAGAAGATCATACAAAGGAATTGGAGTATTCAAGAGCAATAGATGGATGCGCTATTGCTTTGCTAAAATCTTCAGAATTGTTGCCATACGCATTAGTGATTGACATGGACTTCAAATATAAAAATGAAATGCAAGGTTGGTGTGAGGAAAATGATGTCATTGCACTAGACATGCTATTTATAAATAACTTTCAACAAAGTCAGGATGTATATGAAGTATGCAGAACATCATTGTTTTTAAAACAGACTCAAAGAGTAAATATCATATCTTATAGAACCTATAATGGCAGAAAGGAACATTATGCAATTGTTATTAACAATCCAGGTAAAAATAGTGAACCGTTAGTAAGAATTCATTCTTCATGCTATACGGGCGACTTATTAGATAGCTTGTCATGCGATTGCAGAAGCCAGTTACATCAAGCAATTCAAATAATGACTGACTCTGGAGGTGGCATTATACTATACCTGATGCAAGATGGTAGAGGCATTGGGTTAACTAACAAGTTAAGGGCATACGATATGCAAAGGAAATATAACCTCGATACTGTGGACGCAAATAGAATATTGGGTTTTGAAGATGATGAGAGAAGTTTTGTTGTTGCAGCTGAAATGCTTAAGAAATTGGGCATCAAAAAAATCCAGCTACTTACAAATAACGGCAAAAAGCTATCGGAGTTGAAAGACAATGGTATAGAGGTTACAAGGCGTCTACCACTTATTATAGAGCGTAACAGATATAATAATTCATATATGGAAACAAAATTTAGCAGGCTAGGTCATGAGTTAAGGGTTCTTTAGCTTTTTTGTTGTAACTGCTTTAGTTAATTGACTATGTTTGTTAATGTAGGTTAGGGTTTTTAAGGATATTAAGATGCTGAAATTTTTTAAACGCGGAAAAAGTAGTGGGTCATTAGATAAGGATATAGATTGGAATTCAAGTCGCTACAGCACAGTTATTGTTCAGAGAAATATTTTGCTTCTATTTACACTAGTATTATTAGTAGCAATTTTTGTAGGCATATTAGCTATATTTAAGATTAGTACCAGCAGCACTATTGAACCATTCGTTATAGAAATTGAAAAAAAATCAGGAATAGTGCAATTAGTTAACCCTGTTACAGTAAAACAATATTCTGCGGATGAGGTGCTAAACAATCATTTTATTGCAGAATACATAAAAGCAAGAGAAGTTTTTGATCCATATAGCTACAATTATAACTATTATACAAAAGTTAGATTATTTTCCTCACCTAATGTATATAATGAATTTAAAAATTATATAGGATCACAAAATATAGATGACCTTTTTAATTTATATTCAGGATTTGTCAAAAATGATTTTAAGATTCGCTCGACTCAGAAATTGGATGATGATACTTTTCAGGTAAGGTTTACTGTGGAATTTACACAAAAAGGTGGAAGTTCTATAAGAAAAAACAAGATAGTTATCATGTCGTACAGATATGCACCACTTGAAATGAATGATCAGCAAAGATATGTTAACCCGTTAGGGTTTCAAGTTACTTCTTATAGAGTAGATGATGAATATGTATAGAATATTATTAGTTTTAGCTTTAGTGATAAGTAGCAACTTGAATGCATTAATCAATTGCAGTAAGCCTGTTTCCATAGACAGTAGAATAAAAACTTTTGTGTACAGCCCTAACGAAGTGTTCACGGTTGTTTTTAGTCAAGGTTACTATTCTTATATTGAGTTTGCAGAAGGAGAGAAAGTTAAAAATATTGCTGTTGGCGACGCATCAAGTTGGAAAATTAGCCCTTATGACAACAAGTTGCTTATTATGCCATTTGAAGCTAGTAGCCGCACTAATATGATTATTACGACAACTAAAAAGAGGGATTATATTTTTGATTTAATCTCAAGGCCAAATTATGATAAATACCCAGATACTGATGCTGAGGAAGTAAGTCATGATTGTTCTGCTGAAAAAGATATATCTTACGTAGTACGTTTTTATTACCCTCAAGAGGAGGATGAATTTGATATTGATTTGGATGAAATATCATCACCTACTCAAATGCAATATGTTGTAGATAATCCAGAAAAGATAATACAGGAAAATGATACGAAGTACAATTATACGTATATTGACGGAGATGGCAATGCGGACATGATGCCGATCAAATTATTTGATGATGGCTATTTAACCTATTTTAAATTTAGAGATAGTAATAAGATACCTCAGATTTTTGTAGAAGAGGGTAAAACTAGACTGCCTTGTAGACGGTTATTGTTTGATGGTTATGTTATAATAAAAGGGGTGCATAAGAAGTTGTTCATGCGTTATGAGAACGATGAAGTTGAAATCATGAACAGGTCACTTTAGTTGTGGTACATATAATATGAATAAAGAAGGGCGTAATAGTTCGGAAGATGAATCAGAAATAGAGAGCAAGGTGGTAACAGTTGGCTCTAATCAAGGTCATAGAGCATTAATGGTTATTATTTTAGTGATTCTAGTTGGCGGAGTATATTATCTCTATTTTAGGCCTTCTTCCAACAAAGAGAATGTAGAGATCATTAAAAAAGAAGAAACAAAGCAAAATGTTCAAGGGTTGAAGGAAAAGTTGGAACAAGTTCCAGAGAATATAACAGTTCCTGAAAGAGCAATCACTGATTCCTTGCCACCTTTGCCTCCTCTTACTGTGCCACAAGTTATACCAGAAGTGAAACAAACTAAAAAAGGAAAAGTAGTAAAAAAAGAAGAAGAAAAGCCAAAAGAAACTCCTGTATCCAGTATACCTGTCTTACCAAAGCAAAACTTTCCTTATAGCAATATTACTGGCAACTTACCTACCACGTTTCCTATAACAGGGAGCGGTGGTTATCCTAAAGATAGGCGTGGCGCACAAATGTTAGCAATTTCAGCTAGTAATAATAAAGAGGACAAGACTGCAGATGCTATTTTATCTGACACTTCAGTACAGCCGAGCATAGCTACCAGAGTGGGGAAACTCGGATTTATGATCACTCAAGGCAAGATTATTGATGCTGTTCTTGAAACTGCGATAGATTCTGATCTACAAGGAATGCTGCGTGCTGTAGTTAGTAGCAACGTTTATGCAGAAACTGGTGATACGGTTTTAATACCCAAAGGTTCAAGGTTAATAGGCAGTTATTCGTTTGATTCGAATGTTACAAAAGCCCGCATAAACATAAACTGGAATAGGATCATTCTTCCTCATGGAATAGATGTTGCTGTTTCGTCACCTGGTACTGATGAGCTTGGCAGAGCAGGGATAGCTGGAATAGTTGATAACAAAATAGCAAGTGCATTATTCTCTTCAATATTGCTTGCAGGTGTCTCAATTAGTTCAGCTGTTATAGGGCAAAAGGCCTATAATCTTATCGATACGTTAACTGCCATAGATGCAATACAATCCATCACTGCAACTGAAATAGATACTTTCCCACTCAAAGGTACTATTATCAAGGGGCTACAGAACGATAGCATAGCTAAAAGTACAGTTGAGAACGCGGTAAGAGGAAAGTGGAAATTGGACCTTGGGGCTATTGGAAGAATTCGCAATGCTCAAAACGAGCAAGATTTGTTGAGAATATTGAGAAAGGAAATGGCAGAATCACTAGAAATTGGAGAAGACAAGGTAAACATAAGCCTAGAAGATGTAAACCAACTGTTAAGACCTATTCAGAGAAAAAACAAGTCTCTTTATAAAGAGACGGTTGGAAAATCAACCGATGATTTCTCTAAAGATATGCGAGATATAGTCAACAGATCTACAGACAAAAACCTAACTGTTTACGTTGATCAAGGTACTGCATTGAAGGTATTTGTTAATCAAGATATAGTATTTCCTCCACAAGCAATATTAAATCAATGAAATGAACCATGCTGCACTTGACACGTATTTGGAGCCATTACAAGGCATATTTCAAGAGGAAGGCGTAAATGAAATATCAATAAACAAGCCAAAGGAAGTCTGGATTGAAAATTGCGGTGAAACAAGGTGTGAAAAACTAGAAATATTCGATCTGAACCATCTAAAATCTCTTGGTAGACTAATTGCTCAAGCTACGGAACAAAAACTTAGTGAAGAAGCACCTTTGCTTTCAGCCACACTGCCGAATGGCTATCGTGTACAGATAGTATTTCCGCCAGCATGTGAGTCTGATAAAGTAGTCATGTCAATTCGTAAGCCCTCTGGTCTCCAATTAGCATTGGACGATTATGAAAAAATGGGAGCTTTTTCTGAAACTGCTATAGAAGCAATCGATAGTCCAGTGAACCTTCACCTGGATTCACTGTTAAAGCAAAAGAAGATAAGAGAATTTTTGGAATACGCTGTAATAAACAAGAAAAACATTATAATTAGCGGTGGAACTTCTACCGGTAAAACCACTTTTACTAATGCTACTTTGCGCGCCATTCCGACTGAAGAAAGAATTATCACTGTTGAGGATGCAAGAGAGATTGTTTTGAATGATCATCCAAACAGAGTGCACCTTATTGCCTCAAAAGGAGGGCAAGGTAGGGCAAAAGTGATTACTCAAGACTTGATAGAAGCGTGCTTACGTTTGAGGCCAGATAGAATAATAGTTGGTGAGCTCCGTGGAGCGGAAGCTTTTAGTTTTCTTAGAGCAATAAATACTGGTCACCCTGGGTCAATATCAACCCTTCATGCAGATAGTCCAGCAATGGCTCTCGAGCAAATAAAATTGATGGTTATGCAAGCAAACCTTGGTATTCCTCCAAATCAGATTATGCTCTATATTAGAAATGTGATTGATGTTGTTATCCAGCTAAAAAGAACTAGTGGGGGAAAAAGGAGTGTTTCTGAAATATTGTTTACTAGATCTTTGAATGAAAATGCTTAAATTTATATATAATTAAGAAAAAGTAATTTATGAGTCATAGCGGTAACCATCTACGCAATGTTTTGATAGGCGGTATTGTAGCTTTTAGTATACTAGAGTTTTGTTTCTATTTATCTGGTATACTGTTTTATCTATTTGTTGATGGTCCAGATGGTGTGAACTTTAAGGCAATCCATCCTAGCTTAACGCCTTTTCCTCAAGCTCTTTGGCCAACAATTTTTGATCATATGCAAAATTGTTGGCATCATCCAGGGTTGTATAGCTTCGAGCTTAAGATCAAATTAATTATATCTTCTGCATTGCCTGTTGTTATTTTAATGATTATTTTGTGGAATTTAAGAGAAAAAATAATCGAGTGGCGGCCATTTAGAAAGAAGGAATCACTCCACGGAGACTCAAAATGGGCATCAGAGAAAGAGATACGAAAGGCAGGATTAAGAAGTAAAAAGGGGCTACTGCTTGGTAAGGATAAAAGAGGCTACTTCATTGCTGATGGATATCAACATGCATTGCTATTTGCGCCTACGGGTTCCGGTAAGGGTGTTGGTTTTGTAATTCCTAATTTGTTATTTTGGACTGACTCAGTAATTGTACACGACATAAAATTGGAAAACTATGAAATAACGAGTGGTTGGCGGGAACGACAAGGGCAAAAAGTGTACGTATGGAATCCAGCACAGCCAGACGGAATAAGCCACTGCTATAATCCGTTAGAATGGATTAGTGAAAAACCTGGACAAATGGTTGACGATGTGCAAAAAATAGCTAACTTAATTATGCCTGAACAAGACTTTTGGCAAAACGAAGCAAGAAGCTTGTTTGTTGGAGTAGTATTGTACCTACTTGCTGCACCAGAAAAAGTTAAGTCTTTTGGTGAAGTTGTACGTACGATGCGTAGCGATGACGTAGTTTACAATCTTGCTGTTGTTTTGGACACAATGGGCAAAGTAATACATCCTGTAGCATATATGAACATTGCTGCTTTTTTGCAGAAAGCTGACAAAGAAAGGTCAGGTGTCGTTTCAACCATGAACTCATCTCTTGAGCTGTGGGCAAACCCATTGATTGATACCGCAACTGCATCAAGTGACTTTAATATTCTAGATTTTAAGAGGAGGAAAGTTACGGTTTATGTTGGTTTAACTCCGGATAACTTAAACAGATTAAGGCCTTTAATGCAAGTTTTTTACCAGCAAGCAACTGAATTCTTGTGTAGGAAATTGCCGTCGGATGATGAGCCTTATGGTGTGTTGTTTTTAATGGATGAGTTTCCAACACTTGGAAAAATGGAGCAATTTCAAACTGGTATTGCATATTTTCGTGGCTATAGAGTTAGATTGTTCCTAATTGTTCAAGATACTGAGCAACTTAAAGGAATATACGAGGAAGCAGGGATGAACTCCTTTTTATCAAACTCAACTTATAGAATAACTTTTGCAGCTAATAACATTGAGACAGCTAACTTAATATCACAACTTATAGGAAACAAAACTGTACAACAAGAATCCTTGAATAGACCTAAGTTTTTAGACTTAAATCCTGCATCAAGATCGTTACATATCTCTGAAACGCAGAGAGCATTGCTGTTGCCTCAAGAAATTATTATGTTGCCACGTGATGAACAGATAATTTTGATAGAGTCGACTTATCCAGTTAAATCAAAGAAAATCTTGTACTACAGTGATAGCGCCTTCATAAAAAAGTTACTCAAACAGACTCGTGTGCCTACACAGGAGCCATATGACCCAAACAAAGTTTTTTCTGATGCTAACAAAGGTAAGGTTGATAATGAAGGAAACAACACTATTGAAGGGCCTAACACTGCTAATTATCCTATTGAGGCTCAAACTAAAGATACAGTATACGATGAATTAGAGATCGATGATGAAGATGTTGACGACAAGTTTGATGAAGAAGATGATAACGGATTTGATGATGAGGAAGATGATGGCAAATTTAAAGGCGATGATGAACCTAAAGAGGGAAAATATAATGATGGGTTCGATGATGAAGATGACAAATTTGAAGAAGATGATGGGCTTAAAGAAGAAAAATATGATGATGAATATGATGATGAATTTGAAGATGAAGGTGATAACGATAAACCAAAAAGTAATGGAAAATAAAGTTAACTTTGTCTGCTCTTTTAGCTCATGCTAATTTCTACCTGCGCAAGGAACGGATAGGCAGCAATGGAAAAGAGTCATGCCGAAGTAAGTAAAATAGTGAAGTTTAAATGACGTTAAAATCAAAATTATTGGATAAAAAAGTCATGAAATCAGCAAAAGAAACGCTGAAAAAAGTGCAAAATAAATGCATATGTGCAAAAAAAAACTAAATGCTGTAATTGTAGTAAAGAGTATAGTATTATAGCCTTAGCAAAAATATATTGCATTTCAAGAACAGCATTGACTGCATGGATAAAACACTAAAATTTAGAAGAGAAGTAAAATTGTTTACTCTCCCTCAACGTTGTAGAAAAACTAGATGAATTGGACTCAATTTAAACAAGTTGAAGTATGGATACAAGGAAACCATAATATTACCATTAAAGAAATAAGAATAAGGATCTATGGAAAATTTGGCTTGAATGTTAGCAAGTCGTAGTATACCATAATACGTAAAAATGAAGTTTTCGTATATTACGCCAAGACCAATTCACAATAAACAAGATAGAGATAGATAGGAAGAGTTTTAAAAAACTTAATGAGACTGTTGGTAAATATTATAAACAAGATTATTCATCTTTGATGGATTGCGGTTGACACACATTTAAAAGTTGGGCTCGAATATTTTAGAAAAGGCGTTAGAACACATGTTAAAGTAAAATTGGGTAGAAAAAATTTTTATCTCTGCAATGCAGTTGATCCTAGAAATGGAGAGAATTCTAGCTTATTAAGCGACTTTGATTGTATATAAAATAGAACGTTTTGCGTAATAAAGTCTATAATACAATTGCTTTTCTTGAGAGCGCTTTGTGCAAGCTTATTACCTCTCTTTCTTACTCCGCAATTAAACAGCTCTGCAGTGTTACTTATTGACTCATTACAATGAGAATTGGTGTAACCTGTTTGACACTGAGATCTAATACAGTTATTCTAACTTAGATTTTATACTTCCCACAAGGTGCGCCACCTATTGTATGTGACACTAGGGTAACAAGAAAAAAGCAATATTTTTCTAGTAGGCTCAAATTACAATGTTTGCATATGATTAAAAAGGCCAAATTTTGAGAATAATGAAAACAATCAGCACTCTAATTCAAGAGGGATCAAAGCTATTATCATCGCATAAAGTTGAGTCACCGTATTTGGATTGTGAAGTCATCATGCAACATGTTCTTGGCGTAGAAAGGTCATTCATAGTTATGAACCATGCTGATCAAGTGCCGATAGAGAAAGAACAGCTATTTTGGAAATTAACGAAAAAAAGAGCAGAAAGGTACCCAATATCACAAATAATAGGCAAACGTGAATTCTGGAGTAAAAATTTTATAGTCAATCGTCATGTTTTTGACCCAAGAGCAGATAGTGAAGTACTAGTCTCAGCAGTGTTAAAATATTATCCAAACAAGAAACAGAAAATAGAAGTTGCAGATTTTGGTACAGGCACAGGTTGTTTGTTGATATCCGTACTTAGTGAATATGAACATGCTATTGGTGTCGGTTTTGAAAAAAGCTTGAAAGCATATAGAGTTGCCTATCAGAACATAAAAAAACATAATCTACTTGGCAGAGCTAAAGTATTTCCAAGTTTGTGGACAGAGTGCAGAGGCTTATTCGATCTTATAATTAGCAATCCTCCATACATCAGAAGAAGCAGATTAAAAGACCTGCAAGCTGAAGTGCGAAAGGAGCCAAAAGTTGCTCTTGATGGTGGAATTGACGGCTTAAGCTGTTACTTGAGTATTTTTCCAATGTTAAGAAGGTGCCTTAAGAAAAATGGGTTTGCAATATTAGAAATAGGTGAAGATCAAAGTGATATTGACAAAATAGTTCCCTCATACGAGCTAGCTTTTCGGGAATACATGTATGATTTAGCAGGGATGAAAAGGTGTATTGTTGTAAAAAGAACATAGCTAATGTTTTCTTGTATTGTCTCCGTCACTCTGTACTGCACCCTCTACTCTGTTATACCAGCGCTTGACACTGGCATTCATATTTCTTTTTTCTTAGATTTCCGATGTTAGCTATGTATCAGTTCAGCTAAGCGGTGTGAGGGATGGTAGATAGAAAATTGTGAAAAAAGTTTAGCTCCTTTTGTTTCCGTATTAATATCAATTTCCACTGTATAAGGAACAGATATACAGTAATGGAAAAGAAGCCATGCTGAAGTAAGCAAAATAGCAAGGTTTAAATGGCTTTGAAATTGAAATTATTGGATGAAAAAGTCGTGGAATTGGCGAAGGAAGTGCTAAAGGGTTAAATGGTCCATATGTTGCACAAAAACTAAATGCTGTAATTGCAGCAAAGAAGCACAGTATAACAGCCGTAGCAAGAACGGTATTGACTGCATGGATAAAGCCCTAAAATTTGAAAAAGAAGAAAAGTCGTTTACTCTCCCTCAACATCATAGAAAAACTAGATTGAATTAGAGTCAATTTGAACAATTAAAGTATGGATGATACAAGAAAACCATAATATTACCATTAAAGAAATAAGAATCCAGGAAAAATTTGTCTTGGATGTTAGTAAGTCTATATTACACTTAATGTGCAAAAGATGAAGTTTTCGTGTATTGCGTCAAGACTAATTCATAAAAAACAAGATAAGGGTAGGTAGGAAGAGTTAAAAAAAACTTAATAAGACTGTTGGTAAGTATCCTGAATAAAAGTTATTTATCTTTGATGAATTGCGATTTGGTACACATTCGAAATTGGATGCGGGTAGTTTAAAAAAGGCGTTAGAACACATATTTAAAGTAAAGTTAGGTAGAAAAAATTTTTATCTCTGATAATTGGTATTAATATTTAATTTTACTTGCTATTATATAGACTTCTTGTACAACCTGAGCCAAACAAAAAACAGGGCAAACTAGTTTTTAGAAGTTTTAAACGCTAGGTACTTTTAAGTTGCTTTAGCTATGAATGCTTAAGAAATTTACCAAGCGAAAAAGGGGAAAGGAACCTCGTTAACTAATTACTCACTACTATTTTATAATGTTGGCGTTTTTCAATGTTTTTTAAGCGCTCAGTAGGTGTGATTTATAGCACTAACTGACAATGTAGAAAACATGAGGTACATATGGGCACCAGCTACGTTAAGTTTTTTTGTCATTTTATCTACACAGGTTGAAGATAAATAAGTGGCTTCAGTATTGCGGTGAGAAAGCTGACAAGGTTTGTCGAGGAATTTTTTTCATACTTTGTTCCTATATTAAAACTTTAACTTGTAGCTTGTTGTTAGTAATATTGTTTATACAAATAACTATGATTTATGCCTGAGTTTGGGAATATATTGCTACTATTATCCTGCTTGTTATCCTTAACATATCTATTTCTACCACTCAATTCTTGCCTATTCATTACCACTGCCATATTCTTCTGTGTATCAGCATCAATGGCTATTTTGATTTACTGCCACATTGCAAATGATTTTTCACTCGAAAATGCATATTACCACTCTCATACGACAAAACCTTTGATCTATAAAATCTGTGGCGTTTGGGGAAATAAAGAGGGGTCCATGTTGCTTTGGACCTTGGTGCTTACTTTTTACCTATTTCTGATGGATATTTTTATTGGTGATAATAGCGGATTGAAGAAAGTATCCTTGATCACTCAAGGCTTGATCTGCTTTTGTTTTTTGCTGTTTACTTCACTTAAGTCCAATCCTTTTACTAAAATGCCAAGCATGGAAACAGATGGCCTTGGTTTTAATCCAATATTGCAAGACATAGGTCTTGCCATTCACCCGCCAATATTATATTTGGGGTACCTCGGATTTAGCGTTCCCTTTTCGCTCTCTATTGCCGGGTTAATTACAAACATCAAAGGAAATATTTGGGCTAAAATTGTCAGACCCTGGGTGCTTATTTCTTGGTCACTGCTTACCTTGGGCATTAGCCTTGGCAGTTGGTGGGCATACCGTGAACTTGGTTGGGGTGGATTTTGGTTTTGGGATCCAGTAGAAAACGTTTCTTTAATGCCATGGTTAATTGCAGTAGCGTTGACACATCTGTTGCTCGTGGTGCGAAATTTTAATGTTTTAAGGAACTTTGCTATTTTACTTACGCTCACAACTTTTATATTGAGTGTAACTGGAACATTTTTAGTACGTTCTGGACTACTCGCTTCAGTTCACACGTTTGCAAATGATCCAAAATATGGCCTGTATATACTAGCTTTACTTGGCGTCATTACAGCCAGTAGCTTAGCAATATTTGTGGTATTTGCGAAAAAGAGTGGATCTCTTATGTTACCACCTATTATTCAAGTAGCTGATATTGAGATCAAGGGAAGAAATATGCGATCATGCGCTGGTATGACACCAAAGAACACACCAAAGCAAAACTTTCCTGTTTTCTCCCGCTTTACGATGGTGCTGATGAATAATTTATTATTGATTACTGCCTTTTTTATCGTGTTTATTGGCACTTTATACCCTGCAATGCTTGAGTATTTAACCGGTGAACTCATTTCAGTTGGAGCACCATACTACAATTCTTTATTTAACCCTATTGTACTGGCTATTCTAGTGCTCACCATGATAGGACAATACTGCCGTTGGCAGGGAAATAGTCTGTTGCCAATATTCCATGAATATAGACTCTCGTTCTGTAGTGCTGCAGCCAGCTTACCGTTTATCTTTCACATGGACCTAATAATTGTGCTATCAATTACCATCTCTATGGCACTATTAGTCTTTGTTTTGGAAGCATACAGCAAAAGAATTCATTTGTTTAAGGTGAAGTTTGGTGAATCAATTTCATTAGCAAAAAGAGTTTCTAAGTCTTACTATGGCATGATGTTAGCTCATGCTGGAGTAGCAGTTCTAGTGCTCGGTATAGCCTATTCAATTGGTTGGCAAGAAAAAAAAGAAGATTACCTCAAAATAGGGGATAGCATAACAGTCAATAAATTCAAAGTTACTTTACGAAATACTGAATTTGTAAGAAAGAGGAATTTCCATGCAGTGAGAGGCACAATGGATATTAGGAATTTGTTGAACAACAAGATACTGGGTGAGGTGACTCCTGAATATAGATTTTATCTTGTGGAGGGTCAGAAAAATATTGAAAGCAGTATTTACCACAATTTATTTTTTGATATTTATGTTGTAATTGGCGAGATTGATAAAAATAAGAACAAGATTGCCACTAAAGTATACTACAAGCCTGGAATGCCTATAATCTGGGTTGGATCCTTTCTTATCGCTTTTGGCTCATTCCTTGCTGCCTTACCCTTATTGAGAAGATCTTGTACTAGTTCTCACTGTACAAGAAACGGATAGACAATGTATAGAAAAGAAGCCGTACTGAGGTGAGTTAAATAGTGATTTAAATGGCATTGAAATCAAAATTATTAGGTAAAAAGCCGTGGAATCAGCAAAAGAAACGCTGAAGAAAGTACAAAATAATGCATGTGCAAAAAAATTAAATGCTGTGATTGTAGCAAAAAGTATAGTGTTACAACCTTAGCAAAAATATATTGCATTTTAAGAACAGCATTGACTGCATGGATAAAGCACCCAAAGTTTGGAAGAGAAGAGAAATTGTTTACTCTCCCTCAACGTCGTAGAAAAACTAGATTGAATTGGGGTCAATTTAAGCAAGTTGAAGTATGGATGCAAGAAAATCCTAATATTACCATTAAAGAAATGAGAATAAGAATCCAGGAAAAACTTAGCTTGAATGTCAGCAAGTCTATAGTACACCGTAGTATGCAAAGTTGGCACACATTTGAGAGTTAGGCACGGGTATTTTAGAAAGGGTGTTAAAACACAGGTTATAAAATTAGGTAGACAAAATTTTTATCTCTACAGTGCAGTTAATCTTAGAAATAAAGAAAGTTCTGGCTTGTTTGCACCGGGAATGTCACCACTGATTGTATAAATGTATTTCTTGAATAAGTGTCGCAATATTTAAGAACACGAGAGACCTTTCTTGTCATGGATTGTGCTAGTTAGCATAGGTTAAAAATTTTAAAGGTACCTAAAAATATCGAGATTATATGCCTACCACCATGCTCGCCCGAGCTCAATTCTATTGGTTGCTTTACTTGAGAGCGGCTTTGTGCAAATTTATTATCTTCTCTTTCTTGCTCCGCAATTAAACGACTCTGCAATGCAGCTTATTTGACTAACTAGTAATGAGAAATTGGTATCTGGCTTATCAATTGATAAAATTGTATGACTTGAGGTGCTTAACTGTAAGAAAAACAAGATTTAGTATGGCCAAGCTACAGAATATACTAGTGAATCTTTTTAAAAGTATATAAAATTCAATTTTAAATAAAGAACATGGCAGTTAGATTCACTCCAGGTAATCTCAATATTAAGTTCAGTAAATATAGAAAATTGACTACATTAACTAGCATTATTCTTGTCATTTTTTCGCTTTTTATTGTTGTGTTACGTGGAGTGAATTTAGGTATAGACTTTACAGGTGGAATTTTGATGGAAATAAAATCTTCAAGCAAAGATCATGCTATTTTTGATGTATTAAAAGAAAGTGGTTTTACGGTGCAGAGTTTAAAAGCTGGTAGTAATTTAGTCATGCGTTTTAAAGAAGAAGGAAATGAGAATAAAATTAAAAAGATCAAAGGTATACTGGAAGAAAGGCTGGGTGGCTCAATAAGCTACCGTAGAACAGACTACGTTGGCCCACAAATAAGTTCAACGCAGATACTTGAAGGGGTTTTGTCCATGTTCATTGCAGTTGTTGGAATATTTTTTTATATTTGGTTTAGATTTAATTGGCAGTGTGGATTTGGTGGAACAATAGCACTGATTCATGACGTGATTTTAACTGTTGGTTTTATCAGCCTGACTGGCATTGAATTTAATATTTCATTAGTTGCAGCTCTCCTTACTGTGATTGGTTATTCAATCAATAATTCAGTAGTTATATATGATCGGATTCGAGAATATCAAAAGAGTGGTAAAAATAGGCAGATGAGTGATATAGTAGATGCAAGTATTAATGCTACATTGTTTCGCACTGTCTTAACTTCAGGTACAACCCTTCTTGCTGCTATCCCTTTGACATTAATTTGTACGGATGCAGTCAGGGATTTTAGCTTGATTGTCTTTTTTGGTATTTTAATTGGCACTTGTTCTGCAATGTTTATCTCTGCTCCTATATTAACTTGTAGGGTCTTAATAATACCAGTTCCCACTATACAAGGGACGGATAAGCAATAATGGGAAAGAAGCTATGCTGAAGTAATGCTGATTCTTATTATTAATGGGTCAAATAAGTGACATTGCAAAGTTATTTAATTGCGGAGTAGGAAAGAGAGATAATAAATTTGCGCAAAGCGCTCTCAAGCAAAGCAATTGTATTACAGGCTTTATTGCGCAAAATGTTCTGTTTTATATACAATCAAGATCGCTCAATAGGATTGAGCTCGGGCGAGCATGGTGGTAGGTATATAATCTCAATATTTTTAGGTACCTTTAAATCTTTTGACTTATGCTAATTAGTATAACTCGTGACAAGAAAGGCTTCTCGTGTTCTTAAATATTGTGACACTTATTCAAGAAATACATTTATATAATCAGTGGTGACATTTCGGTGCAAAAACGCCCTTTCTAAAATACCTGTGTCCGACTCTCAAATGTGTGCAAATTTTACATATTACGGTGTACTATAGGCTTGCTGACATTCAAGCTAAGTTTTTCCTGGATTCTTATTCTCATTTCTTTAATGTGTGTAATATTAGGGCTTTTTTGTATCCATACTTCAACTTGTTAGATCTGATTCACAATCTAGTTTTTCTACAACGTTGAGGGCAAACAATTTTCCTTCTCTTCTAAATTTTAAGTGCTTTATCCATGTAGTCAGTGCTGTTCTGAAATGCAACAGATTTTTATTACGGCTGTTATACTATGCTTTTTGCTGCAATTACAGCATTTGTTTTTTTTTTGCACATATGCGTTATTTTGTACTTTCTTCCTATTAAATTTGAGCCATTAAAATAAATTTCAAAGATTAGCGTTAAAAGTTATTATTAAAAATAAGTAGATTTTATTGTCTTGGTACAATATTTAGTATACACTTTAAGGAGATACATTTAGCTTAAGTTTTATGTCAGAAACAAGAAATCTAGTTTTGGCAGCTATCCTTTCCATATTGATTATGATATCTTGGCGCATTATTTACTATAACTTTCTCAATGCAGACCAAAATCACCCATCAATTGAAAATATTGAACACATAGAGTCTTTTAACGATCTTGCTCCTATAATACATCAAAGCCGTTCCGAAATTATTGATTCTACTCGAGGACAAAGGATTAATTTGACCAATAATATGGTCAAGGGGTCAATTTCTTTAAAAGGTGCAAGGTTTGATGACTTGATTTTAACGAATTACCACTTAGAACCAGATCTTTCTTCCCCACAGGTAGTATTGCTGTCACCTGCAGAATCAAAAGATGTATATTTTGCAGAGTTTGGATGGCTTGATCCAAGTGGTAAGGTCAAAGTTCCAGATTCCAAGACGGTCTGGCAAGCAGATAAAACTGAACTGACTAACCAAAAGGCAATCAATTTATTTTGGAATAATGAAAATGGTATTATGTTTAGGATGAGAGTTAGCCTTGATAATAACTACATGTTTAAAGTTGAGCAAGTTGTTGAAAATAACACAAAGGGTGATATAGTTTTGGTTCCTTATGGTAAGATTAACCGTAAACGTGATAGTATTAACGAGTCTTATTGGATATCACATGAGGGAGTGCTAGGTGCATTTGATAATGAACTAGAAGAGTGGACATATAAAAATATTGCTAAGAAACATTTAATAAAAACAAGCACAAGTGAAAAAAACTGGTTTGGTTTTGCTGATAAATACTGGCTTACAGCTATCATACCTGAAAGGTCTGACAAAACAAATGTAAGCATTAAACATACGAGTGCTAACGGTATTGATAAATTTCAAGTGGATTTTGCTAAACCTTACAAGAATATACTTTCTGGTACCAGTGCTTCTAATGTGAATTACTTTTTTGCTGGAGCAAAAAAGCTGAATTTGCTGGATTACTATAAAAGCACCCTCAACATACCTTTATTTGATAAAGCTGTAGATTTTGGCGTTCTTTACTTTATAACCAAGCCGGTGTTTTTACTGCTTGAATATTTTAACTTCGTTTTAAAGAATTTTGGCTTAGCAATATTGTTGCTGACTTTAGTAATTAAGCTTTTTATGCTTCCTTTATCCAATAGATCACATATTTCAGTGTTTAAGATGAAAAGCTTGCAACCTGAGGTAGCTCGTATAAAAGAGTTATATAAAAATGATAGCTTAAAGCAACATAAAGAAACAATTGCATTGTTCAAAAGGAACAATGTGAACCCAATGTCAAGCATTCTTCCTATATTAATACAAATACCAGTATTTTTTGCTTTATACAAAGTATTATTTGTTACTATAGAAATGAGACATGCTCCTTTTTATTTATGGATCAAGGATCTTTCAGCCCCTGATCCAACGAACATTTTTACGTTATTTGGGTTATTTAATTATAACTTCCCTATTTCTATAGGTATCTTGCCTATAATTTTGGGTATTACCATAATAATTCAGCAGAAGATCAGCAAAAAAGATCAGACCAACAAAGATGATATTCAAGCAAGTGTTATGGAGTTTTTTCCTTACATTTCTATCTTCATTTTCTCTTCTTTTCCTGCAGGCTTGATAACATATTGGATATTTAGTAATGTTATAACTTTAATTCAGCAGTCATTGATAAAATTGTTTTTAACAAAAAGGGCGGAAATAAATGTTGAAAATACTAATAGTTAATTCAATTTATTATACTAAAATAGCAAACCTTTTGCTTGAAGGTGCAACAGATAAATTAAAAGGCAGCAATGTCAGTTACAATATAATTAAGGTTCCTGGTGCATTTGAAATACCGGCAGCGATTCTTTTTGCAGTCAAGAGTAAGCGCGTTAATTATGATGGTTATTTAGCTCTCGGGTGTATAATTCGTGGTGAGACAGATCATTATCAATATGTTTGTAAAGGAGTGATCGAAGGCTTGAACGAAGTTGTTATGCATAACATAGTACCTCTTGGTATGGGTATAATCACCGCTGATAGTAAAGACAAAGCTCTAGTAAGGGCTGATAAAGGTAAAAAAAACATTGGTGGTCACGCAGCCTCGGCTGTTTTGCATATGGTGGATTTATATGATAGATTGAGATGATGGAGGAAGAACATGTGGAAAAAAAGTGGCGTACAAAAAGAAGTGCAGCGAGATTTCTTGCTGTGCAAGTTGCTTACTCAAATATTTTTATAGGTTACGACAAAAACACTTTTGGCTTGGAAAGCTGTGAGCTTAGAAACTGTGTGAGTAAATTAGCAGATATTTTTGAATGCGAAGAATTTGATCATCAATTCTTAGAAAAACTGTTATATAAAGTTATAAGGAACAGTGAAGAATATGATAAAATAATAGAGTATTATTTACATCCAAGCTGGTCTCTTTCACGGTTAAATCTCATAAGCTTATCTATTTTGCGTGCTGCAATATGTGAATTGGCCAATTGTGATACGCCAGCTCCAGTTGTTATCAATGAGTATACTAATATTGCATCTGATTTACTTGATAAACTAAGTGAAATTGGTTTCATCAATGGGTTGTTGGATAAGGCAAAAGGTGCAGTTAAGCTAAGTGAAAATTCTTGATAGCGTGCTAGTACCTGAGCCACTAATAGCCAGAGGAGAAAAACTTAAATGGTAGAAGAATAGTCCAAAAGGTCTTTTATATTCTTTGAGATCTATGATAGACTGACATAGATTGTTGAACTATAATGTAATAAATGGTAAAAGACGAAAAATTGAAAACACTTTTTGAAGTGGAAGGAGCAGTAACTGCTTTATTACCCGCAGCAGAATTTAGAGTGAAGTTGAACAACGGACATGAGATCATTTGTCATGTATCGGGAAAAGTAAGAAGAAGTAAAGTGCGCATCGTTATTGGAGATAAAGTGTTAGTAGAGATGAGCATTTACGATAGGAATGTGAAAAAGGGTAGGATAACCAGAAGGCTTAAAGGTATAGGTGATAGAACAATCTCTAAATAACCTTATTCTTGCTTCATCATCAGAAAGGCGTATAGCTTTACTAAAACAAATAAATGTTGAGCCAGGTTTAACTTTGCCAGCAGATATAGATGAAACTCCTTTAAAAAAGGAACTTCCAAAGGATTATTCAATCCGCATGGCAAAAAGCAAAGCTGAGAAAATACAAAGTTCAAATCCAAGTTATTTTGTGCTCGGTGTTGATACAGTAGTTGCTTGTGGTAGAAGAATCTTGCGCAAGGCCGAAGACATCGAGCAAGCAGAGAAATGTATTCGTTTGTTATCAGGACGAAGGCATAGGGTATATACCAGTGTGTGTTTATTAACTCCCGATCGATCCAGACAACATGTCAGAACTGTAGTTACAATAGTAAAATTTAAACGTCTGAGTGAACAAGAAATTAAGTACTATTTAGCATCAGAAGAATGGAAAAATAGGGCAGGGGGGTGCAATATGCAAGGCTTAGCTGGAATATTCGTATTGTTTCTACGTGGCTCCTATTCCTCTATTATAGGATTACCATTACATGAAACCTATTGTTTGCTAAGTAATTACTTTAACCTCAATTTATATTGACATACTTTTACCTTTTTCTTGTCGTTTCTTAACATATTTAGTCCAAAGTAATTCTCTGTTTTTATTGCCTAATGTGATTCTGTTTCGATCATAAATATCAGTGTATTCTGTTGAAGCACCTTCTACTATTTCTTCTATTACTCCAACTTTCAGTTGTGCCTTATCTTTTTCTAGCAATTTATATAGCTCTCTATTTTTAATAGTTGAACTAGTGTTAGCATTTTTTAGTTCTACCGCTTTTCTTATATCCGTAAAACTGTCTTTTAGCAATTCAGTTTCTAAGAATGGAAACTTTTGAGTTTCCTTATCCAACTTGCTGGCAAATTCTGTAAGTAGAGCGTTATTGCTTTTTTTAGCATTCATTAGACTCGTTTTTAACTGTTCAGGAACCTGAGAATTATAGTGGTTAGTATAAGTTGATGCTAAATAACCAGAATCACCTACATTTTTTGGCGAATAAGTAGAAAGTGGCTGTGCACTAGTGGCAGCTTCTGCCATTGTTTTCACGCCTGTTGAACTGTCTTTCAGCAGTACAGCTTCTATTGGGTATTTTTTAGTTTGTGGACTAACATAGCGTACCTTGGAGCTGATTTGTTTTAACCCATAATTCTTTTGACTTAGTCTTTGCTCAAGCTCCTTAAATAAGGTTAGGTTATTTACATTATTTCCATTAATGCTAACTGAAGATAGAGGCTTGTCAATAGAGATGCTTCCTTCAGCAACTTGTTGCGCTGTTTTTTCTGATTCTTTATCTAGTTTTTTCAACACTTTTTCTAGCTCATCTATCATTTGATCAGATGGATTAGTAGATTGAATACTTTTCGATTCTTTACCAACTGATTTACTTGGTACTGTGATAGGTTTGTCACCATCGTCAGAAAATGCACTAGGTTGTATACCTTTTGCGTCTAAATCATCTTTGCTACCAAATTGTAGTCTAGAGTATGACTGATCTTGTTGCTGAGTTTCGGGTTGTTGCTGATTATCAAGTATTTGCTCATTCTTATGCAAATCATCTGGTCTTTGGCTTCTAGGTAAAGTATACCCAAATGTAAGGGTATTTCCTTTAGCAGGCGCATGAGAATTTGTAGTACTGGTCATTGCATTCTGAGACCCAACCTCTCGATTTATATCAGTAACTTGAATGCTTCTATTAACAATTTTTGTTGCAGTTTTAAATGACGTATTAATTTCATTCTCTCTTGTTTTCCTAAATTCTATCTCATGTAAGAATAAACCACCTATTTTTACAGCCCAATTTGCTTTTGACGAATCTTTTAATTGCTCTTGGGTCATATTACCTTCAATAAATTTTATGCCGTTGGCATCAATATTAATCTTGATAGTACACTTTTTCCCTTCCTTATCATACCAATTCAAAGTCATTTCATATAAACCATCGATTACGACATAATGCCTTACTTTTCTCTTATCTTTTCCTTCTCCTTCCTCAGTAACAAAACCATGCATTTCACTCTTTCCATTACTGTGCAACGTTGAAAACCCAGAAATCCCATTCTTCTGACAAAAACCACTATTTAAAAATTCGCTTATTTTAAACTCTTTCTTATTGTCTCCCAGCGTAATACTTGCGTGGTTACCGTATATTGAAACTCCTTTAACGATGCCTTTAACATCATCATCAATAATATATCTACTTAACACTCTTTCTGCTTCTTTTTCAAGTTCTTGCTGAGCTCTTTCCATCTTGTTGAACTCTTCTTGCAGAACTTCATATACTTCATCTTTGTTCCAATTGGCACCACGTTCTATTAAAGACTTTGCTATATTAAAACTAACCCTAGCATTATGAATAGGATCACATTCCCTTTTTACTTTATCAAATAAAGGAAAAAATTCTTGCTGTATATTTTCAATGTTTATATTCTTCCTCACTAATAACCCTCCGCTTTTTACTTCAGCTAGTATAGTTATTACAGGAATTAATTGAATTTTTGTTAAAAGAGGTTGTATTGCAGATGTTATAGCCATGGACTATCTTATACTGATTCTCATTGTGGTGGGTTAAATAAGTGACATTACAGAGTTGTTTAATTGCAGAGTGAGAAAGAGAAGTAATAAATTTGTACAAAGCATTCTCATTCAGTGCAAATAAGATAGAACTCTCTCCATTTTCAGGGTTAACTACACTGTAGAGGTAAAAATTTTGTCTACCTAATTTTACTTCAACCCATGTCCTAATGCCCTTTAAGGCACTTGTATCCAACTTTCGAATGTGTGCCAGACCGCGATTCATCAAAGATGAATAACTTTTGTTCTGGATGCTATCAATAATCTCATTAAGTTTTTTAAAATTCTTCCTGTCTACCTTTATCTTGTTCATTGTGAGTTGGTCTTGGCGTAGTATATGAAAACTTCGTTTTTTGCATATTACGGTGTACTTAAACTTGTTGACATTCAAGCCAAATTTTTCCTGGATTGTTATTCTCATTTCTTTGATGGGTAATATTTAAGGTTTTCTTGTATACATACTTTGGCTTATTCAAATTAGCTATGACTTAATCTAGTTTTTCTACGACGTTGAAGGGGAACAACAATTTTTCTTTTCTTCCAAATTTTAGTGCTTTATCCATGTAGTTAATGCTATTTTTGAAATGCGACATATTTTTACTACGGCTATTATACTGTGCTTTTTTGCTGCAATTACAGCATTTATTTTTTTTGTAACATGTGTGTTATTTCGCACTTTTTTAGCATTTCTTTTGCTAATTATATAACTTTTTATCCAATAATTTTGATTTCAATACCATTTAAATCACTATTTAACTCGCTTCGGTACGGCTTTTTCTCTACTATTGTCTATCTGTTCCTTGTACAGTGAGAATTAGTGTTAGAACCTGTACATGATCTCATAATCAGTGACAAGTGGCGGAATGACGATTTTTGTTTAGCCGCAAACATTTAAGAAATTTACTTGATAAAAAAAACAAGCGCTGTGATAATGCTAACGCTTAGTTTAAGCGCGATTTGGCTGCACATAGGAAAATTTTAAGAGACATGCGGCCACCATGATTTAATGTAATCTGCTAAAAAGTCTCTTAAATTTTTTACTGAATTTTGTTATTGAACCTGTGCAGATCAAAAACAAGCTGTGAGTCAAAAATACCCTTGCCGCTGCGGTAATGGGGTTGTTGAAATTTGTCAAGTAGATTTTTTTGCATTTCTATGAGAAGTCTATTGTTTTATTACTTAGCATAGAGAGCAACAAAAACGGCAAATAATCTAAAAATATAGCAATCTATTTTTGAATAAACTCCATTTGCATTTCTCGTATATTACTTTCTATTTGCTCTATTTGTTCTATTAGTCTTTTCTCTAAGTCAAAATCACCTCCTAACCTTGCTTCGATTCTTTCTTTTTGTAATGCATTTAATTCTTTCTGTAATATTATGTTATTCCATACAATTTTCGCAGATTTTTTATCGTTCAATTGACTATTTAGTACGCTAGTCTTTTCAAGTATAAACTTTATGGTTACATCAATGTTAAACTGTTCTAGCTCTTGTAATAGAACCTCTTTGTTGAGCTCACTTCCACTATTTGCTGCATTAATTATATGCTGTTGCAATCTCTTTGTTTTCGCATTAGTAAATTCAAAGTGGGAAAATTGCTCAAAATATATAGGGTAGTTCAAGATTTCAGGAAATTCTAGGGTTATACGTAGAATTATGGCTTGATTTTGTTCTGCTTCAATTAGCTCTGGAGATTTATTATAAAGATATTCATTTTTTCTTACTCTTGTTTTATTATTAAAAATCTGCTTTTTAAAGTTATTTCTTAGCTCACTAGCCTTAGT
Source organism: Wolbachia endosymbiont of Litomosoides brasiliensis (assembly GCF_013366805.1). Classification (GTDB taxonomy): domain Bacteria; phylum Pseudomonadota; class Alphaproteobacteria; order Rickettsiales; family Anaplasmataceae; genus Wolbachia. The sequence goes on from NZ_WQMO01000006.1 coordinate 37,066, forward strand.
GTAAAAGTAATCTCTATAATACCTTCTAATACTGCTGTTACTGATGGCATTGACATATTGCGTGAACTTGTGCTCAAGAGTTGAATATTTTTCTGGGACAAGTTTCTCATAGTTTTGCAAATTGCTATCGATTATGTGATGCCATAAATATTCAGAATGAAGTTTTGTTGAATGGTCGAACGCAGAGAGTATGCTTTCTTTCTTATATTTCAGCTCATTACATACATCGTATGGATCTTTATCAGTTGGCAAAGTCACAAACTTTAACGTATATCCAAGCTCTAATATTGGCAGAGCAAGTTTCGCAACTCTGATTGCAGCATTGCGTCCAGCACTATCACCATCCATACAGATGGAAATTTCTTTGGCAAATCTCCATAGATTTTTTATTTGTTCTGCAGAAATTATAGTACCTAATGGAGCAACTGTATTGCTAATTCCTGTTTGATGCAGTGCTATCACATCCATATATCCCTCAACAACAAATACATGCTGTTTTTTACGTATTTCACTTAAAGCAAAGTTTAACCCATATAGGTTTTCCCTTTTCTTAAATAACTGGCTCTCTGGGCTGTTTAAATATTTTGGCTGTTGTTTGGAACTCAGCGCGCGTCCTCCGAAACCGATAACTTTTCCTGCGATGTTGCATATAGGAAATATCAGACGATTGCAAAAATAATCACGAGAATTCTTATTTATTAATCCAACATCAATTAGAATTTCGTCCTTAATATCTAAGGAGTTTAAATATTCTTTCAAACCAGAACTTGGTGCATAACCTACCTTAAATTTATCTATGATTTCAGGCGAAATCTTGCGTTGCTTTAGATAAACTATAACTCCTTGATTTTTTTGTGCAAACCAACTTGCAGCTAAATTTAGCGTTGAAAGCAGTTTGCCGTTCTTTTTAGTGACATTAAGATTTTTAGGTAACTCAACGCCTACAACTGATGCCAGCCTTTCCAATGCTTCTTTAAAACTCAGTCCCTCAGTTTGTGAAATGAAGTTGAACATGTCACCATGAGCCGAACAACCAAAGCAGTGATACGATCCTTTAGTATTACTCACCAAAAAAGACGGTGTTTTTTCGTTATGAAATGGACAGAGTCCAACAAAACTATCTCCTCTTTTTGTTAGCCTGACTTTCTTGGCTACTATATCGGATAATAATAATCTTGATTTTATACTATCTATATAGTCCATCTTATTGAATTAGTAGTAGGACAAAAATTATACAGAATTTATTCATATTTGGCTCAAAATTTATTTTAAGTTTCAGAGTTTTAAAAATATTAGGAGCATTAGATGGCTTGACAGAAAACTTAAAATGAATTACCCATATGAGATGTCTTTAAGCCATGCAAGATTAGTTTCTTATATGTTAGATATAGTATCAATTGCTTCAGACCATGCTGGTTATGAATTAAAATCAGAAATAAAGCCTTACCTGGAAACTCTGGGTTATAAAGTGCTAGACCGTGGCTGCGCTGCTGAGCAAAAGTGTGTAGATTATCCGGATTATGCTGTTAAAATTGTAGAAGATATAGCAAACAAAAAAGCGGATTATGGAATATTAATCTGCGGTACAGGTCTAGGTATGAGTATCGTAGCAAATCGCTTTAAAGGAATACATGCTGTTTTATGTAATAGTGTTGAAATCACAAGATTAGCTAGAGAACATGGTAATGCAAATGTGTTGTGTCTTGGCGCAAGATTTACTGCTAGTGGATTAGCAAAAGATATAGTCAAAAAATTCCTTGAAACGGAATTTTCAAAAGAAAGTAGACATAAAAAACGTCTTGATAAACTCAGCAATATAGTCTCTTCTAGTAAGAAAAAAAAAACACAAACTTATAACGAAAATGAGGTATCAAAATTTGCTAAAATGGCAGGTGAATGGTGGAATGAAAATGGCAAATTCAAGCCATTACATATGATGAATCCTGTGAGAGTGCTTTACATTATCAAGAAGATAAAAGAGTTAAAGAAATGTGATCTAAAAGAATTATCATTGCTTGATGTTGGGTGTGGTGGTGGTATTTTATCAGAATCGATGGCACGTGTTGGTATTAACGTTCTAGGAATAGATGTATGTGAAGAAAACATAAAAGTGGCACAATCACATGCAAAAAAAGTAGGGTTAGATATAGAATACATACACGCCGGTATTGAAGAGCTAAGCAATAACAAAAAGTATGATGTGGTTTTGTTGATGGAGGTAGTTGAGCACGTGGATAATTTAGAATTTTTTATGAAAAAAGCAATAGGATTATTGAAACCAGAGGGACTGGTATTTATATCAACTATAAATAGAACTATTAAATCCTTCTGTCTTGCAATAATTGGTGTGGAGTACATATTAAACTTGCTGCCGAAAGGTACACATAATTGGAATAAGTTTCTCAAGCCATCAGAGATTGCAAATCACCTAAGAGAAGGCAATGTAACACTACAGGACATGGCTGGTATGGAATATAACGTAATAAAGAGTGAGTGGAATTTAACTAAAGGTGTGGATGTTAACTATATACTTTGTGGTGTAATGAGTAGTTAGATTTTACTTATGAAAGTGCCATCTTTATTTACGAAGTGGTGAAGAAGAATCAACACATTTTTTCTTGTTATTGGACGCTAATCTAGGAATATAGTCTACTCCGCCTTCAGGAATTTCATAACCACCTTGACTCCAAATTCATACTAAGGAACAGAAAAACACTTTCCATTTTGCATCATTTATTCCTCATAAAGGCAGCAAGCTTCAAACATGCTAAACGAGAAAAATGCAGGCTAAGACATTCTTCCAAGTATTGCAAACAAGCTTGCACTGAATTTTTACTATTGTAAAAAGTAGTTTACCTATCCATGAATGTAACTTACTGCATTATATGTTATGTTTATTTCTCATCAGCTTGATCATCAAGTATATCAAAGAGAATCAGAATTATGAACAAGATAAACAGGGAAATTTCCCTTTATTTTTGTCATGATCTTCAATTTTGCACTTAATTATCTTTTATTTCAATTAAGTTTTAGTGAATAGCTTCTTTTAAAAGATTATATTGAATATGCTTAACCGCTTTTACTATTATAGGTTCGTAGAACTTGCAATGAAATCCGGTGGCCTATTGATTTTTATTGCTAGTGTAGATACAATAGGGCTTTAAGCACTAGATAATGGAGCAATTCAAAAATTTTTACATCACCACGCCAGTATATTACGTAAACGACAAGCCGCACATTGGTCACGCATATACTTTCCTTATCTGTGATGTTACAGCCAGGTTTATGAAGCTAGCTGGAAAAAATGTTAAATTTACTACCGGTACAGATGAACACGGGCAAAAAATCGAAAAAGCAGCTAAAGCAAAGGGAATGCATCCAAAGGAATTTGCAGACGAAATGAGCGTTTCGTTTAGGGAATTAGCTGAGTTCATGAATTTTCAATATGATGATTTTATTCGCACCACAGAAGAACGTCACGAGAGAGCAGTTGTAGCTTTATGGGATAGGCTTGAAAAGAGGGGACAAATATATCTGGATTCCTATTCGGGTTGGTATTCAGTCCGCGATGAGGCGTTTTATCAGGGATCGGAACTGATAGATGGCAAAGCACCAACAGGGGCTGAGGTTGAATGGGTAAAAGAAGAGAGTTACTTTTTTCGTCTATCGAGTTGGCAAGATAAATTACTAGAATTATACAAAAATCAGCCAAATTTTATCTTTCCTAAAAGCAGAAAAAATGAAGTGATATCGTTTGTAAAATCAGGACTAACTGACCTTTCAATTTCTCGCACTAGTTTTAACTGGGGAATAAAAGTGCCAGGGAATGACAGACACATAATCTACGTCTGGATAGACGCATTAACTAATTATCTTGCATCAATAGGTTTTCCTAACACGGAAAATGAAGAATATAAAAAATTTTGGGTAGAATCACAGTCTGTCATCCAAGTAGCTGACACTGAGGTCCAAAAGAAAATACAGATTCCAGCATCACGCGCTGGGATGACATCGAATTTAGCTAATAACTCCTTTAACGTTCATGTAATTGGTAAGGACATATTACGCTTTCACGCTGTATATTGGCCAGCAATTCTCCTTGCAGCAGATTTGCCACTGCCAAAGCAAATTGCAGTTCATGGTTGGTGGTTAAATGAGGGGAAGAAGATATCCAAATCTCTCGGTAATGTCGTAGATCCAATTGGTTTAGCTAAAGAGTTTGATGTTGATCAGCTACGCTATTTTCTCCTTCGGGAAGCAATCTTCAGCCAGGATGGTAATTTTAGTAAGAAGAACATGATCAGCCGAGTAAATTCAGAACTTGCAAATGATATAGGTAATTTAGTGCAAAGAACAATTTCATTTTTACATAAACAATGCTTTGGAGTTGTACCAATAGTTGACCAAAGCCTACTTAAAGGTGAGGAAGGCCTTCCAAATTATAGGGCTATATCCGATCAAGTAATGGATCATTTATCAAAGTATGAATTTAACCATATTATACTTCTAATTATCAACATTTCTTCCGAAGCTAATGCTTATATAGATAAAAGCGCACCTTGGATACTGAACAAAACTGACAGAGAGCGCATGAATCTAGTAATCTATAAACTACTGGAATATGTAAGGATAATTGGCATTCTATTGCAGCCAATTGTCCCGAGGTCAGCAGAGGTGATACTCGACCAATTGCGAATCCCGAAGGAACAACGAGATTTTAAATCTCTGTGCGACGCGTGCGTAAATTCAGGCACTACATTACCTAAACCTACGCCTGTTTTTCTGAAGATTGAGTAGAGATCGCATAATATTCCTTCTACTGTTTTGCTTTAAGATTTAGTTATACCAGAATCAATAACAAATGGTTGAGTTACGTTAACATCATCAAACGATGCTGATATTAGGAGTGATAGCATAGTTATGAAAAACGCAAGGCAAATAACTCGCAGCTAATAGGGTATAACTTTTATTGCTTGATCAGCAAGCCAATTAACTGCGCTCACTGCTTGATTAAAATAACCATTAACTTTGGTTCCTTCTTCAGTTAGCTGATTTTCTGTGCTGGAACCCTCAGTATTTTGGCTTTGTGCATCAAAATATAATTCATCTTCTAAATCATTTAAATTTCTAGAAGTTGCAAGATCTAAAGAATCTAAACCATTAGCTTTCTTCCCTTGTCTGCTAGAAGGAACCCCAAGATCTAAGTAGTTCAAATTACCCTCTTCTTTAAATGATTGCTCTTGCTTATTAGCAAGACGGATTTCCTGTTCAGAACCCCTTTCCTTTTGAGCCTGCACTAAAACATCTTTCCCAGCAAGTTTAGCATCTTTCTCAGAAATAGTATTGTTTTTGCTAATTGCTGCAGATGAAAATGCAATAACTACAGCGGAATATACAGCACCGCCAATAATAAGTGGAAGGATAACACTTAACGCTGCGACTGGAGCTGAGAAAGCAACATAAGGAGCCACAGCAAACACTCCTAGTGTTAGTAAAGCTCCAATAGCTAGAGCGCTACCTACAAGATAAGGTGCACTAGTTTTTTTTAATATATTTTTCATTATATACCTCACTAGAATAATTAGTCCGTTATTAAAATTATAGCACAAATAAATAGATAGTGTCAAATTTGTTAATAAGCTAATAAATTGCAGTGATAGTATTGAAGTCAAAATTATTGGGTAAAAAGGTCGTAGAATCAATAAAAAAGGTGCCGAAGGAAGTGTGAAATAACAGATAATGTTGCAAAACTAATGAATAGAGCACCTAAAATTTAGAAGATTAGCTTAAATGTCAGTGAGTCTACAGTGCACCGTAATATGTAAAAAGAGTTATTTATCTTTGATGAATTATAGTTTGCGCCAATTCAAGAATTGGACGCTGGTGGTTTAAAAGGGCGTTAAAACACAGGTTAAAGTAAAATTAGATAGACAAAATTTTTATCTCTATAGTGCAGTTAATCCTAGAAATGGAGAGAGTTCTAGCTTATTTATGCTGAATGTCAACGCCGATTATATGAATATATTTCTTAAACAAATTGAGAAACTTTGGTTGTGTATAAAACAGAACGTTTTGCGTGATGAAGTCTGTAATACAATTGCTTTGCTTGAGAGCGCTTTGTGCAAATTTATTACCTTTCCTTCTCACCTCGCAATTAAACAACTCTGCAATATCAATTATTTTGCCTACTAATAATGAGAATTGGTATTAAAGTTAAAACGTAGCTTCACATTAATAATTGACCTGACAAAGAGTTTGCCATTTTCTCTTCAAGAAGGGGGTTTCTTTGAAAGAATAAACTAATATTAATGTTATAAGAGATTATTTGTGGTAGCATATATATTTGAGAAGGAGCAGGCAAATAAATTATAAGGAACTTTGAATGTGTCTTGTACTACAACGACTGCTTGGTTAATTGGAAAATACTTGGTAATAATGGCATAATAGCACCTGTTATATTGTATAAGAAGTAGGAACATGTTCTGTTTGCTTTTTCCCTCTACGTCATATATCTGTTGAATTTTCCTATTACCGATAGCTTCACTTTGACCAGATTAAGCTTTGTCAACTTGTATTCCAATTTCAGTGAATTGCTTTTGCACACTTTGGTCAATTTGTATTTCAACTACAGCAAGTTGAGCATCTTTCTTGGGGATGGCTTTGTTCTTACTAATTGCTGCATATATATAAAGGTGCAGTAGTTACAATAGAAAGCACAGCACGGCTAACAATAAACGGGAAGTTAAAAAAAACAACATAAGGTAGCTATAGCAAACGCTCCTGATGCTAATAAGGTTAAAGTAACCAAGGTGCCGATTATATAATTAAGGTATGTTATTCTTATTTATGATTATCCTCCCACACAATTTTTATGCCATTGTGACAATTGCAAAGGTGACCTTCAAATTAGTTGTTATATAATAAACAGATAAATCTTGAAACGCGATTTGAAATCTCCGTGCAACATGCACGCAAGTCCAGATACTATACTACCTAAACCTAAGTTTTTTTTGGGGGGTAATGCTTAAGTAATCTTGGTGAATCACTCAGCTTATATCTACACAAACATTGCAATTTGTAGATAGTTTGTATGACACTACTGCTAGTAGAGAACGCTTTTGTAATTGTAATAAGGCAAAAGAAATACTAATTAATATCTCTTTTAGGAACTTAACATTAGTGTCCTATACACTTAACAAATAGCCAACCTTGGAATTATAAATACCCACAATTTCATGAATTAAGGGAAATAAGGTATCACGCCTAGTTTAATATTGTGCTTTTGTTGCTTAAACAAAGATTAAAGGTAAATTTTAGGCCTAAAATAGCCATTCTGTGAGTTGATTGAATTTCCGAAATACAATGCTTGTACAGTCGTGTATGTAGTGCTGGAATCTAGCCTATAATCAGCCGTAAGATGACAGAAATAAGCTTCGTTAGTCACGCGAACTTTCATAAAAAATAGGCTTGGGCATTTTAAACTTTTGTTTATATACTAAGTCAAAATGCTTACCTTCAGCACGTAGATGGATACAGTAAAGTCTATTTTATTACTACCAACAATATTACTAATACTAGTTGCTAGTATTTACCTATCAATTAGGCTAAAGTGGTTACAGATATTTAGGTTGCCACATGCCTTTTCACTTATTGGAGTTAAGAAAGGGGAAAATAAATTTTCCTCTATAGCTGCCCTATTTATAATCTTAGGAGGAAATTTAGGAGTTGGAAATATTTCAGGGACTGCTGTTGCTCTAAAAACCGGAGGACCTGGCTCTATTTTGTGGATGGCGATAATTGTTGTTATTACTTCTGTGATAAAATATATCACTTGTTACCTGAGTATAAAGAACAGGAAAAAAAGGAATGGAAGGCTTATAGGTGGCCCTATGGCCTATATGGCTGGTGCATTTAACTCTAGGAAAGCTACAGTTGTATTTCTAGTTATTATGATGATGGTTTCAACAACTGTCGGTAACCTTGTTCAGGTGAATTCTCTATCAATACCACTTGATATGATAGATGTACCTGTGGTTACTGGTGGAATTATAATGGCCATAATATTTTTTGTTGTTGCAGCTCTCAGCTTAAAGAAAACCAAAATTTTCATATCAGCTATGATACCGATAATGACGGTAAGTTACCTCGCACTTTGCAGTATTATATTATTTAAATTTAGTGAAAATATTCTTCCTTCTCTAAAGCTAATAACAAGCAGCTTTTTTACAACTAGTAGCTTCAACTTTGGTTTATCTTTAGGTTTAGTTTTAGAAACGTTAACTATTATTCAAGTAGGAACTTTGCGAGGTATTTTTGCAACAGACATAGGGTTTGGCCTCGAAGGAGTTGTACACTCTTCAGTTGTCCATAAAAGGAATAATAATAAATTCGTTGTCGAACAGAGTCTAATCACAATAATATCGCCTTTTATAGTTGCATTCATAATATTTGTTACAGCGATGGTACTGCTTGTTACAGATTCTTGGGTTACTGATTTAGAGAGTACTAACATGTGTATATTTGCTTTCAGAAAAGCAATAAATTGGCCTTATATTGACTATCTAATTATGGCCATAATGTTTTGTTTTGCTTTTACCACTATTTTCACCTGGTTTTTTTGCTCGAAGCAGACAATACGCTATGTATCTCAAAATGATAAATACACTAAAATCTGGGTTGTAATTTTCACTGTGGTTATCCCACTTGGTTCAATAGGTAAAGTTCAGTTACTATGGGATGTTGCTGATATTTCGATTGCTGCTTTATTGTTTATCAATATATTAGCTATACTCAAACTAACTTCTCGAGATCCAGAAGTGTTCACTGTGAGCAGCAGGTACCTGAAGTTGAATCAGCGTTCTAAACAAAAACAAATCTAGGAACTGGCTGGCTGTCCTCATATTTGTTACTTGTGTAGTTCGTGTCATACGTTAACAGCATAGCCTTTTTTTTATAAAAATTTAACCAGTCTCCATAATAATGTTAGCTAAAGCTAAAAAACAAAGAGTTATTAGTAAGGAAGAATATGAAAATTAAAAGCACACAACAGGAATAATGCATATTGTAAAAAAAACTAAATGCGGTAATTGCAGCAAAAAAGTACAGTATAATAACCCGTAGCAAAAATATGTTTTTCATTTCAAGAATAGCACTAACTGCATAGATAAAGCACCTCAAATTTAGAAAAGAAAAAATTATTTGCTCTTTGGAATATAGATGCAAGAAAACCCTAATATTACCGTTAAAGAAATGAGAATTTTGACTTGAATATCAGCAAATCTACAGGTGTACCATAATATGCAAAAAATGAAGTTTTCGTGTATTACGCTAAGGCCAATTCACACATTTCAGAAATTGAATACATGTTGGTTTAAAAAGGGTGTTAGAATACAGGTTGGAGTAAAATTAGGTGATAGAACAAAATTTTTATTTCTACAGTGCAGTTAATTTTAGAAATGGAAAGAGTTCTAGCTTATTTGCGCCAAATTTCAACACTGATTATATGAATATATTTTTTGAACAGTAGATTTGCTAATTGGCATGAGTCAAGAAATTTAAAGGTACTAAAAATATTGAGATTATATATCTGCTACCATGCTTACCCAAACTCAATCCTATAAAGTCTATAATACAATTGCTGAGGATTAGCATCACTGTTTTTCTGCAATGTTTTTTCTGCAACGTTGAAGAGGGAGAGACAAATTTCCTTCTCTTCCAAATTTTAGTAGTTAGTGCTATTCTTGAAATGTAACATATTTTTGTTGTGTGTTGTTATACTGTGCTTTTTTGTTGCAATTGCCGCATTTAGTTTTTTTTGAGAACATATGCATTATTTCGCGCTTTCTTTACCATTTCTTTTGCTGATTCCATGACTTTTTCATCAATAATTTTTGTTTCAGCACCATTCAGTATAACTTCTTTTTTATTGTTGTCTATCAGTTTCTTGTATAGTAGGGATTAGTATTAGATTATCCTTATTGCATAGCAACTAGTAAAGAGAGCAAAGATGGAGGAAAATGTTCAAAATGCCGGTAATATTTGGACTAATAGTTTAGGGGATCTTCTAAATAAGTTATCTTACCGTACACTGCGCAGCATAATGATAAAGTTTACTACCAATTAGCTGTTCAAGTGTTCTTCAGCATATTTGAGTAAGCCATATATAAGAATTGCGATTGTAGAACATATAACTGTCAGCAGTAAATTTGACAAAACACCATAAGAAAAGAATTTTCCTACTATATATATTCCGATAGTTCCAAACATCATATTGCAGAATGAGAGGACCGCACTACCAAGACCTATACCTTTGATCGTTTCTAATGCAGAGGCTACGTTGTTGCTTATTATCAATGCAAGGCCAATATTGTTTGGAACCCAAAATATTATGAGGGTGGATATATTTAATTTGTCTATTAAGTAAAGGTATATCAGCGAACAGTCGGACATTATTGGTAATACTAAACCTATCATTAACATCCTGCTAACTCCCACCTTCGGTATATATCTTCTGTTAATTAAGGTTCCAATTATGTAAAATATAACTATGATTGATATGAAATAACCGAAATGTTGTACCTCAATGCCCATGGATTCAAATATGAAAGGGTAGTTAGCAATATACGCCCAGAGCCACATGAAAGTTAATCCATGAATAGCTGAAAATCCAAGAAAACGATAATTCCTAAATATTGATATATATTGCTTAGAGACATTAATGATTATATTAGTTATGTTAGTTTTATCTCTATTAATATTGAGTGTTTCTTGTAACTTAAAGTAGATAAAAATAAGCATAATAATTGCCGCAAGTGATATAATAAAAAACAAAAATTTCCAGTGATAACCGTGTGAAATCATATGGCTACCTATTACTGGAGCGATTCCAGGTGAAAGTGCTACTATCATGTTTAACTTTGAAATTACCCTTGAGTATTCACTACCAGAGTACATATCCCTTATTGCTGCATATCCAACAACACCTGTAACCCCAGCCCCTACCCCTTGTATGAAGCGAATTAGTATTAAGAGCACAATGTTATCAGCTATGTAACAAGCAATGCTTGCTAAAGTAAAAATTGTCATACCAATCAGCATTATCGGACGCCTACCATAATAGTCCGATAATGGGCCATAAATCAACCCAGACATCGCAAATCCAACTAAATTTAAACTAATTGTAAGTTGTACCACATGGCCTCCTACCTTGAAGTAATTGGCAATACTTGGTAGTGCAACTGAGTACAGGTCAGTTGCCATATCGACAATTGCTACAGAAAGTATCATGATAAGAGAGATGATATTCTGTGGAAGAACTATTGCCACTTAATGATTCGCTGAGCTACAGAAGTTTTATTATAATGTATTTTCTTTATTAGTACATTAATTTAACCACCTGGTTCAAGATCCCTCTTATTCAAGTGGCTAACACTGATTCTTTTTTTCTAGGTTCCAGCTTCAGTGGTCGAGTTTTTTTTGAGCTTAACAAGAAAGCCTAAGTTGAAAAGTAATATGAAAAAGCGGGTATATAAAGATATATCTAATGTTTTATAGTGCTTACATGTATATAACACGGATAGCCATTAACTCTTCTTTCTGTGGCCCTTAAGCTATAGTATAGTGGTTCATCAAGGTTTACCTGGGTCAATTATAAGGAATTTTTACCTATTTCAACAGAGATTTTAGGTATACTTGAATTTTATAATAGATGGTGCAAAACTGAATATGATATTGCAAGATGTGATTAAAAATCAAGGAGGTATTCTAGTAATAGGATACTGGATATATTTTTGTGATAAGGTTCAACAACTTTATGTAATATCTAATAAAGATTGAGAGGGGTATGAATAAATCACAATTAGTCAAGAAGGTTTTTGATTCTGTGGCAAATTATTACGACATCATGAATGATATAATGAGCCTGGGAATACACAGACTATGGAAGGATAAGGTAGTAAATAGCGTGCATTTTACAAAAAGATCTAAGGTTCTAGATGTAGCTGGGGGAACCGGAGACATAGCAATGAGAATAGTAAGAAGAGAGCCGAGTGTTCAGGTTACAGTATGTGACATAAATAAAAACATGCTAAGTAGAGGACGTGACAAAGCTATAAACTCAAATCAGCTTAATTTTAATTGGGTGCATGCAAATGCGGAAAGTTTGCCATTTGAAAACTCTGAGTTTGATTATTGCACAATAGCTTTCGGTATTCGAAACGTTTCCGATCGTAAAAAAGCTTTAAGTGAGATATATAGAGTACTAAAAAACAATGGACAATTTATCTGCTTGGAATTTGCTCCTATGCACTATCAAAACGAGATGTTTGCCAAACTTTATGACTTATATTTATTCAAAGTAATTCCTAAAATTGGCAACATAGTTGCTAGAGACAAGAGCTCTTATGAGTATTTAGTGAGGAGCATCAGAGAGTTTCCAGCTCAGGCTGAATTCAAAATGGAAATTGAAGAGGTGGGCTTTAAGAATGTTGAATTTCATAATATAAGCTATGGAATAGTGGCATTACATACTGGAACAAAATGAATATTAAACTTTGGTGTAGGACGCTGGATTATTATCTTATCCTTCCAGTAGTTTTTTATTAACTATAAGCTTCATTCTTGTCTATTCGGCAAGCCCTGTAATTGCACAGCGTCTTTCTTTGCCACAAGATTACTTTATATAGTTCTATCATTGATTACCTTAGTGACATTTTCTTTTCTCAATACAAAAACCATACTTAACCTCTCGTTTGCAAGTCTTACTTTATTTATTATTTTAATGGTAGGCGTATTAATACTTGGTATAGAGACAAAAGGCATAAAACGTTGGTTGCATATTATTAAAATTTCAGTTCAACCTTTTGAGTTTGTGTGGAATAAAGCTTAAGATATACATATCAATTATAATATTTATACTAATCTTCATGTTGTTACTTTTACAACCTGATTTCAGTATGTCTGTACTTTTAGTGTATTCTTTCATTGGTCAAATGTTTGTTGCATGTGTACCACTTTTATACTTTCTATGTATAGCGGGAATAGTCGTAACTGGAATTACAACAGCCTGCTTATGTTTTCCACATATGAAATAAAGGATTTATAACTTTACACAGCATGATAATTTTCAAGTTATAAAATCATTGGGAGAATTCAAAAAAGGTCAGTTAACTGGTGTTAGGCCTGGTAAAGGCAGTATAAAGATCTTTCTCCCTGATTATCACACAGATTTTGTATTTTCTGTTTTAGCGGAGGAATTTGGTTTGATTATTATTTGATCACATTGATGTTATTTGGCATCATTTCTGCTCGCTTGCTTTATATTGCATATAGAGAAAATGAACTATTTAATCTGCTGGTGATTTTGAGTGTCTCAATTCAATTTATTACACAATTTGTAATAAACATAGGGGTAACGTTGAGCGTTTTTCCAACCACTAGCATAACTTTACCTCTACTTAGCTACGGTGGTTCTTCTCTTTATGTCTTTAAGCATCGCACTTGGCATAATGCTGTCTTTTAGTAGGAACCAGGCTATCACATTAAATCTTCGTAAGCGTCTTTCTTTAAAAGACACACTATAAACTAGTTCCTTTATACTATACCTTTCCTCTTTCTCCTAAAACCAAAACTCATATACTTAACTTCAGAAACTTCAAAATAAGATGCGATCTAATATCAGGCAATTATTTTATTACATAAAACCTAATCTGCATTATTTTATCATAGCTTTTATTGCTGTTTTATCTTCAGCTTTAACAATTCTCCTTTTTGGTAGAGGCTTGAGTAACATAATTGATTCTGGTACAGAACACAATTTTACCACCAAGCTATTAGTTACTATGTTCATAGTTTTAGTCATTTCTCTCACTGCGTTTATTAGATTGTATTTCATTGGAATTGGCAGCGAGAAAGTTATTGCGAGAATAAGATATGACTTATATGGAAATATTGCTGATTTGCAACCAAGTTTTTTTGAGAATACAGGTGTTCAAGATGTCATCTCAGCACTAATTACCGATACCTCTGTGCTGCAATCGATAATGAATAGCAGCTTACTAACCATATTACGAAATTCTGTAATTTTGATTGGTAGTGTTGCCATGCTACTATATACAAACCTGCATTTAACCGCATATGCCGCTGCAATAATACCAATACTACTCATTATCATGACTTCACTCGGGAGGAAAGTGCGCAATTATGCATGCTTTGCTCAGAATAAGCTAAGTGAGCTTGCATCATTTAGCGAAGAAAATTTTAGGTCTATAGTAACTATCAAATCATTTGTATTGGAAGAAAATGAAAAAATCCGTTTTAAAGAGCATCTAGATTCAGTGTCAAGGTCATACGTGAAATTAGTATTCTTGCGTGCTATTTTAGTGACCTTGGTTATAGCGTGTGTGATAGGCTCATTGGTAGTTTTGCTCTTTTTCGGTATTAAAGAAGTCTTAAGTAATAATATAACCATTGGAGAACTATCTTCGTTTGTGTTTTATTCAGCACTTGCAGCAGGAGCTGTAAACAATTTGAGCGATAACATCAGTGACCTACAGCGGGGCTTTGGAATAGTAGAGCGTTTGTTTGAACTTAAAAATATGAAAAGCTCCATAATGGATATCGATGATCCTGTAAAAATTTGTGGTGTTCAGAAAGGAATTTCCTTTAATAGCGTAACATTCTTTTATGAATCTCGACCTGATAAGCCAGTGCTAGATAATGTGTCATTTTCTATAGAGACGGGCCAAGCAGTATCGATCGTTGGCCCATCCGGTAGTGGTAAGAGCACTATTTTAAAGCTTCTACTCCGTTTCCATGATCCAAGCAAAGGCAGCGTCACTATTGATGGGTGTAACATTAAATTAATTGCTTTAAGTAATCTTAGATCATTGTTTGGTTTGGTGCCACAGGATCATATGATATTTTCGTGTTCAATACTGGAGAATATACTATATGGCAAACCAGATGCTGAATATGAGGAAGTGAAGCAAGCAGCTATCAGTGCTTATGCGATGGAATTTATTGAAAAGCTACCTGATAAATTTGACACATTTGTAGGAAAAAGAGGATTAAAACTTTCTGAAGGACAAAAACAACGCCTTATAATAGCAAGGGCCATACTAAAAAATCCCCAGATTTTAATACTGGATGAAGCAACCTCTGCTCTTGATTACAAGAGTGAAAACCTTGTGCAAAAGGCACTAAGTAAACTAATGCAAAACAGAACAACAATCATGATTACGCATAGGCTGTCAACCGCACTCAAAACTGATAGGATTATAGTAATTAATCATGGAAAGGTAGAAGAAGTGGGAACTCATGATTCTTTAATGAGTAAAGATGGATTGTATGCGAAGTTAACGAAAATATAGTAGGCATGACCTGTTAAAGTGCCATGCAAAACAAAAAAATTCAAATCATACTGCTGTCAATTGGATAGATGTACTAAACTTAGAATAAAGCCATCAAATTCCTAACTATTTTAACTTATAATAACTTGATATTATTTTTTAAAGGGCATGTCATGATTTATGCTCACGGTTTTTTACTATAACAACAATGTATGGCTTCTCATTTATCAGCCTCAGTTTTTCCAATGTGTACACCTTCTTGTTCTACATACACACCTTAGTACTCTTAACTCATGTCATAATCATTTTAACTCATGTTATAACTACTATGGTACATATCACAACCCTTGCGATGTATTAGGACTTCTTTACTAAGAGATTGCTTTAAACAATTTGCACCGATTTTCATTGTTAATAGGTTAAATAAGTGGCATTGTAGAATTATTTAATTGAGGAGTGGGAAAGAGAGGTGATAAATTTGCACAAGGCGCTCTCAAGCAAAGCAATTGTATTATAGACTTTATTACGCAAAAGGCTTCTCGTGTTCTTAATATTGTGGACATTTGTTTAAGAGATATATTCCTGCAGTCAATTTTAATATTCAGTGCAAATAAACTGTGACCCTTTCCGTTTCTAGGATTAACTGTGCTGTAGAGATAAAAATTTTGTCTGCCTAATTTTACTTTAGCCTGTGTCCTAATACCAATTTCTACTATGCAAGGAACAGGTAGATAATAGTGGGAAAAAGCCATGCTGAAGTGAGTAAAATAGCGTTGAAATCAAAATTATTGGATGAAAAAGTTGTGAAATCAGCGAAAGAGATGCTGAAGGAAATGTAAAATGACGCATAATGTTGCAAAAAAACTAAATGCTGCAATTGCAGTAAAAAAGTGCAGCACAACAGCCATAGCAAAAGTATGTTGCATTTCAAGAACAGCACCAACTTCATGAATGAAGCATCTAAAATTTGCAAGAGGAGAAAAATTGTTCACT
>NZ_WQMO01000007.1 GCF_013366805.1 Wolbachia endosymbiont of Litomosoides brasiliensis
TTTACTTACTTCAGTCAGCATGGCTTCTTTTCTCCATTATTGCCTATCCGTTCCTTGTATAATGGAAATTGATGCTAGAACACAGGTTAAAGTAAAATTAGTTGGTTTGCTTGAGAGTGCTTTGTGCAAATTTATTGCCTCTCTTTCTCACTCTACAATTAAACAACTCTGTATGGAAACAAGAGGAGCTAACCCTTTTTACAATCTCCTGTCTATCGCCTTTCACCACTTAGCTGAGCGGGTATGATATTGTACCTTGAGGTTAATTTGACATCCTGAACTATTTTACATAAACCCCATAGCATGTCGGATGAAGCGTTTTTTAAGGAAATTTGAATTTTCAACTGCCATTAAGCCAAAACTTCTTAGTGCTTTAGCACAGAGTATTTTGTTGGAAAATATTCTATTTAATCCATCGGTTGCAAGCGCCATTGTAAAATTATCAAAGCATCTATCACGTAAAATTTTCTTTAACAAGTAACTACTGCCAACATCAACACCAGATACTTTTGCAGCAACTATCTGCCTTATAACACTCTCTACGTTTCTAATCCCAAGATTAAGTCCTTGACCTGCAACTGGGTGGATTGAGTGTGCTGCATCGCCAATAAGCAAAACTCTGCTTTTATACAGCTTTTTTGCAAAAGCAAAACTCAGGGGATAAGATTTTCTTTCACCATCTAGCTTAATCTCTCCTAAACAGGAACCGAACCTTTTCTTAAGTTCTATGATAAATTCTTCCTTAGGCAGATCCATTAGCATTTTCGAAATTTCAGATTTTTCTGTCCAAACTATTGAAGAAGCATAGCCACTTTTCATCGGCAGAATTGCAAATGGACCGCCAGGAAAAAACCTCTCCACAGCTAAGTTCCGGTGGTGCAATTTGTGCTTTACATTAAATACTATGCTACTTTGTTTATAATCAAATTTTATTATCGGTATAGAAAATAACACTGGTAGTTTCGAGTTTTTCCCTTCAGCACAAATAAGTAGTGATGATATTAATTTCTGGTTATTATCAAGGATAACTTCCACGCATCCTGCATCGCAAGTAATTGTTTTATAAGAGTGCGGGGAATATACATTTAGCTTATTCAAAAAATTGTTATTGATCGCTTTCCATATAACAGTGTTGTTGATAACGTAACCCATCGGTTCTTTGCCAACCATCTTATGATCATAATGCACAGTGATTGGGCTATTTTCATCTGATATACATATATCAAGTATTGGCTCAGCCTCGCTTTCTATGAATTGCCAAATCCCTAACTTCTCCAGTATTTTTCTTGAGCCTTGGGAAATAGCAAATGCTCTATTGTCGTCAGTTACGCGCGGCAAACTGTTTTTTTCAATCACGGCTATGGATACAGAGTTGTTACCTAGGCCAATAGCAGTAATAAGGCCAAGTAATCCACCACCTGAAATGATTACATCGTAATTCATTTTATTCACGCAATCTTAAAATTATATTTTATCTATTTTGGAAATAGTTTAAACAAACTTTATAGAACTCTGTATTAAAGATCTAACATCTTTAGCAAAGTCTTCGTAAATTTCTGCTAAGTCTTTACTTAGCATTAAAGGATTCCCACAATCTGAAGCGTAACATATCTGTGGGTCTAGAGGGATTCTTCCTAAGAGTTTGATTCCCAGTTCCTCGGACATTGCTTTTGTGCCACCTTTCCCAAATATATATATTTTTGAATTATCTTGAATAAAATAGCTCATGTTTTCCACAATGCCTATAATCGGTACACTGAGTTTTATAAACATATTATGAATTTTGCGTGCATCAACCAAGGCAAGCTCCTGTGGAGTTGAGACTATTATTGCTCCAGTTAAATTAAAATTTTCCATCAAACTTAGGTGTACATCGCCAGTTCCAGGTGGTGTATCAATTATCAAATATTCTATATCCAACCATCTCGTTCCCATTAGCAAACTATAAAACGCTTTCGTGATCATAGGCCCACGCCATATTGCTGCACGATCCTTATCGATAAAATAGCCAATTGAAATGGTATGCATTCCATACTTCTCTATGGGCATTACCTTGCCATCCTGTACCTTTAGCTTTAATTTTTCAGTGTCAAGCATCTTGGGAATTGAAGGACCATATATATCTGCATCAACTAGTGCAACCTTATGTTTTAATTTTGCCAACGAGAAAGCAAGATTTAGTGCAACCGTAGACTTGCCAACACCTCCTTTACCGGAGGCAACGACAATTATATTTTTCACTCCCTCGATATGCAGTTTAGTTCTTTGTTGTCCAGCTTGTTTTCTTCCAGTAGCAACCACAGTTACTTTCCCCACTCCTGGTATAGCTTTAACAACTTTCTCACAATTTTTTCTTAATTCCTCGTTTGCTTGTGTGTCACCAGAAACCTTAAGCACAAAGCCAACATCTTTACCTTTTATAACGATTGAGGATATTATGCCAAGAGCAATCACATCTTTACCACTTTTTTGCTCTGTGACTTTTTTCAAGTTCTCTTTTACGACTTCTTCATTGACCATATAAAGCTTCTAGGAGATTTCTTCTTTCATTACCAATTTTGATACCTTCCTCTTTAGCAAGACCAAGTTTGTATTCAAGAATGACTGCCCCTTTCTGCAAGTCTATTATTCTTCCTTTATAGGCTACTAGATCTTCTTCATTCCAGCGAAACTTATTCAGTTCGTCATACGCTATCTTTATTATCAGAGATTTTTCTGCTATATTTTTTTCGGCACCAAAGATACGGAGAAAGGCTACATCATTTTTTGGACCTAGAAATTTAGCAAAAGCCACAATTAAGTACAATTAGGGAATATTAATAATTATAACTACTATTAGCAATTTCTCAACCTCTATTTACTCTTTGTTCTTTGCCCTTTCTGCACGTTTACGTTCATTTGGATTGAGAAACTTCTTGCGTAGGCGTATAGACTTCGGAGTGACTTCCACCAACTCGTCATCATCTATATACGCTATCATATCTTCTAGAGTCATTGTTTTTGGTGGAGTAAGTTTTATAGCTTCATCACTACCTGCAGCTCTCACATTTGTTAATTGCTTGCCTTTTAGTACATTTATCTCTAAATCATTGTCACGACTATGCTGGCCAACAACCATGCCACAATATACCTTGTCTTGTGGTTTAATAAACATGATTCCTCTGTCTTGCAAGTTAAAAATTGCATACGCCACAGCCTCACCTTTATCCGTAGAAATTAAAACCCCATTGCGCCTTCCAGAAATTGGACCCTTATGTGGAGCATAACTATGAAACAGACGGTTGATTATACCAGTACCGTGAGAATCAGTTAAAAACTCTCCTTGATAACCAATCAGTCCCCTTGACGGTACTAAGAATGTTAACCTTGTTCTACCACTACCAGAAGGCCTCATATCGGTTACTTTACCTTTTCGGAAACTAAGTTTCTCCATGATGATTCCACCATATTCATCATCTACGTCAATTACTACTTCCTCTATAGGTTCAAGCTTCCTACCGCCTTCTTCTTTAAACAACACTCGGGGACGCGAAACTGAAAGTTCGAAACCTTCTCTTCTCATATTTTCAATCAACACTCCAAGCTGCAGCTCACCACGTCCACCTACTTCAAATGCTTCACCATTTGACGTTGGAGTTACGGTAATTGCAACGTTTGTTTCCGCTTCCGCGTATAAACGATCCTTTATAACAGTGGAAGTAAGTTTTGTTCCTTCTTGTCCAGCAAAAGGTGAATCATTAACGCTAAGAGTAATTGCCATCGTCGGCGGATCAACCGGAGTTGAGCTTATTGCAGTTGTAACTTCTGATCCCGCTATAGTGTCTGAAACTGAAGCTTTTGCAAGTCCTGCAATTGCAATTATATCACCTGCTACAGCCTGCTCTACTGGAATGCGTTTTAAGCCAGAAAATGAAAGTAACTTAGTTAATCTCCCTCGTTCGATTACCCTATTATTAAGATCAAGTACCTTAAGATCTGAATTAACTTTTACAATTCCTTGATAAATTTTTCCTGTCAATATTCTGCCAAGAAATTTATCAGATTCAAGTAGAGTGACTAGCATAGCAAAAGACGCATTTTGATCATAATTAGCAGGTTTTATGTAATCTATGACCGTTGAAAACAATGGACTTAAATCTTTTCTTTCATCAGAGAGTTTTTTAACACACCAGCCGTTTCTACCAGAGGCGTACAATACTGGAAAATCTAGCTGCTCGTTAGTTGCATCAAGATTAAAAAACAGTTCATATATTTCGTTTAGTACTTCGTCAATTCTGCTATCTGGTCGGTCAATCTTATTGATTATTACAATTGGCTTCAAATCTGCTTTTAGTGCTTTTGACAACACAAATTTAGTTTGTGGCATAGGACCTTCTGCAGCGTCAACCAGTAGCAGCACGCCATCTGCCATGCATAATACCCTTTCTACTTCTCCACCAAAATCTGCATGCCCTGGTGTATCAATAATGTTAATCTTTTCGTCACCCCACATTATCGATGTGCATTTTGCAAGTATTGTAATTCCACGTTCGCGCTCTTGATCACCACTATCCATCACTCGCTCTTGAACTTCTTGATTCTCACGAAGCATGCCACTTTGTTTTAACATGTTATCAAGTAAAGTAGTTTTCCCGTGGTCAACGTGTGCGATTATTGCAATATTACGGATCGATTTAGATTCATTCATTTTCTGTCATTTTAAAATTAATTTAGTAATAAGTATACATGTAATACGCTTGGAGTAAATAGAACTCTGCATTTGGCAGCGCATTGAAAAAACTACTTGATAAACCTTGCTAGTACTAACTTCCACTGTACAAGGAACGGATAGACAATAATAGAAAAGAAGCCTTGCTGAAGTAAGTAAAATAGCAAAATTTAAATAGCATCGAAAAAGCACCTAAAATTTGGAAGAGGAGAAAAATTGTTTATTCCCTCAACGTTTTAGAAAAACTGGATTGAGTTAGAATAAATTTGAACAAGCTGAAGTGTGGATACAAGAAGACCATAATATTATTACCATTGAAGAAATGAGAATAAGAATCCGAGAAAAATTTGGCTTGAATGTTAGCAAGTCTATAGCACACGTAACAGCGAGAGTTAAGAAAAACTTAGTGAGAGTATTGGTAAGTATCATGGACAAGAGTTATTTTTCTTTGATGAATTGTGGTTTGGCACACATTTAAAAGTTGGATATGGGTAGTTTAAACAGGACGTTAAGACATAGGTTAAAGTAAAATTAGGTGGACAAGGTTTTGTCTCTTTGATAAGTCAAAAAATTTAAAGGTACCTAAAGATATCTAGATTATATATCTACCACTATGCTTACCTGAGCTCGCAGTTCTATTAAAAGATTTTGGTTGTATATAAAACAGAACATTTCTTTCCTACTCTACATAAACAACTCTGCAATTTCACTTTCATTTGACGCGCCAGCAATGAGAATTGGTATTATACGCTTTTATTGGTCATTAAAGCTTCAATCAAAGTGTTCATAATGCCCCATTAAGCACGATAGAGAAAATCATTTATAATTGCTATAGCAACCAGTATTGAAACCTGACGTGCCTTATAGTTGGATAAGTGGAGGATTTTATCTGACTTTACAATAAGGGCTTCTGGATGACTTTGAAAGTAAATGTTACCGTACTTATCTTCGATAGCCTCTATTATCCCATCATTGGAAAACGCTGCAATTTTATATCCAAGCAACCCCAATTTCCTTCTGTTTTCTGGCGTATTGCTCACCACCGCTGAATGAGCATCTGGAAAATATGCTGAAAACCAGCCATTTTCGTCGGGTAATAAAAATTTTGCTACCACCTCTGCTAAACGACTATTTGGGACAATCTTTATCTGTTGGAGAGGCACACCTTCTTGCTGTGGATTAGGTATAGGTTTCAAATAAGATCTTTTCTGTTCTTCATTGCTCACAAGGTTTTCCACATGCACTACTTCAATTCCTTTTGCACTCATGATTCCTTGTAAACCACCACATACGCCAAGTAAATGAATTGTAGGATTATCGTCAACTATTTTCATAATTGCTTCAATAGCAAGCTGGCGATAAGGAGTAGGTGGAAAAGGTTCTGAATGTAAATTGTAGTAATTCCCCAGAATAAGTATTCTGTTTATTTTGTACTCCTTAATGAATTGCCCGACTTCAATTTTTATTTGGTCTAACATCAGCTTTTTTGCTACCATATCTTCTTGTTTTGTGAGGCTGAGGAGTAACTCTTCTTGATTTTTTTCAAGGTTAATTATTTTATTATAGTCGATTAACACAGTTTTAGCTCCAAAATTGTTGAACATCTTGTAGAGACTTTGAAACAAGCCAAGTTCATGTTGGTATGTTTCTTTTTCTATTTTCAACAAGCCAACTACTATATCGCTGTCTGCTTGATACGCACTTTCACTAGCGTTAGCGTAAATGATATTACTTAATAATAGAACTATAGTTAATAGGATGTTAAATATCATATTATAATATTGACACATTATGATTTATTTTCTTAAAATCTATACTAATATTATAATATACTGCAGAACATTTTACAATAAAATATTAGTTTTGACAAGAAAGGGGAAGTGGCCTGAGCAGGAATCGAACCAGCGACACAAGGATTTTCAGTCCTTTGCTCTACCAACTGAGCTATCAGGCCAACTGTCTGCTTTCATTTTTAGGTAAAAAATGTTATTATGTCTATCGAAAGTTTTTAAAGTAATTTATATAAAAATAAAGGATGAACATTAATAATAGAATAGGTATTTACCCAGGCACATTTGACCCTATCACCTTTGGACATATTGATATAATAAAAAGAGCATGCAAGCTAGTAGATAGACTAATCATTGGCGTTGCAGAAAATATTGATAAGCACACTACTTTCAATGTAAAGCTACGTACAGGTATGGCTAAAAACGAAATTAAAAGATTAGGAATTGATGTAGATGTTGTATCTTTTAATGGGTTGTTAGTAAAATTTGCTAAAGAACAGAACGCTTCTGTTATTATTAGAGGATTAAGAGCAGTGTCAGATTTTGATTATGAGTTTCAAATGAGTTGGGTGAATTACAAACTTCTTCCTGAAATCGAAACCATCTTTCTTCCTGCTTCTGAGGATGCTCAGTTTATCTCATCAAGTTTTGTAAAAGAAATAGCGAGATTAGGAGAAAGTGTTAGCAAATTTGTGCCAGTGGGCGTTCAGAAAGAGTTGATTAATTTGAATAGGATAAGAAGTGAAGAATAGTGTTTGTTTTCTATTCCTAAACGTATATATTACATAAAATATTATAAACTACAAGGAGCAACATGGCAGAAGTGAGGGTTAACAGAAGAAAAGTTTGTTGTCATGGTGATGGAAACAATGAGGGTTCTGGTCACCCATTAATATACTTAGATATGGGAGAGGAGGAGAAAATAGCCTGTCCTTACTGTGAAAAGACATTTATCCATGACTGTACTGTAGAAGCAGTCAAGGAGGAAGTAATTGCTAAGGATGAGCTTTGATGGTACTTCATTTTTTAAGTTAATTAACTTATATAGATAGCAATAAGGGGAGTAGTGAAAATGAAACTGTCCATACGGTCAAGTATTCCTCCATGGCCAGGTATTACACTTCCACTATCTTTAACATTGTAGATTCTTTTGACGAGTGATTCAGTAAAATCTCCAAGTTGTGCTAGAAGAGCAACTGCAAATCCAATGAGTGGGGAATACAGAATTGGAAATAGGCTAAAAAGTATTGATCCAAAAATTGTGCACACTATTCCGGCCAAGATCGCACCAAAAAGTCCTGACCAAGTCTTGCCATGGCTAATAATTGGGCAAATTTTAGTCCCACCAAAATTTTTGCCAAACAGATAGGCAGTGATATCGATGCTCCAAATGGTTAAGATGAGCCATACTAACGCGTACTTTCCTTGTGGTAGATTGTATAAATATATTAATGAGGCATTTGGTAGTGCAATCAATAATAATGCGAAAACATACAAGATTTTGTTTCCTTGAGTTAGGTTGTACCATTCAAAGGAAGATAAGACCGCTGTTGAGAAAATTAATAAGTAAAACGATAAATCACTGAAATATGTTGCAAAAGAAAATATGAACAATATTACGATTGAGGATAGTGTTCTAATTATAAAATTGTTATCTACCATATCTTTTCTCTCTTTTTGTATAATCTTCTAATGCTTTGCTCAAATCTTGACAAGAAAAATCAGGCCACAAGGTATCACAAAAATACAGTTCGGCGTAAGCTGCTTGCCACAACAAAAAGTTACTTAACCTTTTTTCACCACCAGTGCGAATTAATAAATCCAGCTTTGGCAGATTTCTAGTATATAGAAATTTCTCAAACTCGCCTTCTGATACACAATCAATATTTTCTCTTGTGATATTTCTTACAGCGTGTATAATTTCTTGTTTTGCTCCATAGCTGACTGCTACAGTAAGCAATAGACCATTGTTCTTATGTGTCATTTCTTCTACTTTTTTAAGCTGGTTAAGTATTTTTTTGGGTAATAAACTTAAATTACCAATAAAATTCAGTTTAATGTTATAGTTGTGGAAGAAATTAACTTTATCTCTATCAGTTAGAATAGAGTAAAATAGGTCAAATAGGCAGTCAGTTTCCTCTTTAGGTCTAAACCAATTCTCCATGGAGAACGCGTATAAAGTTAAATAGGGTATAGTTAGAGCTGTACAGTGCTTAGCAATATCACATGCAGCTTCACTACCCTTTCTATAACCATCAATTTTTACCCTTCCTCTACTGTTTGCCCATCTGCCGTTGCCATCCATAATGATTGCTAAATGTTTTGGTAGAGACTTGAGATTCAACATTTAGAGTTTACCTAGTTCTGACTTAAATGAAATTTTCTAGATCCTAGTGCTTGGACGCTGGAATGATATCTTTCAGGTGCACACTGGGATCTAGAAAATTTCATTTCAAACAAGTGCATCAGGTGGTTGTGTGGTAAAGACTGGATTCCAGTATCAAGCGCTGGAATGGCGTTATTTACTACTTTCATATTCGCTTAATAATTTAATATATCCTTTTCTTTGATGGATAATTCACCATCAATTTTTTTAATATTATCATTAGTAATATTCTGTATTTCCTTTTTAAAATTATGAAAATCATCTTCTGAGATTTCTTTATTTTTCTGCATTCTCTCTATTTCTTCTATAATATCTCTACGTATATTCCTAATGGCAACCCTCGCATTCTCAGCAAACTGGTGCAATAACTTTACCAACCTTTCGCGGGTTTCTTGCGTTAGGTCTGGAAGAACTATACTTATGGTATTGCCCTCAGTAACAGGATTTAAATTTAGATTAGCATTTAATATAGCATTTTTTACTTCACCTATAACGCTAATGTCCCAAACTTTAATTAACAGAGTTTTATTATCTATAGCTGAAACACCTGCAACTTGATTTAGTTTTTGATGCCTACCATAGATATTTACAACTATGCCATCAAGTAATGATGCGCTAGCTCTACCAGTGCGTATACCTTTAATATCATTGTAAAAGGATTGAATAGTTTTCAGCATCCTTTCTTTTGTTTTAGTTTTTACGTCATTTAACATAAATTGCTGTCATTCATAATTCGAAACTATGGTGTAAGTACCATAACCTTTAACGATATTGACTATTTTTTCTTCTTTCAAAGAAAAAACTATAATTGGAATAGAATTCTCACGCGCAAGTGAGATTGCTGATGCATCCATGACTTTTAAATCACGAGTCAACAAATCTATGTAGGAAAGTCTATCATACATTATAGCATCCTCATTTTTTTGTGGGTCAGCAGAATATACACCATTTACTTGTGTGCCTTTTAGGATAGCATCACAATTTGTTTCAACAGCACGTAAAGCTGCAGCTGTATCTGTGGTAAAAAATGGATTACCTGTACCTGCTGCAAAGATCACTATTCTACCCTTTTCTAAATGACGAATAGCCTTTCTTCTTATATAAGGTTCACATATAGTGGACATAGGTATTGCAGAGAGTACCCTAGAACTTACTAAATCTTTCTCTAAAAAGTTTTGTAAAATTAAAGCATTTATTATAGTTGCAAGCATTCCAATATAATCACTGCTCGCCCTTTCACAACCACTCAAAGATGCGGATGCGCCACGAAAGATATTACCACCACCAACAACAATACATACCTGAACTCCAAGCTTGTAAATGTCAGCTATATCTTTGCACAGCTGACCTATGACTTCCATATCATGGCCAAAAGACTGAGATCCCATCAAGGCCTCGCCAGAGATTTTGAATAATATCCTGGAGTATTTTATTTTACTTCCTTCATCCGTTGAGGCATGCATTTTTAACTACTTAACTTTTACCACCTAAAACAAGCAGCTTATAGTCAGACAGTTCAATTGGAGAATTCACACTAGACTCACTTAATCTCATGAAATCAGAAATTTTCATTTTATCGTCCTTTATAAACTTTTGTTCTAGTAGAACAACTTCTTCATAGTACTTAGCCATTCGGCCATTTACTATTTTTTTCATCACTTCTTCAGATCTATTTAAACCTTTTACTTGCTTTTCAATTATAGAACGCTCATTGTTCACCTTTGTTTGATCTAAGTTATCTATAGAGAGAGCTTCAGGTTTCATAGCAACTATATGCATTGCTATTTGTTTTCCGACCTCTTGCAACTTTGACTTATCGCCAGATGATTGCAATGCAACCAAGGCGCCAGTTTTACCTAAGCCATACACATTGCCATGAACATAACCGGCAATAACTCCGTCTTTAGCTTCTAGATAACAAAGCTTGCTTAATTTTAGTTTTTCCCCAAGAACTGATGTGCCATTTATGATAGCTTCCTGCACTGTGCCAATGCCTTCATACTTGGCGTTTTTTAACTTATCAATGCTAGTACAGCGTTCTTGGTGAGCAATTAATGCTAAATTTAAAATTAATTCTATAAATTTTTCATTTCTTGCAACAAAATCAGTTTCACAATTCAACTCAATCAACACACCGCAGCTTTCAGCCAAATGCATAGCAATTAGTCCATCTGAAGCTACTCTATCAACCTTTTTGTCAGCCTTAGCAAGCCCTATTACACGTAACTTATCAATGGCTTCCTTGATGTTACCACTACACTCCTCTAACGCTTTTTTACAATCACTTAAACCAAGCCCTG
This sequence comes from Wolbachia endosymbiont of Litomosoides brasiliensis, assembly GCF_013366805.1. Lineage (GTDB taxonomy): Bacteria > Pseudomonadota > Alphaproteobacteria > Rickettsiales > Anaplasmataceae > Wolbachia. The sequence goes on from NZ_WQMO01000007.1 coordinate 11,185, forward strand.
TCCTGTCACGTAGTTCTCTTATATTATCTGGATTCATCTTCATTCGTTACTACCTCCTTTTCGTCTTCTTTATAAACTTTACTACACCACTTTTTAGTTTGCACAATACCATCTCCTTTTTTTTGAATAAGCTCTTCATCCTTCATATCACCAACCTTAACTCCAGACCTTACTAAACTAGATTCCATTCCAGCTAATATAGAGTCAGCAGCCAATCTACAGTAGAGCTCTATTGATTTTCTTGAGTCGTCATTTCCCGGTATAGGATAAGTAATACCGTCTGGATCGGAGTTAGTATCAAGTATTGCAACTACCGGAATTTCTAATTTTTCAGCTTCTTTGACTGCAATGTACTCTTTATTAGTATCAATGATGAATAAAATGTCTGGAACTGCTCCCATCTCTCTAATACCACCCAGCGCCTTATCAAATTTCTGCCTTTTCTTTTCAATGTTTCCCAATTCTTTCTTCGTTAAAACGTTATTTTCATCATTTAGTACCTTCTCATATTGAATTAGCGTCTTTATCGAAGAAGAAACAGTTCCCCAGTTAGTAAGCATACCACCGAGCCATCGATAATTTACATAGTATTGACCACAACGAACCGCTTCACTTGCAATAATGTCCAAAGCTTGAAATTTTGTACCAACAAACAGAATACGACCACCCTGAAATGCAATATCATACAAAACTTTCATGGCTGCCTGTAGCAATGGTAATGTTTTCCGCAGATCAATTATATGTATACAATTTTCTTGATGCACTCCATATATGTATGGAGCCATTTTTGCGTTCCAGCGACTAGTTTTATGACCAAAATGTACGCCAGATCCAGCTAAATCACGTATAGTGACTCTAGGCAAACTTGCCATATTTATCCTCCAAATAGTTTGTCCTCCATGGTGCAACCCTTAATTAGGACTACTTGCATAAGCTATGTGTGAAATTAAATCATTTATACGGTAATATAAAAGACAATAAAATGCAAACAAAAAATATTGACAAAGGCAGCACGTTTATTAACTTTAAAGTTAATGATGCTAAAGGTGAACGGGGGGTGTAGCTCAGTTGGTTAGAGCGCATGCCTGTCACGCATGAGGTCGTGAGTTCAAATCTCATCACTCCCGCATATCATTTTAGTGCAGTTTTAACTAACTATACTAGTTTTACTATATAGGTACATGATAGCATAGTGGAAAGGAGGCACGAAATAATGTATATGTTATAAAAAAACTAAATGCTGTAACTGCAGCAAAACAGTATAACAACCGTAGCAAAAATATGTTGCATTTCAAGAACAGCATTGACTACATAGATAAAGTAGCTGAATTTTGGAAGGGAAGAAAAATTTTTTGCTCTCCCATCGTTGTAGGAAAACTGGATTGAGTCAAAGTCAATTTGAACAAGTTAAAGTGTTGCAAAGTTGTTTAATTATGGAGTGAGATAGAGAGGTAATAAATTTGCACAAAGCGTTTTCAGTCAAAACAATTATACTTTAAATTGCGCAAAATATTCCGTTTTTATATAACCAGAGTCTCTAATAGGATTGAGCTCAGGTGAGTATCGTAGCAGGTATATAATCTCGATATTTTTATGTACCTTTAGATTTTTGACTTATGCTAACCAACATAATCCATAGTAAAATTAAGGCTTCTCGTATTCTTAAAATGCACATTTGTTTAAGAAATATATTCATACAATTAGTGTCGATATTCGATGTAAAAGAGATAAAATTTTGTCTATCTAAAACCTGTGTTTTAACGCCCTTTTAAACTACCCGTGTCCGACTTTCGAATGTGTGTCAAACTGTGATTTATCAAAGAAAAATAACTCTTGTTTAAGATACTTACCAATAGTCTCATTAAGTTTTAAGACTCTTCCTGTCTACCTTTATCTTGTTCATTGTGAATTGGTCTTGGTGTAATATATGAAAACTTCATTTTTATATATTACGGTGTACTGTAGACTTGCTAACATTCAGGCAAAATTTTCCCTGAATTCTTATTCTCATTTATCTATACTTTATACTTGTTCAGGTTGACTCTGATTTAATCCAGTTTTTCTACAACGGTGAGGGGGAGCAAAAAATTTTTTCTCTTCCAAATTTCAGATGCTTTATCCATGTAGTTTAGTGTTGTTCTTGAAATGCAGCATATTTTTGCTAAGGCTGTTATACTGTGCTTTTTTGCTGCAATTACAGCATTTGTTTTTTTTGCAACATATGCGTTATTTTGCACTTCCTTCAGCATTTCTTTTGCTGATTCTACGACTTTGTCATTCAATAGTTTTTATTTCAACGCCACTTAAACTTCGCTATTTTGCTTGCTTCAGTATAGCTTCTTTTCCATTATTGTCTATCCGTTCTTTGTGTAGTGGGAACTGGTATTACACGATCATCGATATATTTGAAGCTGCAATAAATGCCTGGTCTGATGTTTATATAACCCAGATAATTAATAAAGAATATAGGGTGAAACTTAAAAATGATGTTAGGTAAAGATAATCCAATAATAAAAGAATTCAAGGAAACTGGAGCAATTTTGCACGGACATTTTGTGCTGTCGTCAGGGCTGCACAGTGATACATATATACAATGCGCTAAGGTTTTTGAGAATCCAGGTAAAGCAATGAAAGTCTGTGAGCTGCTGGCAAATAAGATAAAAAAAGAGCTAAACAGCTCTATAGATTTAATACTCTCTCCTGCAATTGGTGGGGTAATTGTGGGCTATGAGATTGGTAGACAACTTGAAATAAAAACAATGTTTTGCGAGCGCGTTAATAGCAAGTTTGAACTGCGCCGTGGATTTGAGATTAAGCAAGGTGAGAAAATATTGCTAGTTGAAGATGTGATAACTACAGGTAAATCTTCACTTGAAGCTGTAAAATGTGCAGAAGATATGGGAGGTAGAGTCGTTGCTGAGGCTTCCCTAATAAAGAGAAATAGTGAAACAAAATTGCCTTTTCCTGTCATATCTTTACTTGAGCTCAGCATTAAAAATTATAGTGAAGCAGAGCTTCCTGAAGAATTGAAAAAACTGCCTGTAATCAAACCAGGGAGCAGGGAATATTTAAGTAATTGCTCGAAGTAATCTTACTTTACCATATCATATGCGCCTTATGTCTTTACAACATTTCTAGTTTTTTTTGCCTAAATATAGGCTGAAGCGCGCTTGTAAAGCGTTTAAGACAGTATAGTACGCCGAATTTATAATTAGAGAGTGAGCAACTTCTATCACGGGTTTCTTTTGCCTCTTTATTTTTTCTAGTAAGTTTCTTATCCTATCCATTTGGCGGAGTGGCAAGATAAGCTAGACAGGGTGGTACAAAGAATAATAATGGGGCAGAAATGAGGTAATATGGTAAATCTTTTAAGACTCTGCGAAAGTTTAGAGTGGAGGATAGCAAGATTAGAAGCAAAGTAGAAAGATTGATAAAGAGAAAATGAAAGTTTAAACCAGAGAACGGGACTTCAAAAAATAGAAAATGCTGAGTTAAAGGAAAAGTTCGGTTTAGATTTAAAAATTCATCAATACTAAAACTAGTACCGGTTACCACTATACGAAGAATGGATGAAAATAATGAAAAGAAAGCTATACTGGAATAAGTAAAATAGCGAGATTTAAATGGCGTTGAAATTAAAATTATTGGTGAAAATCGTGGAGTTAGCAAAAGAAATGCTGAAGGAAGTGCAAAATAATACATATGTTGCAAAAAAACAAGCTGCTGTAATTGCAGCGAAAAAGCACAGTACAACAGCTAAAATTTTGAAGAAAGAAAAATTGTTTACTTCCCTTCAACGTCATAGAAAAACTGGATTAAGTCAGAGTCAATTTGAACAAGTTAAAGGTAGACAGGAAGGGTTTGAAAGAAACTTAATGAAACTATTGGTAGGTATCCTGGACAAGAGTTATTTATCTTTAGTGCAGTTAATCCTAGAAATAGAGAGAGTTCTAGCTTGCATGGATGTTATAATGTTTGAGAATATGAGAAGCCTTTCTTAATTATGGATTTGGTTGTATGTAAAACAGAACATTTTGTGTAATAAAATCTATAATATAATTGCTTTGCTTGAGAGCACTTTGTGCAAAGTGAAAATTGGTATTACTAAGGGTGATTGTCTTAAACGTTTTATAAGTGCGTTTCAGCTTATATACTAAAGATATGAGGTGCATATAGTGCAAAAAATTAAACAATAGTACGCCAAGTACAAGGCCTTCTTGTCGTTTTAAATCTGTCTAGATTGGGAAGTTATATAACATAGCTCCACTGCCGTAAAAAGAGTTGGCAAAGTGTGTTAAGTAATTTTTGCATTTTTGTGAGTTATTTGAGTTACACCTTAGATTAACTAGGCGATAGGGAATTTACAAAAATCCATTTTTAACTTACACTACAATTTTAAACCTTCAACTTATGTGCAGTAGGCTTGTAATAAAATCTTTATTAGTGTTATGCATCTTTTTGCTCGCCTTGTACGTAATACTGCCAAATTTCTTTGATAATAAGTTTTTTATCTCAAAAAAGAGAATAAACTTAGGGCTCGACCTAAAAGGTGGGTCATCTTTACTCCTTAATGTAGATTTGGATTTCTATTTCAAAGAAAAGTTGGGTATGTTGGTCGATGAGATGGAAGAAAGCCTGCTGACAAAAAACACTGAATCCATTGTACAAAGTGGTGAACAAGTAGTTGTGACTTTAAATCATATTGATGACTATAAAAAAGTTTCAGCATTAATTCATAAAATAAACCCAAATTTAGAGCTGAGTAGAAAAGATACCTCGATTTTCATTTCATATAAGCCTTATTATAAGGATTCTTTAATCAATGAGGTAGTTTCAGAGTCAATAAGTAATGTACAAAGACGTTTAGATAAGCTTGGTACTAAGGAAGTAAGTGTGCAAAAACAAGGACAGAACAAGATATTAGTTCAAGTACCTGGAATAGAAGACACGGAACAAATAAGATCTCTGCTTGGCAAAACTGCCAAGCTAGCTTTCCATTTAGTGAACACTAACGTAGCCAAGATACAGGATGTGGACCATGGTACAACTATCATACTCAAGGATTCTTTAGGCAATTCTTACCCAATATTCCGTAAGACTGAAATAAGTGGTGATTCCCTGGTTAACGTATCAGTTAGATTTAGTTCACTTGGCAAACCAACAGTACATTTTAAATTTGACCGCATAGCGAGTAAAAGATTTGCAAAAGTCACTAAAGAAAACGTGGGAAAGCCCTTTGCAATCGTTTTAGATAACACAGTCTTAACTGTGCCAGCAATACGTGAACCAATTCTAAATGGAGAGGGGGAGATTAGTGGTAATTTTACTGAAAAACAAGCAAGTGAACTTGCAATACTTTTAAAATCTGGTGCATTACCAGCACCACTTAAAATAATAGAAGAAAAAAATATTGGTCCAAGTCTTGGAGAAGAGTCAATAAAAGTAGGAGAAATAGCAGCGGTAATCTCTATCGTAGCAGTTGCTTTATTTATCATTATCGTTTACGGCAAGTTAGGCTTATTGGCCTCTGTTGCACTGCTTTTTAATGTAGTCTCTATACTATTAATTCTCACCTTGCTTGAAGCAACTCTTACTCTACCTGGAATTGCCGGCATTGCGCTAACTGTTGGTATGTCAGTAGATGCAAATGTTTTGATATTTGAACGTATTCGTGAAGAAGTAAGATCAGGAAAAAGAATAGTTCGTGCTATTGAAGAAGGATTTAAGAGTGCAATAAAGACAATCCTTGATTCAAATGTCACTACATTAATTGCTGCTGGGATAATGTTTGTTATTGGGAGCGGAGCAATTAGAGGCTTTTCTGTTACCCTATCGATAGGGATCCTATGCTCGATGTTTTCTGCAATTACAGTCACAAAACTTCTGGTGGAATTATGTGTCGACCCGAAAAAGTTGGTGCTTTAGTTGCTAATACCAATTCTCATTGTTAGTAGGTCAAATAAGTGATATTGCAGAGTGAGAAAGAGATGTAATAAATTTGTACAAAGTGCTCTCGAGCAAAGCAATTGTATTATAGGCTTTATTACGCAATAGGGTTGAGGAGCTCATGTGAGTATGGTGGTAGGTATATAATCTTCGATATTTTTAGGTACCTTTAAATTTTTGACTTATGCCAACCAGCATAATTCATGGTAAGAAAGGCTCCTCGTATTCTTAAATATTGCAACATTTGTTTAAGAAATATATTTATACAATCAGTGTTGACACTTGGTGTAAAAGTGATTTTGTAGCTCTCATGTTTAAATATAAACCAGTTTCTCACACACATATTTTACTACATGATCCGCATTGATATTAAAATACTCATAAAGTGTTTTGTAAGGTGCTGATTCCCCAAAGCTTTTCATGCCGATAAATATACCGTTTGAACCTATATATTTATGCCAGCCCATTTCACTTCCAGCTTCAATTGCAACTTTAATGCTGTTATTATTTAATATTGCCTCTTTATATTTATTGCTTTGCTCATCAAAAAGTCTCCAGCATGGCATAGAAACAACCCTTGTGCCTATACCTTTTTTCTGCAATTTCTTTCTCGCTTCAACTGCGATTTCAACTTCAGATCCAGTTGCAAATATTGTCACTTTTAGCTTTTCTGAGCATTCACACAGAATATATGCACCAAACTTTGATAAGTTGGTAGATTGATCCACATCAGAGTGGAATTTGCGCATGTAGCTCAAGTTTTGTCTTGAAAGCGCAAATAGTGTAGGTGACTCTTTTTTTTCTAATGCAATACTAATACACTCTAGAGTTTCAATTGCATCAGTCGGCCTAAAAATATACAGGTTTGGCACAGCACGCAAAGAAATTAAATGCTCTATCGGCTGGTGAGTTGGACCGTCTTCTCCTACTCCAATTGAATCATGAGTCATTACATATATAACCTGCTGTTTCATTAAAGCTGAAAGACGTATAGCAGGGCGGCAGTAATCAGAAAATACCAAAAAAGTGCCACCATAAGGAAGAATTCCACCATGAAGAGCCATGCCATTCATACAAGCTGCCATAGCGTGCTCTCTTACTCCATAATGGACATAAGAGCCACTATAGTTATTACTATCTATTACCTTCATATGCTTATATTTAGTGCAATTTGACCCAGTAAGATCAGCAGATCCGCCAATTAATTCTGGCATAGACTCAGTTAAGAGTTCCATTATCTTGCCAAAAGAAGACCTTGTAGCTTCGTTTGGCATTGTTTCATGTATTTGTTTCTTTAAGTTAGCTAAATCATCATTAATATTATCTGGCAAGCGTTTATCTAGCCGTCTTTGAAGCTCTTTACTTTTACTAGATTTCAGTGCTTGGCACCACTGAAATGACGCTAAATTGTAATTTTGTTTTGCTCTTTTAACTGTTTCCATCCAAGCATTTTTCACGTCTTTTGGTACGTGGAATGGCTTATAATTCCAGTTTAGTTTCTCTCTCATCTGTTTTATGTCTTCCTCTGTAAAAGCACCACTATGAGCGGAAGGTGCACCGGCACGGTTTGAGAACTTTCCAATGATGGTCTTGCAGCGGATCAATGTAGGTTTGTCAGACTTTTGTGCTTGTTCTATTGCAAGGGATATAGAGTTAAAGTCGTGGCCATCAATTTTGTTAACATTCCATCCATATGCTGAAAAACGCTTTTCCGTATTATCAGAGCAAGAAAGGTGAGTAGCACCGTCTATAGAGATATCATTATCGTCAAAAAGGGCTATCAACTTATTCAATTTAAGATGTCCAGCAAGTGATGCTGCTTCATGGCTTATTCCTTCCATGAGACAACCATCTCCTAGTGTTACATAAGTGTAGTGATTGATTCCAAACTGCTTTTCAAGTATAGATTCAGCAAGTGCCATGCCAACAGCGGTGGCAAACCCTTGCCCTAATGGACCTGTTGTTGCTTCCACCCCAGGAGTCAAGCCAAATTCTGGGTGACCTGGAGTTTTGTATGTGAGTTGCCTAAAGTTTTTCAGCTCATCTATACTAATATAACCTGTCAGGTATAATATAGAGTATAGTAACATTGAACCATGGCCGTTTGATAAAACAAAACGGTCTCTATTATACCATTTAGGATCGTTAGGGTTGTGATTAAGATACTTAGCAAATAGTACAACTGCAACATCTGCCATTCCAAGTGGCATGCCTGGGTGCCCAGAGCTCGCTTTTTGTATTGCATCAATTGATAAAAAACGGACTGCATTTGCCATAGATTCTAAAGGTAAATGATTCATGTGTTAATAGAAAAACTTAAAAGTGAAAGTGAAGTATAAGAAATTGTACTGGTAAAAACAAGTTGACACTCAATGCTAGAATCCTTAATAATCTAGAGTTAAATTGTGAGAGTTTTTATATGACAACTGTTATCAATAGAAAGTATAGAATCAGCCGTAGGCTTGGTATAAATTTATGGGGTAGAGCAAAAGATCCGGTAAACAAAAGGAAATATCCTCCAGGTCAGCGTGGTGTGCTGGGATTCAAAAGGTTATCTGATTTTGGTAAGCAATTTGCTGCGCATAAGAAGTTTAAGTTTTACTATGCAATTTCAAGTAAGCAGCTCAGGCGTATATTTTTAGATGCTTATAACAGGAAGGGTTATACAGCTGATAATTTTATTGGTATCTTAGAATCAAGGTTAAGTTCTGTTCTATACCACTCTGGCCTTGTGCAAACGATTTATTCAGCGAAACAGCTTATATCTCATAAACATGTTACAATTAATGATAAGATTGTTAATATACCAAGTTATCGAGTAAAACCTGGTGATATAGTAAAAATAAGAGAAAGGGCGGCAAAAATCCCTGTAATAGTAGAGGCTGCACAAAAACAAGAGCGCAAAGCTCCTGATTACTTAGAAGCAGACAGTAAAGAGTATTCAGTAAAGTATCTAAGAATGCCTCAATATTCTGAGGTTCCTTACTCAGCAGATATGGAAGTTAATTTAGTAGTAGAGTTCTACTCTAGGTAAATAAAAAGAGCCCGTGTGGCGGAATCGGTAGACGCAGCGGACTTAAAATCCGTGGGTTTTGCGACCTTGGGAGTTCAAGTCTCCTCATGGGCACCAGTTTAATTTATCAGAAGATATAAAAAGTTTATTAGGGGATATAAATATGAAGTGGCTTGATATAGAGGATATCGCAGAAGCTTTGGAAGAAAAATTTCCAAGTGAGGATATAATTAACATTAGATTTACTAAGCTTAAGGAAAAGGTCTTGAATTTAGAGGGGTTTAGTGATGATGAAAAGCGTTGTAATGAAAAAATACTCGAAGCCATTCAAGCAGCTTGGATTGAGGAAAGATCTTAATACCAATTATCATTAATTAGTTGATCAAATAAGTGATATTGCAAAGTTGTTTAATTGTGGAATGAGAAAGAGATGTAACAAATTTACACAAGCTCTCAAGCAAGGCAATTGTGTTTATAGACTTTATTACACAAAATGTTCTGTTTTGTATACAACAAAAGCCCCTCAATATGGTTAGGCTCGGGTGAGTATGATGGTAGGTATAGTGTCGATATTTTTAGGCACCTTTAAATTTTTAATTTATACCAAATGCTAACTAGCACAATCCATGATAAGAAAGGCTTATCGGGTTCTAAAATATTGTGCCATTTATTCAAGAAATATATTCATACAATCAGTGTTGACATTCGGTGCAAATAAGCTAGAACTTTCTCCATTTTTAGGATTAACTGTACTGTAGAGATAAAAGTTTTTTCTACCTAATTTTACTTTAACCTGTGTTTTAACACCCTTTTTAAACCACCCGTGTCCAACTTTCGAATGTGCGACCGCAATTTGTCAAGAAAAATAACTCTTGCTCAGGATACTTACCAACAGTCTCATTGATTTTTTGAAATTCTTCTTGTCCACCTTCTATCTCATTCATTATGAATTGGTTCTGGCGTGATATACGAAAACTTCACTTTTTGTATATTATGGTGTGCTATAGTCTTGCAGACATTTAAGCTAAGTTTTTCCTAGACTTATTCTCATTTTTTCAATGGTAATATTAGGGTTTTCTTGTATCCATGCTTCAATTTGTTCAAATTAACTCTGATTCAATCTAGTTTTTCTACAACGCTGAAGGGAGTCAACAATTTTTCTTCTCTTCATTTTGCAGTTTCTTCAGCGTTTCTTTTGCTGATTTCACGGCTTTTTCCAATAATTTTGATTTCAATGTCATTTTGACCTTGCTATTTTGCCATACTTCAGCATGTTCCTTTTCTATTATTGTCTATCCGTTCCTTGTACAGTGGAAATTGGCATGAATAGAAAATTTTATATTGATACATAGTATGTTCTATGATTATTTTCTATAATATGTAATATTGGTGCAGGCTGTTATACTGATATGTGAATTAAATAGATTCACCGTAAAGTTTAGTAGTGTCTGTTACTGCTTTTAGGTGTGAGGCTAGAAGGTTATTAGCAATAACAGACACTACTAAACTTATTATAGGGTTTACTTAAAGTAAATACTTAATTTAAAATATTATAATATTTCAACTAAAATATAGATTCATGTAAATGCTTTTTTCCTCAAACTAGTATTATATCTAAATCTCTGCTTGCACAGTAAGTTTATATATACTATTATACAGTATGTCAATGTCACTTAATTTTACGGGAAATAAATATGGTGAAGTTGTTAGCACTGTCGGTAATATTTTATTCAAGTATATCAGTTGCTTCTGCTCCTGCTTCTTGGCAGTTTGGGTTTCCTGCTCCTGCAACTGAGATAATGGAAATTGTAGCCAAGTCACATTCGTTTGTGATGAGTGTGATGGGTGCAATAGTGCTTTTTGTGTGGGCATTACTAGCTTATATAGTGTTTCGCTTTCGTAAAAGTAAAGTGACAAACATAAGCAAAACTCATCATAATGTCCTTTTAGAAATTGTTTGGTTTGTTATACCAACGATTATTGTTAGCACATTGGCTTTTGAGAATGCCAAATTACTTAAGCTACAGGAAAAAATACCGAAGGCTGACATAACACTAAAAGTTATTGGTCATCAATGGTATTGGAGCTATCAATATCCAGAATATCAAGGTGTGTCGTTTGATAGCTATATTAAGGAAAAAGACGATTTTGTCAAAGGAGATTTGAGGCTGTTCTCTGTTGATAATAATGTAGTTTTACCAGTTAATACTAACGTTCGTTTGCAAGTAATAGCAGGAGATGTGATACACAGCTGGGGGGTGCCAGCTTTCGGCATAAAAATCGATGCAATACCAGGTAGGCTTAATGAAGCATGGTTTAACGTCAAAAAACCTGGTATTTATTATGGGCAATGCTATGAGTTATGTGGTCAAGGTCATGGGTTTATGCCAATTGTTATTGAAGCAGTAAGCAAGGAAGATTTTAGTAAGTGGATTGAAAATAGAAAGTTAGCAAGTTAAATTTGTGGTATAGATTATGAGTAACGTACCAAAAGGTATAAGACGTTGGGTATTTTCTACTAATCATAAAGATATAGGGACTCTATACATTATTTTTTCCATATTAGCTGGAATCGTTGGAGGATTATTATCTGTAGTTATTCGTACTCAGCTAATGCACATCAATGTATTCAACAACAACTATCAGTTATATAACGTAATGGTTACAGGGCATGCGTTAATAATGGTGTTTTTTATGATAATGCCAGCTCTAATGGGAGGATTTGGCAATTGGTTTGTGCCTCTTATGATTGGTGCACTAGATATGGCATTTCCTCGTATGAACAACTTAAGTTTTTGGTTATTAGTATCATCTTTTATTTTGCTTATCCTTTCAGTGTTTGTTGGTGAGGGTCCTGGAACAGGTTGGACTTTGTACCCACCTTTATCACAAGTTATGTTCCATCCAAGTGCAGGGGTTGACCTTGCTATATTTGCACTTCATGTTGCTGGTATGTCATCGATTGTTGGAGCGATCAACTTTATAGTTACTATATTTAACATGCGTACAAAAGGAATGTCATTAACTAAGATGCCACTGTTTGTTTGGTCTGTCCTATTAACGTCATTCATGTTAATTGTTGCCTTACCAGTGCTTGCTGGTGCTATCACTATGCTGCTTACTGATCGTAATATTGGTACTTCCTTTTTTGATCCTGCTGGTGGTGGTGATCCTGTGTTATTTCAGCATCTATTTTGGTTTTTTGGTCATCCTGAAGTTTATATAATTATTTTTCCAGCATTTGGCATCATAAGCCAGGTTGTGTCAACTTTTTCTCATAGGCCTGTATTTGGTTATATAGGGATGGTTTATGCTATGATAGGTATAGCAGTGTTTGGCTTCATGGCTTGGGCTCATCATATGTTTACTGTTGGGCTTAGTGAAGATGTTGCTATATTTTTTAGCACCACCACGATTTTTATCGGTGTTATAACTGGTGTGAAAGTCTTTAGCTGGATTGCAACTATATGGGGTGGAGCGATTGAGTTTAAAACACCTATGCTCTTTGCACTGGGTTTTATTTTTATGTTTGTTGGTGGAGGTGCAACTGGAATAATTCTGTCTCATGCTGGAATAGATAAGCTTTTGCACGATACCTATTATGTTGTTGCTCACTTTCATTATGCCATGTCGCTGGCTGCTTTGTTTGGAGCTTTTGCTGGCTTTTATTATTGGATAGGTAAAATGTCAGGCAAGCAATACAATGAGTGCATGGGGAAAATACACTTTTGGCTTACTTTTATTAGTACAAATATCACTTTTTTACCCCAGCATTTCCTTGGGTTAGCCGGTATGCCAAGACGTATACCTGATTATCCTGACGCGTTCATACCTTGGAATTATATATCCTCAATTGGTTCATACATGTCCTTCGTTTCAGTTATGTTTTTTGTGTTTATAGTTATACATCTCTTCAAATGGGGCAAAAAAGCTGGAGATAGTCCTTGGGGAGGTGATACTTTGGAGTGGACAGTGTCTTCACCGCCGCCTTTTCATGCTTTTGAAAAACCACCAGTGATAAAATAAAATGTACACAAGTACTTTGTTAAATGTTGAATCGACAGTACTGGATTTTTGGCATTTGCTGAAACCAAGGATAATGTACCTTGTGGTATTTACTGCAGTTGCTGGAATGGTTGCTGCTCCAGGTAATATTCATCCTTTTCTGGCACTAGTATCCCTTATGTGTATTGCTCTCGGCTCAGGATCTGCAGGTGCTATAAATATGTGGTATGATAAGGACATAGATCTGCTCATGGAGAGGACAAAAGCTCGTCCTATACCTTCTGGTAGGGTTTCTGCAGAAAGTGCACTTGAACTTGGTGTAACTCTTGGAGTGTTGTCAGTATTTATTATGGCAGTAGCGGTAAATTATATTTCTGCTGTTTTACTTGCAATTAGTATATTATTTTACGTTTTCATATATACAATTTGGCTCAAAAGGCGTACTCCGCAGAATATTGTTATCGGTGGTGCATCAGGTGCTTTTTCTCCAATGATTGGCTGGGCAGTTGTGACTAACTCTGTGAGTTGGGGGGGGATTGTTCTATTCTTAATAATTTTTATGTGGACTCCACCACACTTTTGGGCCTTATCTTTAAATAAGTATGAAGACTATGAGAAAGCATCAGTTCCAATGTTCAATATTATTTATGGTGCAGAGAAAACAAGAAAATATATATTGGTTTATAGTGTGTTGCTGGTGTTAACTAGCTTACTTCCGGCCCTATTTTTGAGGAGGGTTCTATTTTATCTAGGTATGGCAATCTTTGGGGGTTGCATTTTTATTTGGTATGCTGTATCTATTATGAAGTTGAAGGATCACAGCTCACAGAAAAGAATGTTTTCTTACTCAATTCCTTACCTGTTTTTTCTGTTTGCTAGTATTATTTTGTGTTCTATTGATTTGCTTTGACTATGAAAGAACAGCAGAAACATAAAAACTATTTTTTACTTTTTCTTCTAATAACGCTCATTGTAGCACTTTTCTTTGTTTCTATAATAAAATTTAAAGGTACAGCTTAAGCTGCCTTTGTATCTGTAGGTTTCATTAGAATTCTACTTTCATAGAAGAGCAACTATATACTTTGTTAATTTGTTATAGTTAAAGATGAGTAGAAAGGAAGTAACAATATACACGGATGGAGCATGTTCTGGTAATCCTGGCACAGGAGGATGGGCAGCTATTATATTATTTCAAGACTATAGAAAAGATGTTTATGGTAGAGAAGAAAATACTACAAACAACAAGATGGAGTTAACAGCAGTGATCAATGGATTAAAAGCATTAAAATTTTCTTGTAATATTAATTTGTATACGGATAGTCTCTATGTTAAATATGGTATAGTAGAGTGGATAAATAAGTGGAAAATGAATGGCTGGAAGGCAAGTAGTAAAAAGTCAGTAAAAAATATGGAGTTATGGAAGAAATTGGATGATATTGCTTCACAACACAAAATTAATTGGGAGTGGGTTAAAGCTCATAATGGCAATAAACATAATGAGGAGGCTGATAGTTTAGCAAGAAAAGCAATAATCGATGCTTAAAAAGGTCACTATATCATTTTCTATAGCTTTATTGTTGATATTCTGCTTCTTCATTTTTTTTAAAGGTAAGAGTCCTTTGGAAATCAATGTTAATTGTATCAATTTTTACATGAAGAGTAAGATATCGAAAACATTTGCTAACTCAGGTGTTAATATGGAGAATACTTTAGTTATTTTACAGAGAGGAGGCAAAGATCCTTATTTAGTTATTACAAATTTAAAAATATTAAATTCTGGTTTTACTATAGAAGTTCCTAAGCTTTTTGTGCATTTTAAGTTAAGTTCCCTGTTTAGAGCTAATGTAAAATTTTCTCAAGTTCTGGCTGATAATGTGTATGCGTATATCGATCAAGAAAAAGCTGACTTTAAGGCGATTGGTTTTGATTTGAAAAATTCTTTGAAAGCAGTAAGGGAATTCTTTTTTGACTTAAACAGAGGTTCAAGGATTGAAATGACTAACATTATGATCAATAGAAGCACGGAAGGTGAATTTTTTATTGATAAGCTATATATAGGAAAAAGGGAAGATTTTAGTGTTTTAGATATTCGTGTTCATACAAAAGACCAAAAGGGATTTTTGGGTGATTTGTCTATTACGATAAAAAATCGCAACGATTTGCTAAATGTGTACGGAACATTTTATAACCTAAAATTAGAACTATTTAGCGAGTTTTTCACGTTAGTGAAAAATTACAATTTGGGTAAAAGCATAGGGTTCAAGGGAAACTTCTCGATGAAAATTAATGAAAAGAATGAGATTATAGATGGAGATGTATATATTTTAAATACAGAAAATCGTGATGATAAAAACTTAGCTATAACTAATGTGAATGTAAATTTAACATATAGCGATGGGGTCATTGGTGTAAAAAACTTCCATTTTAACCTAAATGGTACATACCTCTCTTTAATGGGCAAGATGAACTTTAGTACAAATCATGCTTTGTTTAGAGTTAGTATTAGTAAATTTGCTGCGAAGGATTTATGCACTTATGTACCAGATGACATAATTAATAATGAATTTAAAAGCTGGTATTGCGATAACATCGATGGAGATATTTTAAATACAGTTGTAAGCTTTAATGGTGAAATTAATAACTTAATTGATAATAGTCTGTCAGATGTCGTGGTATTTGCCGATATAGAAAATGGCAGCGTAAAATTTGATGATGACTTTGAACAGGTAAGGAAGTTGAGCGGTAATTTGGTTCTTAAGAATAACAGTCTCAAAATTACTGTGAATAGCGCTAAGTTTCAGAATTTTACTATTAATAGTGGTAATATTGAAATGGATTCCCTCGATAAGAAAGATTCAGTTTTAACTATTAATGGCCAAGCTGTAAGTGATGCTTATGGGTTGTATGAGCCTATAAAGTTTAAGCTGGATGATGTGATTAAGGTTGAAGAGAGCAAAATAGGAGGAGCAGCAAAATCTGTATTCAGTTTTCGTGTCTTTAATATAAACACTGATGGTAAAAAAGTAAACTTTTCTGCCAAATTTCATTCTGAAATTGACAATCTAGTTATCTATGATGCAAGTCTTGGTAGGTATGATATTAAGCTTGATTTTGGCAGTGACTTTGTAGATTTGAATGGTAGTGGTATAGTGAATAATACACAGCTGCTATTTGATCTAAAAAGTAGCAACAAAAATAAAAGTTTTGCTTGGAATTTAACCGGGGATTTGCCTGCTCAAATACTTAGTTTTGGTGGTGGCTACTTCAATGCGAATATAGGATCAGTGATAAATCAAGATAAAACTGGATATATTAATGGTAATGTAGATTTATCAGAGCTTGAATCGCGTTCAAGTTGTTTGGGGTGGAAAAATCGTTTTGAAGATCACAATAAGATTTCGTTCTCTGTGAAGTTAAAAGGTACCGATAGGTTGTTAATAAACAATTTGGATGTTATAGGGAGTGATTTAGATATAAAATTTAGCGGAAGAGTAGAAAATGGGGATTTGTACTTAAATTCTAGTAGCTTTAAGCTACCTGATAATGATCTTAGTGTAGAAATCAAGTCAGGTAAGGAAAAAAATACCATAAATATTTGTGGTGAGAAAATTAACTTAAGTGATATTTTAGATTTGCTTGGTAAAAATGATAGTAGATTTAGCCTTAATATGGAAGTTAGTATAAATGTTAACAGTGTAATTATGGAGGAAGGTATTGTTATAAAAGATGCTAGCCTAAATATAACCTGTACTAAAGGTAATTGCAATGGAAGTCAATTTACAGGGCAGTTTCTAGAAGATGACAGTAACATATTAGCAAAGTACAGTGGAATAGGACTGGAAATATATGCAGATAATTCAGGTATGTTTTTGCGTTCTTTGGGCATTAGTAAATCAGTCAAAAATGGTAAATTATCTTTTTATCTGTCTCCTCAAAGGGAAAGTGGGGAACATTATGGTATGTTATCTATTAGTAATTTCTATATTAAAGATGCTCCACTACTCACTACTTTATTATCGATGTCTTCGCTTCCTGGAATTGTGAATACTATAAAGAATGAAGGTGTATACTTTTATAAGTGTAATGCACCTTTTTCATATAAAGATGGTACTGTTGAAATTGAAGAATCTTGGCTTGAAGGAGCAGAGTTAGGTATTAGTACTAGCGGTAAGCTTGATATTAGAGATTATAAATTTCGGGTTGAAGGACAAGTGATACCGGCATATTCGATTAATAAGTCTCTGTTAAAAATTCCTATAGTTGGGAAACTTCTAACTGGTGGGAAAAGTAGGGGAACTATTTCAATAGACTACAGAGCAAGTGGAGATGATAAGAATAGTAATGTATTTATTAATTTTATTTCTTCGCTAACTCCAAGCTTGTTAAAGGGATTGTTAGGGGTGTTTGATCATGCTATGACCAAAGCTAACGAAGCTATTACCAGCAGTTTGAAAAGTGGCATGAAAAAGAAGTTTAGCTCAGTATAACCAAAGGAAGCTACTTCTCTGCAAGATCAAAAGTACAGGAATTTCAAGATGATTCTCTCGGTTTTTTATCTAATTATTTAAGTATCCTTTAAGTAGTGATTGTTTATAAAATTTTCTACAACATTGTCATTAACGTTGAGTTCAAATGAAGTGGGATTATCGTTAGATTGCTGGAAAAATAAAATTAGAAGAGAACCTCACCTTCTGGTTCTGGGCTTGTATGACTTACTTTGTATGGCTTTTTTGTAGGTATAAGCTCCGTTTTGTGCACGAATAAGCTTTATAGTTGTTTTTTTTCCTTCCATATCTCACCTGATAACGTTTGCTATAAATTAGGAATCCCTATAAATATGAGTTTCAGACCACTGCTGATAGTGAAAAGTGCATTTGGAATATATGGACCTAGCTCATAACTAAGAAGGTCTTTATCATTTGTATAATCACTTCTGTTGTTGGAAATATGAGTTGTTATATTATGAATTACATTGGCTATCTGCCAGATAAAACTTTTTTTAAAATGCTTCTAGGTAGTCTTAATGTCTATTTTTATTTGTTTTTTTTCGTTCATGTCAACTCTACTATGCGGAGAACGGTGGCAATAATAGAAAAGAAGCCTTACTGAAGCAAGTAAAATAGGAGGTTTTAATGGCGTTGAAATCGAAATTATTAGATAAAAAAGTCGTGGAATCAGCAAAAGAAGTGCGAAATAACACACATGCTACAAAAAAAACTAAATGCTATAATTGCCGCAAAAAAAGCACAGTATAACAGCTGTAGCAAAAAATATGTTGCATTTCAATAGATAAAGTACCTAAAACTTGGAAGGGAAGAGGAGTTATTTGCTCCCCCTTAAAATTGTAGAGAAATCTAGATTGAATCTCATTTAACAATAAGAATCCAGGAAAAATTGGCTTGAGTGAGAGTTTAAAAAAAGTCTTAGTGGCATTGAAGAGTTATTTAATTGCGAGGTGAGAAAGAGAGGTAATAAATTTACGTAAAGCGCTCTCAAACAAAGCAATTGTATTATAGACTTTATTGCGTAAAATGTTCTGTTTTATATACAACTAAAGTCTCTCAATAGGATTGAGCTCGGATGAGTACGGTAGTAGGTATATAATCCTGATATTTTTGGTACCTTTAAATTTTTGACCTATGCCAACTAGCAAAATCTATTTCAAGAAAGGCTTCTCGTGTTCTTAAATATTACAACATTTGTTCAAAAAATATACTCATACAATCAGTGTTAACATTTGGTGCAAGTAGGCTAGACTCTTTCCATTGCTATGATTAACTGTGCTGCAGAGACAAAGTTTTGTCTATCTAGTTTTACTTTAACCTGTGTTTTAACTCCCTTTTTAAACTACCCGTATCTAATTTTAAATGTATCAAACCACAATCCATCAAAGAAAGATGACTCTTGTTATTGTTCAGTATTAGGATACTTACCAGTAGTCTCATTAAGTTTTTTTAAACTCTTCTCCTGTCTACCTTTATCTTGTTCATTATACATTGGTCTTGGCGTGATAAAGGGTGTACTGTAAACTTGCTAACATTCAAGCCAAATTTTTCCTGGGTTCTTATTCTCATTTCTTTAATCAGAATGTTAGGGTTTTCTTGTATCATAATTCAGTTTATTAAAGGGGAGTAAATAATTTTTCTTCTCTTCCAAATTTTAAGTGCTTTATTCATGTAGTTAGTGCTGTTCTTTTGTGAAATGCAAACATATTTTTGCTACAGCTGTTATACTGTGCTTTTTTTGTGGCAATTATAGCATTTAGTTTTTTTTGTAGCATGTGTGTTATTTCGCACTTCTTTTGCTGATTCCACGACTTTTTTATCTAATAATTTCGATTTCAACGCCATTAAAACCTCCTATTTTACTTGCTTCAGTAAGGCTTCTTTTCTATTATTGCCTACCTATTCCTTATATAGTAGAAACTGGTATAATATATTTGTGCTTTCACCGAGTAGTGTAAGAGTAGTAGGACATGGGTAATAAAAATTGTGACAGGTAAAAATTAGAGTAAGCTTTTAGCATAAAGCATCAGGTCCTTTTTTGTTAAGGTATAGGAACTATCTTCCCAATGTTGTTTTAGTAATTTCAAGTTCCTACCTAAATTTTTTCCTGGCTGATAACCTATATTTATCAAATCATCACCAGATAAAGGAAATTTCGGGGTGTTAAATGCCTGGGCAAATGAAACGTACTCATCGACATTTGTTCTGGATTCAACGCCACAGACTTTTACTAAATCGCAGTATAATTCCTTACCAAGTAAAGATATATATTTTTTTTGCTCTTTTTCTGGGAGCTCTGTTTTGATATTGTTAGATATTAGAAATAATAGCTTTTTCTTTTGCTTGTTTGAGAGACGTAGAAACTTGCTTACGTATTCTCCAAGACTCTGCCTGTCATTTTTTTCAGTAGTCCTAAGAAGTAACGCTAATTTTACTAGTGCATCAGTGCCAGAAAGAAATGCCGAAGACAAGATTTCGCATTTTACCTCTTTTGGAATAATTTTTTGTAAAATATTAGATTTTTGCATGCTCTTAAGCGTTGTAACCGGAGCATCACACTCCAGCAACTTAAACATTTCATCTCTTATTCTCTCTCCTGAGAGGTTATAAATCTTGTGTGCGTGCTTTTTGCATACATTCAATATTTTATCACTCAAATCTCCAATACATATTTTTGCATGAAAACGAAACGCTCTTAAAATGCGTAGATAGTCTTCTTTAATTCTATCCTCAGCGTTGCCTATAAAATCTAATCTTCGCGCTTTTAAGTCCTGAGTACCACTAAAGTAGTCATATATATGGCCGTACTTATCTACATATAGAGCGTTAAATGTAAAGTCGCGTCTTGAAGCATCAGCTTGCCAATTGTTGGTAAATTCTACTTTCGCATGCCTACCGTTACATTTAATATCATGCCTTAGTGTTGTGATTTCAAAGGACCTTTGGTTTAAAACTGCAGCGATAGTTCCATGTTTTAAGCCGATTGGAATAGCTTTTATATTATGAAGTTTTAATGCTTCAATTACTTGACCTGGCAGTAAATTAGTGGCTAAGTCAATGTCGTGAACTTCGCGCTGCAGAATTGAATCTCTCACACATCCGCCAACAAGCCTCACCTCACCACCAAATTTCTCTATTGCATTAATGATTAAACTAGTTTCATGATCAACTTGCATTTGGATTGGTGTGTGTATTGTACCATATTACATGAAATTTTACAAAAAGCTCTATATAGAAACATACGAAGCTAGCAAGATTTTTACAGGCTGTTGTTGATGATAAGCTCAAAGGGTTTTATTCTTAAGAACGTTTTATGTGCTGCTCTGCCTGTTTTATAATATCACTTAATATTTTCTGCTAATAACTTATCAGACGCTTCTTCAACCTCTACTTTCTTGATGATTATCCTTGGAAATGTTATAATATTCTAAGGTCCTTGGTTTAAAATGGGCATCGCCTTTGTTTATTATGTGTATGGTAGATTGATCATTATAGTCTGGATTACCTATTGATGTACTACCTGAAAAACTAATAAGGCTATGTGTGTGATCTACATTACCAAGACCTCACATATTTTCTAGTAATTTACTCGCTTCATCGGAGTTAATTTTTGGAGCTTTTTAGTAAGTGCTCCATTAGAATTAGAGTCTATTATTACTTGCTCAATATTTGCATTAAACCCATCTTCGTCTTGAAATATCCTTACTTTGCAAAAACTTAAAATACAATTGATCTGTGATAAGGTGCAATTTCACGCCATACTTTCTACAAAGTATTCTGCTTTTAACTTTAGGATCACACATCTACTACTATCCAAGATGTTTTTTACATAATTGCCTGCAGTTTCAATGCGAATATTACCACTATTATTGTGGCTGCTTACAATTGCACTTCTAAACTATCTAGCGGATTTTTTTTGCGCAAATTCTTTGTAGTCCTTTCACAATTGCTCTGCGGTAAATTTGATCCCATTCTGTTATTCCAGGCTTTGTCTGAATGAGTTAAAGAACAGCTACCATCACTAATTGCTTGCCCCACATGGGGAATTATTAAGGTGAGGGCTACTACTTAAAGAATTATTTCTTGCCCTGGATCCTTGACTTTTCGCGCTTTTAATGTCTTGAAAATCACTTAGTAGCTTCCTTTTCCAAGCTGTAGTCATAGTTTCTCACCTTAATTCAAGCTATACATTACTATATCAATAAAATTGATAATAAGTAGCTAATTAAGTATAGCAAAAATTCTTAGACTATGTAACAGTTATAGTTTTATATGGTAGATATGAGCTTTAACTGTGGTATAGTTGGGTTACCAAACATAGGAAAGTCGACTTTATTTAACGCGCTTACACAATCAAGTGCAGCGGAAACTGCAAATTATCCTTTTTGTACAATCGAGCCAAATGTTGGCAGGGTGCCAATAAGAGATCAGCGTTTGAAACAAATTGCGGCGATTGCCAGTTCAGAAAAGGTAGTCTACAATCAACTAGAAGTTGTGGATATTGCAGGTCTGGTAAAGGGTGCGAGTGAGGGTGAGGGGCTCGGTAATAAGTTTTTGAGTCATATCAGAGAAGTTGATGCTATCGTTCATCTGCTTAGATGCTTTATAGATGGCGATATTAACCATGTGCATAATGAAGTAGATCCAATATCAGATGCTGAAGTAGTAGAAATGGAATTGATTTTAGCTGATATTGATAGCATAGAAAAAAAGCTACCTCAATTAGAAAGGAAGGCAAAGCATGGTAACAAGGAACTAAAGAGGCAACTTGATTTGATGCAGGAGGTTTTGGCTACTTTAAAACTTGGTAAACCTGCGAGAAGTTTAGAATGTGATGAGATCAAATCATTCCAATTACTGACGACAAAGCCTGTTATGTACGTCTGCAATGTTGAAGATACAGACGTTATAACGGGCAATGAACTATCTAGAAAGGTGGAAAGAATAGCAAGAGAGAACAAAAGTAAATTTTATTGTATCTCGGCAAAACTTGAGTCAGATATTGCAAATCTTGGGAGTGAGGAAGAAAAACAGAGTTTTTTGTCAGAATTTGGCCTGCAAGAGTCTGGACTTAATGGAGTAGTACATATTATGTATGAAATGCTGAATATGATAACATTTTTTACCGTGGGGCCTGAAGAAGCACGAGCATGGCCAATAAAAGTAGGATCAACCGCTGATAAAGCGGCAGGTATAATTCACACTGATTTTGAAAAAGGCTTTATAAAAGCAAAAACAATAAGTTTTGCAGACTATATAAAATATGAAAGCGAATCTGCTTGCAAAGAAGCAGGTAAAATTCGCTTTGAAGGCAAAGATTATATCGTACAAGACGGTGATATAATGCACTTTAGATTTAATGTGTAGCAGCTCCTTGCTGAAGGGAAGAAATTCCTTTTTCTACAGTTATTTTCTTGTCAATAGTAGAGTTAGGTGTACCGATAACAATATTCTCATGTGGCTGTGTGTCCTTCTTTTCCTCATGTAGTGTTTGCTGAACTGGACATTCTCTTAAAACTTCATGTAAAGCTTTACCTTTTATAAGCATAGCTTCGTTTTGTTTAGCTAATTCTGAAATGTCCTTTAGTTCAACATTTTTACTATCAACAGTTAACTTTCCAATACTAATTTGGCTAGAATTTATACTTAAAATAGCAACACAATTAAGGTCTTTTCCAAACTTATCTTTTGTGCTCCAACTAATTTCGATGTCACATATTGCAAGTTCTGCGAAAAAGTAGTTTCTCTGCTGTTTCTCATTCTTTTTAATTGTTACTATTCTTCTACCATTGCTGTATATTTTTACTCTTTTTACCTCGCTTTTACTTCTTTCCATTTTTTTAGTTTTTTTAGTAAAAAGATGACTGGTTTCTAAAGTCTGTCCAGGTTCAGTAATATTAATATTAAGGTTTTCATGGATATTACAATTGTGTCCTGGGCACGCCACGTGATATCCATTAAAAAAAGCGGCCAAATCACTGTTTAGAAATTCTTTTGCGTCAAGCTCTCCTTTATTAACCCTATCTAAATATATGTTCATCCTCTCTATAAACTTTTCTTTAGCTTGAACATCACACTTCTTGTTTACTATGTCGATTATTTTTTCCGACTGCCCCTTGTCACGCAACATAGCAATAAAAAGGAAAACGTTCTTATTTCTTCCATAGTATTTTGCTATTTTGTCAAACGGGTTTGCCTCTTTGCCTTCATTATAATTCATATCATATGAAGGGTAATTAAATGGTCCATTTGAGAAATCTAAGTTGTCAAAGTCTGACAGTATGCTTTGTGCTTCAGGATTATTATCAAATTTATGCCTGTCTTGAGGAACCCCTTGTATGATCAGTTTCTCTTGTGAAGCAATATTGCTATCTGTGTTTTCTGCGGAAGATTTAAATTCCTTAACCCATTCAAATGACCCCATCTTGTACCTCCTTCAATTATAAATGAAGCTAGTATGTTTTAATGCTAGTGCATTGTAAAGCTAAAATTTAGATATGTTAAAATTAAGGGGATTAGCATAAATTTTGTGTTGTTTGCAACTTTATCACCTTATTATGCAGCATTATTAAAGAACTAGTTGAGTAGATGTTGTGACTAAATTTAACTCCATCTACAAGCTCTCCGTTTGTTACTCCAGTTGCAATGAACACTGACTTGCCTTTTGCCATATCTTTCACAGTGTAGATTTTTTCTAGGTCATAGATATTCAAATTTTTTGCTCTTTCTTTTGACTGATCTGTGTCAAGTATTAATCTTCCCTCCATTTGTCCACCTGTTGAACTTAATGCTGCAGCTGCAAGCACTCCTTCTGGTGCTCCTCCTATGCCGATATATATATCATGGCTGCCATTAATTAATGAAACTACAGCGGCAATATCACCATCATCTATCAACTTAACTTTTGCTCCTAACTTCCTAATTCTTGCTATTAACTTATTGTGCCTCTCACGTTTAAGTATAGTTACTGTAAGATCATTTACTTTACATTTTTTTGCCTGGGCTAGATTGTCTAAATTCTTTTCAACACTATTTTTTAGTGAAACTACACCTGTTGAAAGATTTTTTCCTACCGCTATTTTCTCCATATAGACATCTGGTGCATGTAAAAAATCACCTTTTTTTGTTGCAGCAAGAACGGACATTGCACCTTGTTTGTAGTGAGCACAAATTGTAGTACCTTCAAGTGGATCAACAGCAATATCAATCTCAGGGCCATTTCCAGTGCCAACCTTTTCTCCAATATATAGCATCGGTGCTTTATCTCTCTCACCCTCGCCAATTACAATTGTACCATTTATTTCCATTGAATTTAGCACTGTCCGCATTGCATCAACTGCAACCTGATCAGCCTTTTTTTCATCACCTAAGCCCATCAACTTATATGCAGCAAGTGCTGCAGCTTCGGTTACTTTAACTAACTTATATGTTAGATCTTCCATTATTTGTTTGAGAACTAACATTTAGTATATATCATGCCATTCAAAACTGCAAGATGTTTTGACTAATCGTGGAGGAGTTATACCAATTCCCACTGGTACTGAAGTAAGTAAAATAGTGAGGTTTAAATGGTGCTTAAATCAGAATTATTGATGAAAAAGTAATAGAATCAGCAAAAGGGATGCTGAAGAAAGTGTGAAATAACGCATGTGTTGCAAAGAAACTAAATGCTGTAATTGCAGCAAAAAGCACAATATAACAACTTGTGGTAAAAATATGTTGCATTTCAAAAACAGTACTGACTGTATGGATAAAGCACCTAAAATTTGGAAGAGAAGGAAAAATTGTTTCTTCCCTCAACTTTGTAGAAAAACTAGATTGGATCAGAGTCAATTTGAACGAGTTAAAGTATAGTACAAGAAAGCCCTAGTATACAACTAGTGGCTTTTAAAAGAAGAAGAATTAATAATGCTCGTAGCACATATACTAACTGGCAAAGCTCAATAATATTCTCTTGTAGTCAAGTTCCATTAAAAGTCAGATTGAATAGTTAAATCTTCCACCCAAATAACTATGCACTCTACCTGCTTATTTGGACATGCCTCTTGTACTAAGGTTTTATAGCTCAATATCTGCTTTTTTATTTCATTTAATGAAAAAGTGGAAACTTTACGGTGTGATTTATAGTCAATTATGATTGCTCTATCCTGCGTTATGCATAGCCTATCCAGTCGTACTAATACCGGTTTGCCATTGATTGTTCCACTCAGTGTAATTTCCGACTTGCCATCTAAGTCAAACAGGTAATCATGTTTTTCATTGAAGGCCAATATTTTTCTGTAAATTTCATCCTTATTTTCCCTGGTGTTTATATTGTTAAGATATTTTCTTATCCAATTTTTTCTTCTGTCTTTCTCTATTTTAGGCATATACTGCAATATGCTATGAATTATTGATCCTCTTGTATAACCATCTGTTGTCCCGGTACTTCTTTTTTTGTCGTCCCAGTGCATAATACTAGGGTCTAGTGAAGAAAAAGGATGAGTCACAGTGTCAAAACTCTGGAATGATAGAAGAGGACGCTGAAATAATGGAGGGAAGTGCTGGAATGACATTGATAAATTTGGTGGAGGCAAAACAACAGGAACGTTAAAATAATCACGTTTTTTACAGATGTAAGGGTAGTTTGCATTTATACATAGTACTTCAACTTTTTCTTTAAATATTTGATATAACTCTGCATGTTTCTTCTCATATGGCTCTCCATATTTAGTGATTAGATCATACCAAGACCCCTTTTGTATGGGCTCTTTACCTAAAATATATAATTCATCTTCAGCACGTGTGAGTGCCACGTATAACAAACGCAAATACTCGCTATAATCCTCTAGTTTTTTTTCCCTTTTTGCTTGATCACAATAAACGTTGTTGTTCTTTCTACACAAAAATGGTGCTCCTATTGCATCAAAAACAATGCTTTCACTGTTTCTTGGCACTGTATTTGTATCAACCAAAAACACTATGGGAGCTTGCAGGCCTTTTGATTTATGAATTGTCATTATTCGCACAGCATTGCGTTCTGATTGCATATCATTCTTAATCTCTGGGTTGTTTTCTTTGATCCACTGAGTAAACGCTTGAAGAGATGGGTTTTCAAATTGCAACACAAGGTTCATAAATTCGTCTAGGATTTCAAGGCATTCAGGACCTAGCCTTGCAGCGAATTTCTTCTTACTTGTATGAAGTATATGTGTGAATAACGTAATAGGTGACTCTATGTGAGATAAGTTAATGAGATCGTTTAACTCACTATAGATATTTTTAGAATAATTCTGAAGTCTTTCCCATAGCGATTGTTCTTTACGATCATATGCAATGTTAAACAAATCATCTTCAGTAAAATTAAATAGTGGCGACTTTAAAACATTTGCAAGGGCTAAGTCATTTGTCGGAAGAAGTAAAAATTCAGTCAAAGCTATCAAGTCTTGCACAGCTATGTAATCCATAATTCTAAAATAGCCCAGTCCTGCAACTGGTATGTTTGCTTTTTTAAGTTCGCTTGTTACGTAATCAACTAGCACATTTCGCTGTCGTACCAGAATTATAATGTCTCTTGGTTCTATATGGCGATCTTTAGCGACTAGAATTCTACCCTCATTTAACCAGTTGTGAATTTTGTGAGCTATTGCCTGAGCAAGCAATCGATCTATTATTATCGAATCTTTCTTATGCATCAAATGAATTTGTAAAGCTTGCTGTTCTTCCTCTTTGCACCTTGGCAATAACGGCCAGATTTCAATATATCCCTGATCGTTTTCTCTATGTGGAACATGTTTTATTTCACTATTAACAAAAGATATTTCTTCACGGAAGTTATTAAATAATCTGTCCACAAGTGTTAAAATTTCTGGAGTTGAGCGAAATGATTTTTCAAGCTGACATGATATCCAATCTCTACCGCCAGTTTTTGTGTGAAAGTATTGTTGCATGTAGTTGAACAGATAAGGATTTGCCCCCTGAAATCTGTAAATGGATTGTTTTACATCGCCAACAATAAACAAGGTTCGTTTTTCATCATCACAGATAAAAAACTTATCGCAGAGATTTGCTATAATTTTCCATTGACTGATGCTATTATCTTGTGCCTCATCAACAAGAATGTGATCTATTTTTTGATCTGAGTTAAACAATACCCAATATTTATAGTCTGGGTTGCTAAGAAGATTTGTTGCTAAATCAATTATATCATTATAGTCAAGCAGTGCATTCTTTGACTTTTCACTATTATATAAATCAATATATACTTTAAATATGTCTAGCAAACTACTGGTTCTTTTGAATATTTGATAAGAGTTTATATTTCTTATATGAGTAAATACTGCATTCTGAATATTTTCTATTATTTGCTTTGCACCTGGAAATTTTTCTAAAGTACTCTTCGTTATAATGGATGATATTCTTTTTCTTTTGTGCGATTCTGACTTTAAAAATACTTTAACTAGGTTTTCTGTACTGGTGTCATTCCAGCGCGTGATACTGGAACCTAATTTTGGGATCTTAGTGTCAGCTACTTGGATAACAGGAGAAGATATAAGATCAAGCATCTTGCTGTAACTCTGATCTCGTTTACTGCCTTTACTTAATATCTTAGATAATCTTTCTATCTGCGTAGTCACTTCACTCTGTAAACTATGAATTTCATCTGGAGCACTCAATTTACCTTTAATGTATTCTAGATCGTTTGTTAACACCGACCTTTTTATGCACAAAGTATAAAGCAAATCACGTAACTCATTTTCATCAACTTCAGCTGCAATAAAGTTTATACTATCTTGTACATCTTCGTTATGAAGTAATTTATCGAATACAATGGGGTGTAATTCCTTGCATTCGCTCAGCGCACAATTTGGAACAATGCCAGCTTCTACAGGAAAGCTAGAAATCAACTTGTAACAAAAGGCATGTATAGTCTGTATAGTTAAACCAAGATTTTCCAATTCAGAGAAAATCTTCCTTGCTTGGATTAAATAATGATTAAATACTTCACTATTTTTTGTCTGCAGCCGTCTAGATTCCAGTGTTGAGTACTGGGATGATAGGTAAGTCTGGGATGACGGGTAGTAGTACTGGAGCGACAGTAAAGAGAGGTCTAACTGTTCTAAAGACGCGATTAGTTCGCTATCTGAACAGATTGCCCACTTACTGAGTATACTGTGAATGCGACTTTCCATCTCATTTGCTGCAGCATTGGTAAATGTTAAGCAGAAAATATTCCTTTTATTTTCTAATAAAAGTCTCAATACTCTATCTATTAAGATTTTTGTTTTGCCTGTACCAGCGGATGCATTTACCCATGCAGAAAAATTAGGATTTATAGTGTCTGATCTCATCAGAAGTATAAAAACCTTAAAAAGTTGACTAAAGTAGCATTATACATATAGTATTATAAGGTGTTAGTGAAGATATATAAATGAAAAGTTTTTGTGTAAAGGCTCCTGCAAAGATCAACCTTTTTTTGCATGTTGTAGAAAAAAAAGAAACAGGGTATCACTTGATTGAAGGTTTATTTGTCTTTGCTAATCTTTCCAACTTCTTGGAAATAAAAGTAGGTGAAAAGAATTTCAGGTATGATAATACTATAGTTGAATTTGTGAATTCTGAACTCAAAATAAGCAACAAATACAATACTATAATGAGAGCAGTTGATCTATTGCTTAGACATGCTCCTGTGCGTACTAAAATCACTGTAAAGGTTGTAAAAAACATACCAACTGCTGCAGGTTTGGGCAGTGGTTCTTCAGATGCTGGGGCTGTGATACGTACGCTAGGGAAATTATGGGAAATTGACAGACCAATCTTAAATGAAATAGCTTTGAGCGTTGGTGCTGATGTTCCTGCAAGTATAGATAGTAAGCCAGTTTTAGTTAGAGGTATTGGTGAAAAAATATGCTATATTC
Organism: Wolbachia endosymbiont of Litomosoides brasiliensis; assembly: GCF_013366805.1. Taxonomy (GTDB): domain Bacteria; phylum Pseudomonadota; class Alphaproteobacteria; order Rickettsiales; family Anaplasmataceae; genus Wolbachia. Next base: position 40,551 of record NZ_WQMO01000007.1, read on the forward strand.
AGAAATTCTCCCTGCCTACAAATATAGTACTTGCAAAACCGAAAAAGAAGTTTTTGAGCACGCCAGAGGTATTTTCTAGATATGAAGGGAACTTTTCCAAGCCAATTAAATGGAGAGATGATACTGAGAAGGATTTGTTAAAATTCCTTAAAGAGACAGAAAATGATCTTCAAGAAATAGCAATAAGTCTTGTCCCTGAAATTAAAGATGTAATATTAGCATTAGAGTCACAGGAAGGTTCCATGCTTTCTCGCATGTCTGGTAGTGGTGTAACATGCTTTGGAATATTCGATAGTGAAGAAAATGCAAAAACTGCTGCGACTAATATCAGAGAGGAGCAGCCAGAATGGTGGGTGTGTGACACTCAGTTAATAGTTTGATTTTATGGATATAATTCCTTTAGTTTCTAAGAGTAAAAACTTTATAAATGGTTACAGTGAAGGAAAGTTTTTGGTAAATAATCAAGAATATCATGGCTCAATTATAATTTTTCCTGAAAGGGTGATTAAGTTAAAAGAAAGTGATATAAATAGCAAGGAACATTTTGAATTTTTTTTAACAAAGGAAATAGAAGTTTTGTTAATAGGTACTGGTAAAACACGAAATATACCGCATTCTTCAGTGAAGTCCTACCTTATGAAACAAAAAAGTTTAAATTTTGAATTTATGGCAACTGACGCAGCATGCAGAACCTATAATGTTTTGATATCCGAAGACAGGTTTGTTGTTACTTATCTAAAGATCATATAGTATGTTAGTAATATTTACACAAGACTTCTTCATCAATAGTCTAATTGCGATAGTAATAATTAGCCTAGTAACAGGTGCTCTAGGATCATTTATGATATGGCAAAGGTTATCATATCTGGGTGATAGCTTGTCTCATTCTTCGTTGCTTGGTATTGCGTTGGCTTTAATCTTTAAGATTAGCCCGTCAATAAGCATTATTCTTATTGCAGTTGCATTTGCTATACTACTTTCCCTTAATTTTAACAGGCTATATTCTGTTGATACGATATTGAACATCGTTACTAATGTAGTTTTATCATTAAGTTTAATACTGATGTCCTTTCTTCCATCAAGTAATAGTAGCATTATTAGCTCGCTATTTGGAGATATATTAACACTGGAACAGAGTGATATAGTATTAATTTCTTTAACTTCAATAGTAGTTGCCCTTATATTAATATTTAGGTGGCGTTACTGGCTAATAATTTCAATTAACCAAGATTTAGCAATAGTTGAAAAAGTTAATGTAAATTTGGTTAGGCTAGAATTTTTAATTACTCTTGCTATATTTACAGCAGTGTCTGCTCAATTAATAGGAATACTACTTATTGCTGCGTTCTTGTTGATACCAGCAGCATCTGCAAGGCTTATCTCAAAAACTCCAATGCAGATGATTATTGTTGCGACAGTTTTTTCTTTGATCTCTGGAATATCAGGCCTTATATTATCTGCAAGTTTTGACTTATTAACAGGACCTGCAATTATACTTATTGCAGCTACATATTTAATTATTGCTTATTTTATAAGGTTAATGTTAAATAAATTGGCTTAATTTTGTTTTCAAGTATTAATGATTTTGTAATGCATTAGTTATGTGATACAGCTACTTTAGGGTGAAATAGTCTTTGCTATATTATCCTTAATATGGTAGTGATAAGTTTTTAATTCTATAAAGCAAACAATATGGCTGAGGAAGAATTTTTTTTTAAATACTTATTTCAACTTGTGAAAAAGTTTTGCCGCAAGTATATTCTTAAGGAGACAGGTGTATTAAATGATACACAAAATACAGCAAAATGAGTTAACCACTTATACACATGACAATGATATTATATGGAGTGTATGAAGATTACGCCATCTAAGGTCAAGAAATTCCTAGAGAAACCTGATGCTTTAAGTGGTGTGTTACTTCATGGAAGTGATAATAGCAGAGTTGATTTCTTCGCGCAAGAAATAGTAACTAGTTTGAGTAAATATTCAGTTCAAGTGATGGATTTTGCAATGGTGAATAAGTCACCTGGTCTATTACTTTCTGAGTTGGTAAACATTTCAATGTTTACTAATAAGAAACTGATTAAGCTAATAAATGTAGCTGGAAGTATATCTAAAGAATTAGAAAGTGTATTAGATTATAACGCAAGTGACCGCTATATAATAATGATAGCAACTGATCTTTCGTATAATTCCACAATTAAAAGTTATGCGAAAAACTCAAAAACTTTTGGTGTCATTTCTTGTTATAAGGATAACAGTAGTAACCTTTACGGCATTATATCAAGTTATTTGAAACAAAACAACATAAAATATAAAAATGAGGTAATTTGCTACTTACAGTCCTACTTCAATTATAGTAAGATGCCTATACATTCAGAACTTGAGAAATTAGTTTTATATCTAGGTGAGAGAAAAGATCTTAAACCTGCTGATATAGAGTTGTGCCTTTCAACTTCCAGCAATGATTATGTTACACTTGATAATCTGTGTTCTGCTATAGCAAACAAGGATATGGCAAATTTTATCAAAATCTCAGATGCATTGATGTTGCAAGAAAATTTCTCACCGATAGGACTAATTCGTATTATATCAAATTATTTTTTACGCCTTGAGAATGTCTTGTTGTCAATACAAGGTGGAATGAATGAACAGGCTGCGATTGATCAGCTAAATCCTCCGTTATTCTTTAAGCAATTGCAAAGCTTTAAGTCCCACCTAAAAGTTTTTCAACTTTCAGAACTCAAAAAGATCTTAGAAGGCTTGATGAACTTAGAAGTTGCTTGTAGGAAAACTGATTTAGATCATAGAATGATTTTTCAACATGCATTGCAAATGGCTGACACTGAAACCTATAGCTAAAATAAGTAAGATTTCCCTAGTCATGCTGCGGTTCATTTGTGGTATCTCATCATAGATTCTGCTAACAAGTAGCGGAATGACAGTTGTCAGTGAATCTAAGCTATTTTAGGCCATATGTTTTCATGTATTACGCCAAGACTAATTCACAATGGACAAGATAAAGGTAGATAGGAAAAGTTAGAAAAACTTAATGAGACTATTGGTGAGTATCCTGAACAAGAGTTATTTTTCTTTGTCACTTATTTAGCCTGCTGACAAAAAGTGTCATACCAGTGCGTGTTTTTCCTTTCGCTACTTGGATAGTAAAAATGGTAAATCTTAATGATCCAGGATATACTCTTTTGTTAAAGAAGATCTGGCATTTTCAAATATCTCTTGAACACTTCCAGATTCAACAATTTTGCCATTACAAAAGAAAATTATGCTATCAGATAACTTTTTAGCTTGTTTCATTGAATGAGTCACCATAATTATGGTGAATCTTAATTTCAGCTCTTGTATAAGATTTTCTATTGCATTAGTCGCCATTGGATCAAGTGCAGAACATGGCTCGTCCATTAACAAAATAGTTGGCTTCACTGCAATCGCACGAGAAATGCATAGCCTTTGTTGTTGACCACCAGATAAATCTAGTGCGCTATCTTGCAATCTGTCTTTTAACTCTTCCCATAAACCAACCTTAGTTAAACTGTTCTCCACTATTTCATCTAATTTTTGTTTATTTTTTACCATGCCATGCAATTTTGGCCCATAGGCAACATTGTCATATATTGATTTTGGAAAAGGATTTGGCTTTTGAAATACCATGCCGACTTTTGCTCTAAGTAGCACAACATCCATGTTGCGTGAATATATATCGCCTAGTCCATCAATATCTAGTTTACCAACAACTTTGCACCCCGGTACATAGTCATTCATATGATTAAAACAGCGCAAGAATGTTGATTTACCGCATCCGGATGGCCCGATAAAAGTAGTAACTTTTTTTTTGTAGATATCCAAATTTATATCAAATAAAACTTGCTTAGGGCCATACCAGAGACTTAAATTTTTAACAGAAGCGTGTGTGTTATTCATATCACATCCTGCATTGAATAGAGTCCTGGAGTTTCTCTTTTGTTTTCGTACAGCCATATTGCTGCTCGAACAGCGCCTCTAGCAAATGTTGTACGATCAATTGCTTTATGATTTAATTCTATTCGTTCATCGGAGTTGATAAACATTACACTATGATCTCCTACCACTCCACCTCCACGGGATACTGCAAAACCTATCTTCCCCTTTTCTCTTATGTTTGACCTATTATGTGAATGTTGGTGAGATTGAAAATCCACTTTTAGGGCGTTGGCAATTGCTTTGCCAAATTCTATAGCTGTTCCAGATGGTGAATCCTTTTTTAAGTTATGGTGCATCTCCCAAATTTCAACATCATATTCATTATCCAAAAACTCGGCAGCTTTTTTTACCAATTTTAGCAACACGTTAACTCCAACGCTCATGTTTGCCGACCATAATATCGGAATTTTAGCGGCATACTCTTTTAAGTTGATACTTTCTACTCCGGTTGTACCACTAACCAGCGGTGTTTTAAATTCCACAGCTGCCTTAAGGTAGTCTAACATACATTCTTTGGTTGTAAAATCTATTACAACGTCAGATGACTCAAATACATCACTAATAGAACTTGTAACTTTGATTCCTAAATTGGAACTGTGGCCTATAATTGATCCAATATCTGAATTTATATACTTACTGCCTAAACGGGCAACAGCGCCTGCTATTTCGACTTTGGTATTTATAATTAATTCATTGAGTATCTTTTTACCCATTCTACCCGAGCAGCCTATTACTCCAACTCTGATTTTCATAAAGCTTATATTAGGCTTTTTTTGAAGCTTTGTCATTTTTATAAGATATAAAATTTTCTTATTGAGCTACATACCAAATTGCTCTGCCTTTCCTAGGCTGAGTGATGTGATTACTCTTTACAAGACTGGATGCGTGCTTCCTTAAAGTTTTGGTTTTGCTTTAGTAATATTTTCTAAATCCTATATTGTAAAACGTCCATGCTTGCTAAGTAAAGCTAATTTTTATATAACACCTTTTGCTCGAGGTGAGATTTTTACTTTATATAGTGGTCTTAAGAAGAACATAGGTTATAGATTAAAATTATAGCTGCCAGTCCTTAAAAGTTGTTGAGTGCAACGCAAAGATATCTCTAATTATATAGAGAGTGTAGGAGAAGCTGTTTCAAAAATTATGTCTATCCTATTTTCAGATTCATAAAACGCTTCAATATGATTGGGGAATTTCTTATATTCTCTGATCTTTGCGTAAAAATTATAAAAGCCAAATATGAAACTGTTTTATAGTGTTCTCTGTAAATGGTATATTTTAAAGTTTTAAAGTACTTTCTCGCATACATACGCATATATGGCTACTTCTTTGTTTATCTCGAGGCGGAATGAGTGTGTATCAAGCTTGGATAACAATTGCTCAACTTCACAGTCTGATAGTTTTGCCCCTTCAATATGAGTAGAAGAACCAGTACTTTCAATTGTTGCAACTTTCTTGAGCATTTGTAAACGTTCTGGAGCTAAATTACCAAGTAGTTACCATGCTCCTTTAAATTCGTTAGTTTCGATAACTAGCCTCAGCATTTCAGCTGTTATTACAATTTTTGAAGTGTCAAGCATATCCGCTTATATCTGAAAATACCCTATTAGTAAAGCATAAACGCAGAGAACACACTAGAGTGTATGTGGCACAAAAGCTATTTTGTGTCAAAATATCATTTTTACATATTATGGTGTATTGTAAACTTGCTAACATTCAAGCCAAATTTTTCCTGGATTCTTATTCTCATTTCTTTAATAGTAATATTATGGTCTTCTTGTATCAATACTTCACAACTTGTTCAAATTGACTCTGATTCAATCCGGCTTTTTTACGACATTGAGGGGGAGTAAACCTTTTTCTTCTCTTTCAAGTTTTAGGTGCTTTATTCATGCAGTCAATACTGTTCTTGAAATGTAATATGTTTTTGCTACGACTATTATACTGTGTCTTTTTGCTGCAATTACAGCATTTGGTTTTATTTGCAACATATGCGTTATTTTGCACTTTCTTCAGCATTTCTTTTGCTGATTCACAACTTTTTCCTCTAATAATTTTGATTTCAATGCCATTTAAGGCTCGCTATTTTCTTGCTTCAGTAAGGCTTCTTTTCCATTATTGTCTATCCGTTCCTTGTACAGTAGGAATTGGTATTACCAGGCGATAGAACCTATGACTCTGTTATTCTAGTTATCATGTAATTTTATTGTGTCTGTTCTAATGCAAACACCTTCTTCTTGTTTGAGTGTGTGTGATTATTATTAATAGAATGCTGTGGTATCTTGGTATTGTGTCCATTTTTTTGACTTTTTTACTGAGATATGTGATACTTGAGTTTAAGTTTTTATGGAGGTAATCATATGTCAGGGTTAACTGAAGAACAATGGAGTTTGTATACTCAGTTGGAGGAAGCAATAAAAAACCGTCAGGATATTGCTGGCCTTTTCAAGGGAATTTCAAAGGATAATTTGCTGGAAGTTCTTGTTACTCGAGGTACAACTATAGAGTTCAAAAATGGTGAAAAAGAAATTGAAGCCCTGCATGACTATGCTCTGATTGTTAAGAATCAGGAAAGCTTGGTAGCTATTTTAAATATGATAAGAGAAAAAGGTATATCATTTAAAGAAGTGTTATGTACTAGGAATATAACCATAAATTCCCCAAATGTTATAAGATTTGATGGTACGCCGCCTAAAGAAAAGCAAGCTATGAAAATGTTTTTTAGTGCATGTAAAGAAAGTGGTAATTTGAGAAAGTTTTTTATTGAGATGTTTAATGGAACTAAAAAAAGTGGTGAATCTGTTTTTGGTTTTAATGAAGGTAAATTCAAAGATATTGTTGCCGTTATAGGAAAGGATGGTCTTGAAGAACTGAAAGGCGCTTTAAAAGAAACTGGGCATTATGATGATCTAAACCAAATTCTTCAGCTTGAAACTAGGATGGCAGCTGATAAAGCACTAATAATTGGTAGTGTTTGTAGTGTTATAGCTGCACTGGCAGTCAGTAGTGGGTGTTTTGCTGTCAGTGCTCAATTATCAACGTTAGCTATAGTTGGCATAGCTGTAGCTGCTGCTTTGGTAATTGAATTTGCTGCTTGTAGTATTACATATGCAATATCAAAACCTAGTGATAAACTTGATGGAGTCTCATACACAGCACATACCTCCTGCATCTGCTGCTCGATAGACCCTGTATTTAATTTAAAAAATAAGTAGGAAAAAAAGGAAAGGTAACCTTTTTAAGCATGTGTTAAGTTATTCACGGTATTGTGAATAACTCAGTGGAACACATAGTTTTATACGTTATGAGTACTTTGTGGTTTGTGTATATAAAGAACAAAAATTGCATTTTCTCCTGCTAAGTAGCTATGTCTTTATACTTTCCATAATATTTATTATATAATTTTTATAGATGCCAATACACAGGCTTTTCATCTATTATAATCCTTTGCTTTCTTCTCAATATATCTACATATTAGAATGGATAACTCGTATAGAATTAACATTGGTACAGCAAGCCCTACTTGGCTTAATACATCAGGTGGGGTTAAGATTGCAGCAATAATGAAAATTGCCACTATCGAAATTCTGCGCTTGTTCGACAAACTTTGCGTAGTAAGCAATCCAACCCTAACCATTAATGTAAGTATGACTGGGATTTGAAATGCAGTGCCAAATGCAAACATGAATTGGAGAACAAGGTCCAAGTACTCGCTAACCGACGGCATAAACTCTATCGGTATGCCAAAAGATTTACCACTGTGTTCAAAAGCAATGAAGAACTTCCAGGCTAATGGGAATATGTGGTAATAGACTACAGCAGCTCCTGTTATAAACAGAATCGGTGTTGCAATTAAGTATGGCAACAACACTGCCTTTTCGCTTTTGTATAATCCTGGTGCTAAAAACATATAGAATTGCCATGCAAATACAGGGAAAGAAAACAAAAACGCGCTCATTATTGCAACTCTAAGATATACAAAGAATGCTTCTGTTAGGTCTGTGTAAATTAGAGAAAAGTCGTTACTATCTTTCGTAATTTCTATTAAGGGTGTAAGTAAAAAATAATATATATTTTCTTTAAAATAGTAGCAAAAACCGAAGGTAATAAGAAAAAATAGAAAACAAAAAATAACCCTTTTCCTAAGTTCTGCTAGGTGTTCATAGAAGGAAGCATATTTATTGGGGTTTCTATTCATATTATATTATAGCACAATAATGCTATGTCCAACATCCTTAGTGAAAAAGCCCATTCATTATCATACCAGGCTGCAACTCTACAGATATCACCTGTAACATATGTGCCTGCTAAATCCACAATTGCGCTATGAGAATTATGTACGAAATCTATTGAGACCAAAGGTTCCTCGCATGTAGAAAGTACATCATTTACGGAGTTTTTAAACATTTCGTTTATTTCTTTAGCTGTTACTTTCTTGTTGGTGGTGAATTTAAGGTCAACCATAGAGACGTTAGCAACTGGAACTCTAATGGCAGTGCTGTCTAGCTTTCCCTTTAATTCAGGAATGACAGAACCTATTGTTTTTGCTGCTCCAGTTGTAGTTGGAACCATAGATAACCCACAGGCTCTTGCCCTGCGCAAGTCTCTATGGTTACCGTCGAGAACATTTTGGTCATTCGTGTAGGCATGTACAGTGGTCATAAAACCGCTTTTTATACCTAAATTAGAGTGTAGAACCTTCATAACCGGAGCGAGACAATTTGTAGTACAAGAACCTGCTGATATTACTTTATGCTCTTTTTTGAGCATATTATTATTTACACCATAAACTATAGTTACATCAGCACCTGAAGCTGGAGCAGAGACAATAACTTTTCCTGCATTATGCTTTGCTGCTTCTGCACGCTTGTTGAATGCACCAGTGCACTCAAGTACTACATCAACATTCCAAGGAAGATTTTCAGGGCTACGCTCTCTATATAAAGAAAACTTTCTGCCATTTATAGAAATCCAATTTTCGGACTCGTTAAAACTGATATCGCCATTAAATTTGCCGTGAACAGAATCATACTTAATCAAATGTGCATGTTGCTCGGCGCTGAGCGATCCGTTCACAGCTATAACTTCTATTTGTTTACTATATTTTTCTATTTCATGGGTAGCACGCAATACACTTCTTCCTATTCTACCAAGACCATTAATTCCTACGCGAGTCTTCATTTCTTCACCTGAAAGATTTAATTATAGAAAATGTTATTCAATTTTGCATTCTATTCTTTTCTTTTGTTTTTTAGTTGGTAACTGATCAGAGCAAAATAGGTAGGCTTCTTCCTACTCTTTTCTTTGTGGATTCTTTTTTTATATTGTCGTGCCAGCATGTGGCGCATAGCTGTACGAGCATTGTAATTTTAGTCTACCAAGATAGCATCATTCCAGCGCGTGACGCTTGGTACAGTTTGTCATACCACGATTCATTCACGGTACCTCTAAATCCCACTCACAGCAGCAAGGTGGCAGTAGTTATAAACATTAATAAATTTACTAAATAGTACTGACAGGAAAAACTCCCTAATTTAAGTTTTCATACTAATTCTCATTGTTAGTGAGTCGAATAAATGACATTGCAGAGTTATTTAATTGTGGAGTAGGGAAGGGAGGTGACAAATTTGTACAGAGCGCTCTCAAGCAAAGCAATTGTATTATAAACTTTATTACGCAGAATGTTCTGTTTTATTATATACAACCAAAGTCTCTCAATAGGGTTAAGCTCGGGTGAGTATGGTAGTAGATATATAATCTTGATATTTTTAGGTACTTTTAAATTTTTTGACTTATGCTAACTAGAACGACTCATGATAGAAAAGGTTTCTCGTGTTCTTAAACATGATTCCAACTACAACTGGAGCAGCAAAAACAAATTGTAACATTTGTGTAAGAAATACATTCATACAATCAATGTTGACATTGGTACAAATAAGCTAAGACTCTCTCTATTTCTAGGATTAACTGCACTGTAGAGATAAAATTTTTGTCTACCTAATTTTACTTTAACCTGTGTTCTAACACCCTTTTTAAACTACACGTGTTCAACTTTTGAATATGTGCCAAACCACGATTCGTCAAAGAAAAATAACTCTTGTTCAGGATGCTTACCAATGGTCTCATTAATTTTTTTTTAAAACTCTTCTTGTCTGCCTTTATCTCGTTCATTATGAATTAGTCTTGGCGTAATATACAAGAACTTCATTTTTTATCTATTACTGTAGACTCGCTAATGTTTAAGCCAAATTTTCCTAGGTTCTTATTCTCGTTTCTTTAATGGTAACTAGAAATGTTGTGAAGACATAAGGTGCATACAGTGCAAAAAATTAAGCATAAAATGTCAACTATGCTATACTTTGCTGTTTAATCTGCACAGATTAAGGATAACTGAATACCTCTGCTGCTACGGTAAGAGAGCTAGCAGAGTTTGTTAAGTAATTTTTTCTGATTACCTAAATAACGGCTAGACGAAAACTACATGGTTTGCAAAAAGTCTGATGAATTACGGCTGTCAGAAACTTCATCTTCATTGGCTATAGGCAAGGTAGATTTTGCTCAAGGAATGTTTAAACTCTATATACAAAACTATTTTGGCTCTAGTACTAAAAGTTTTGCATTTGCTGCGATGACTTCACTTCCAGCTTGCTATTCTTTACATATTGAATTGCAAGCACTAAAGCTTTACTTCCAGAAGTGTGGTACTGTGAGTATATTTTACAAAATAACAGTTCTGTGAATATCTCTGCTATCTGAGACTGATTTTACGCCTTTTGAGGTATTGATCACCAGATTTATCTTTCCATCTTTAGCTTTAGCATGTCAACTATGTGTGGCCTGCCTCCTCTCACTTTATTTTACAGCTTTTGCAGCAATGCCATTATTGTTTAGGTATGAAGCTGTACCTTTAGTAGCATATATTCTAAAATTCATCTCTTTCAACATTCGTATAACTGGTAATATATACTCTTATCATCATCTTATACTTAAATTAGAGCTGTTCCTTTTGTTAGTAACTTATATCCTGCAGCCATGTGTACTTTTGCAAGTGCTGCTTTAAAGGATGAGTCAATTCCCATTACTTCCCCTGTTGACTTCATTTTTGAGTCAAGTAGAGTATCAATTCCTGAAAAATGCATAAACGAGAAAACAGCAGCTTTAACTGCGAAGCAATTAAGAGATTTTTTTTCTTAATCTAATTTTTTATCTAAAATAACCTGAGTAGCAAGCTTTGCAATAGGAACATTAATTACCTTGAAAATAAAAGGAACTGTACGACTAGCTCTTAGGTTCACTTCAAGTATGTATATATCATTTTCTTATATGACAAATTGAATGTTTATCAGACCTTTCACTTTTAATTCAAGAGCTACTCTTTCGTCTGCAGCTCAATCTCTTTTACGATTTCATCATTTAACGTGTTTGTTGGGATTGAGTAAGTTGAATCACTAGAGTGAATTCTGGCTTCTTCAACATGCTCCATAACTGCCGCAATGAAAACTTTTTCTCCATCACATATAGCGTCAACATCGACCTCAGCTGCATTAACTGAGAACTTATCAAGCAGCAATGACCCATGCTCAAAAATTTTAATTTAACCCATGGTATATCCCTTAAAGCTCTCAATATCGTGCTTAATTGACATTGATTGATCACCCAAGACGTAGGACGGCTTAACTGCTAATGGAAACCCACTTTCTTTGCGTTAGCCAACGCTCTTCTGCTGAATGACAGATAGAATTTTCAGGTTATTTTAAGTTAGGCTGCAAAGCAAGGTTTCTAAACCTCATACGATCTTCAGCAAGATCTATAGAGTCAAAAGACGTACCCGGAATATTAAAATCCCTTTTATTCAGTGCCTTTGCTAGCTTTAAAGATGTTTGAACCTATCGAACTATAGCACCTACTAGTGTGCCATTTTCTTGCTCTTTACTTAGTGTTTTAAGTGTGTCCTCTATAGTTAATGGAGCGAAGTGCGAACGATCAGCGGTATCGTAATCAGTTGAAACAATTTCCAAGTTACAATTAATTATTCTGTTTCATACCCCATTTCTTTGGCAGCGGAAGACTGCATGCACACATATGTAGTCAAACTCAATTCCTGACTAATACGGTTTGGTCCACCACCCAAAATTATAACCTTTTTTCGATCAGAAACGTCCGCTTTGCATTCTGTTCTATTTATAATGTTTCCCTCATAACAACCATACATGTAAGCAGCACTCGATTCAAATTCATCTGAAAATCCCATCTTTTTTAGTTCTAATATTTCGTGCGCGGTTTCAGGCAAACCAGTTTCTTTAATTTTTTGTTCAGCCAAGATGATTTGCTGTATG
>NZ_WQMO01000008.1 GCF_013366805.1 Wolbachia endosymbiont of Litomosoides brasiliensis
AATAATTTTGATTTCAATGCCATTTAAATTTTGCTGTTTTACTTACTCAGTATGGCCTCCTTTCTACTATTTTCTATCCGTTCCTTGCACAGTGGGAATTGATGGTTTACAACCACTCTCCCACCCTTTCTAGTTGTTTATAGCTGTTAAACCTTAGGAATTTATCAAAATATGGAGAGGCAATAAAGGGAACAGTATTTTTTAAATAATGGGATAAAAAATCTGGCAAATAACTCTGAAACTCCTGCATTTTTTGCCTGTAACCTTTTAGGAAAATAACTTTTATTTTATCATAGTCAAGTTTCCAGTAAGCAAGCTCTGAAACTTCTTTTCCGGTTGTGTGTTCTACCGCTAAAGCTTGTAAAATTAATTGCGGAAAAAATCCTGACATAACTTCTTTATTGGAAGGTGGCAAACCAAGCTTGTAGTCTATAATTGCCGCTTGTCCATTTGGCAGATACTCAACTCTATCGCATCTTGCTGTTAGAGAAACTTCTTGTAGCTTCCAAGTAGCTTTAGCATTGTGCGCAGGAACACAGGCTACCAGATAGGAAAAGCTCTTTTCCAACGCAACAAGATTGCTTCTAGCCTTATTAAATTCAACAAAAGATTGAATTATCCCTTGCAGTCTTACCCACCACATATTTGAAAAGTTAAACTGACTAGTTGAATACACCTCTTGTGCAATGCTCATTGGCGATTTTCTGTTGCGTAAATACCTCTCAAGAATGTTGTGTACCATGGTGCCAAATTCCAATATTGAAGGCTTGAAATTTAAGTCTTTCAATTGTTTAAGTTTTAGTATGTATTCAACGTAAAATGAGTAAGGGTTGCGGATCAGCTTTTCTACCGCACTGCAAGACATCACTTGCATTTTTTCTTCTCTAACTTTAGTTTGAGGTTTTGGCATAGGTTGAGCACACGGGGTAGCACATTCAGGCATATTTAATACTCTTAGCCAATCACGATAAGGGTGCTTTGACTCCTGTAATAGAATTTCTAGACGACGCAATAGAATTGGCTTCCTATTGCTCAGCAATCTTGTAATGTAAACTTTACTTGCACAAAATAAGTTGCGTAAATTATATAAGAAATACCCCTGTTCCTCTTGTACAGAAGGGAGGCTGAACTTTTCTCTTATCAGTGCATTCAAAAATGGACTTTGAAAACTTGGTATGTCATTGAATCCAGCAAGTATTACAACTTTATTATGATATAAACTAAATTTATTTAAGTCGCTTGCTGTAGAAAAAAACTCTTTTCTTAAAAACAAGATCAGAATCTGGCTATATAACTCCAAGGAGCACTTAATTGCCATACCTTCGCTTGCATTTGAGAAATCATGGGTAAAATTACCCATTTCATTACTTAACTCCAAAAAATTCACACTAGACAGCATACTAACACACCGCAAATGAGCTGTTACTACATCAGAAATAGGGCAATTCATAGAATTAAGTAAAGGATTAAGTACAGTCTCTAACTTGCTGATAATGAGTAATATACCTTCTTTGTGTCTTAGCTTTTTATGGGTATTAATAGCTTTTATAATGTCATCAAGGCCTCTTGTATTAAAGCTACGTAATATCTCTATTTCAAACTCAGATAAAATTTTATTGTACTCTTCTTGAGCATAACCAAAAGTTACTAGTTTATGTTTAAGGAGCGAAAGTAATGCTACACTATTCCAATTTGAAGTCAAAACCTCGATACTATAGAGCAAGAGCGTTATATAGGGGTAGTTTTCTGATGCGGAACATGCCATGCAAGCTGCGAGCAATTTGTCAAAGACAACTAAAGAAACATTTTCATAACCTTCATTCTCTATAATTAATGATATCACTTGTGATTCTTCCTTCCTAGAATCGCAAGTGATAACTTCAATATTTTCTATGTACCCGTCACTAACTTTGCTTAGATCAGCGGTAGTATCAAAGATGTAATCTAGATATTCTACAGTCATCCCGGTTCTCTGGTTACAGATTTCAGTGTTATGTGCTGGAAGAAGTACTTCTGGTAGGAAACTCACGTCCTTTCTGCTTACACTTAAATAACCTAGCAGATCTTTTAGGCAATATTGATAATGTCTTTTATCAAGCGATTTCCAATCCTTCTCTTTAATTTTCAAATTTAGGTTGGGTAAAATTATCTTTCCAAATGGCAATTCATATATAACCTTAATCAATAACTTGTAGATCTCACCCTTTCCAATTCCAACAAAAATTATATGTTGATCTTCCTGTAAAGAGACTACCATATTATTTATATAGTCACTTTTATGTTTTAATATATCCACTACTTCTAGATCTTTTAGAGTTTTACTCCAAGTTTCAACAAGTAAGTTTATGAAATTCTCTATTTTCTTTGAATGGTTGTCAAGTTGATAATCATCTGTTATTTGAGTGCATTGAATCTTATCAAGTAGTGATTGCAAGCTATAAGCTAAATCTATTGGGAAGTTGTCGTTATTTTTTCTATTCCACTCCAATATGAATTGGATCAATAGTAGTGTCCTTTTTGTTGGCTTGATAACTTTAATCCTATCAAGATTTAATATTGAATCTTTCTCATCAATGTTCTCTAGTGAAACTATCTCTGGCAAAATTATGCATTTTTTAGCGTCATAATTCTTGAATGCACTCAGCATTGCTATCACGTCGCTTTTGCAAGGAAGTATTACTTTTATCTTGGAAATTTTTTCTTTCTCATACTCAGAAAATATGTGCTGAACCAGTGTATCGAAAAAGTGTTCATTCACATTAATAGTAAAAATTCTTCCCACGAAAGATAGCAATTAATACAATGCTTTATTGTACAGCAAAATATAAGTGCGCTTACAATTTCTTAATGTTATTATACGTTAAAATCTTTTAACATTACATGGTAAATATCAGAATAGAGGTTTTAAATAAATGCGAACAAGTTGACAACAGATGGCTAGTTAACGTTTATTCGATCTACATAAGTAAAGAGTTACCATCAAAATTATATAAAGAAATTTGTAAGCTATTTTATAATGAAACCATACAAGACTGCCGTTGTTACTCCTACAATAAAAACTTCGAAGAAGTCCGATATGATTTTATAGAGTTGCAAGCTGAGTGGGGCTTAGAAGTAAGCTTCTTACCTGGCATGACCGATAATGTCGGCAACACATCAGAGCAAATCGTTAGAGAGTATTTAATAAGTAAGGGCTATGTCGATCTATCTGTCATTCCAGTGCTTGATACTGAGATTCAGAAAGGGAAAGAGCAGATTCCAGTGTCAAGCGCTGAAATGACACCAGTTGAGATAAAAGCAAGAAGTTCTAGATTGATTCTAGGGCAAGGAAATTTGCTAATTGAAGGCGATATAGAATTCAACCCACTCACTGAGTGTTGTACACTTATTTATAAAGAAAACGGCAATTGCCATTGGAAGCATTATGGTAAATTAAAGGATATCATCCCAGCACCAAGACACTGGGATCTAAAAAACTTAACTGGAACTAAGCAATTGCATAATGAAAACTGGATTCCAGTATCAAGTGCTGAAATGACACCACCTTCTATGCAAACTGCCTGTAAATTACAACATTTACATACTAAAACACGTTGCATGGAGGTTAGAGCTAAGCCTGTTAACCTTAATATAAGTGATCAAGAGCTTGAAAAAATCAGTAGAGGTGGAATCAATGGTAATGGCACCTTAGGACTTTCTCTCGTAGCAATGAAAGCCATAAGGGATTATTTCAACAAACTCGGTAGAAACCCATATGATATTGAACTTGAGTCTCTAGCACAGGCTTGGTCTGAACACTGCAAGCACAATATCTTCTGCTCTCCAATTGATGAAATAAAAGACGGCTTGTATGCGCATTATATTAAGCGTGCAACGCATGAGATAAACTCTAACATATGCGTGTCAGTTTTTTCCGATAATGCAGGAGGAATAATTTTTGATGACGATTACCTGATTGTAGATAAAGTTGAAACTCACAATAGCCCTTCAGCTCTTGATCCATTTGGTGGAGCAATGACTGGAGTGCTTGGAGTTAATCGTGATATAGTGGGTTTTGGCAAAGGTGCAGAGCCTATAATGAATACTTACTATTTTTGCTTTGCCAAAGAAGCAAAAGGCAAATTTTATAGGGACAAAGAGCGTGCTGATGAAATTTTGCCACCAAAATATATTATGAAAGAGGTGATTCACGGCGTTAATATTGCTGGTAATTGCTCTGGCATTCCAACACAACTTGGATCGATATATTTTGACGACAGATTTTGTGGAAAACCATTAGTCTTTGTTGGAAGCGTAGGAATTATTCCGCGCAATATAAACAATGTACCTTCACATGTTAAAAAGCCCCAAAATGGCGATAAGATCGTAATTATCGGGGGGAGAGTTGGAAGGGATGGAATTCATGGTGCAACGCTCTCTTCAGAGGCGTTGTCAGGAAATAGCACCTCAACAGTCGTGCAAATTGGAGATCCCATAACACAAAAAAAATTATCCAATGCTGTCATAGAAGCAAGAGACCTCGGTCTTTACAATGCGATAACAGATAACGGGGCAGGTGGCCTATCATCGTCCGTTGGTGAAATGGGAAAGGATGGATTTGAGGTTGATTTAAGCAAGATTCTACTTAAAAGTGATGGTATGGCTCCATGGGAAATATGGATATCAGAATCACAAGAGAGAATGACCTTAGCGGTGCCAGAAAAAAATCTACCTATGCTTAAGCAAATCATGGAAAAGCATGATGTGGAGGTCAGCGTGATCGGAGAGTTCAATAATACAGGTGTGTTGATAGTTCGAATCCCTTCCATCCCACCAATAATGAATATTGAAACTGAGTTTCTGCATGACGGTAATCCTAAGATGCACTTAAAAACAAAGCCGTGGTCTGGGCAAATTACTGCTACTCCAACGTTATGCGCTGGAATAACACTGAGCCCGGAAGTTGAACTAAAAGAGATGCTAAGCAGACCGAATATATGCAGCAAAGAGTTCATAGTGGTGCAATATGACCATGAAGTTCAAGGGTCTTCAGTGTTAAAACCATTACAGGGCAAGGGAAGAGTATGCAGTGAAGCTGTTGTCTTAAGGCCAATTCTTTCTTCAAGCAAAGGTGTTGTGAAATCTCAAGGGTTTGGCTCAAGTTATGGAGAGATTGACACTTATCATATGGCAGCATGTGCAATTGACACTGCCATACGTAACTATATAGCCGCAGGAGGAAATATAGACCATCTAGCGTTGCTTGACAATTTTTGCTGGTGTGATGCTTACAATCCAGAAAGGCTGTGGCAACTAAAAAGAGCTGCAAAGGCTTGTTATGATTACGCAACCGCATTTAAAACACCATTTATATCTGGAAAAGATAGTATGTTTAACGACTTTAAAGGCCATGCTGAAAATGGTAAGGAAGTGATAATCTCTGCACCACCTTCATTGCTCATCTCAGCAGTTGGGATTATAGAAAATATTGAAAATGCAGTATCGCTTGACGTGAAAATGCCAGGGGACTTGATATATGTGCTCGGTACAACCGGCGATGAACTTGGTAGATCTGAATATCAATTATATAGTGGAATAAACACCAACAATGTACCAAAAGTTGATGCAAAGAACGCCAGAAAGTTATACGAGCGTTTCAACTATGCAGTAAGAGAAGGCATCGTTGCTTCTGCAATTGCACCAAACCTAGGAGGGCTGGCTATTGCTTTAGCAAAATCGCTAATTGCAGGGAATCTAGGTGCCGAAATTGATTTTTCACTGGTGCCAGTAGGGAAAACACAAAATGCGGATACGATAAACAAAATAATAATGTTTTCTGAATCGCAAAGTAGAATTTTAGTTACTATCGCACCACAGAACCAGAGGAGGTTTGAACAATTATTTAAAGGTGTAGTCTATTCGTGTATTGGTAAAGTGACAGACGAGAAAGTTCTAAATATCAGGGATGTTTTAAAAGTAGATTTAAAAGACTTAGGATTATGTTATGCTAGTTTAAATATTTTTTGATTATGCTAAATAATTCTTTCACTATGTGTGATGTTTACTTAGAATAAATGTATATTGCTATATTGGGGTGGGTAATTATGTCTATTTTATTAATTGTTTTATTTATTAGTCTTTCTTTGCTCAACAATTTAAATAAGTTGATAATATGCGCTGCCTTAGTTACAGTGGCTGCTTTAGTTGTAAATTTAATAGTTGAGTTTTATGGTAAGAGAAAAGCTATGTATGGCCTAATAACATGCACGTTATTATGTTGTATTCTTAAGTGGCAGGATTTTAGCTTGATGATATTAACTTCATACACTGCAGTTTTAGTATCCCTCTTTTCGAGTATAATCTTTTTTGAAAAATTGGAATCCAAGTTTGGGTTCCACATAACAAATTTCATTACTTTAATCACAGTATCAGTAATTGATAGTACAGTTATGTATTTTGGGCTATTGTACAAATTTTCTGTAGACAAGTGCTTATCAATATGTATCAGAGACTTGGCTCTTAAGTTTTCCTATGCATCAATGTTAAGCATCTGCTTATTTGTAGCAGCACATTTATTTTATCTGGCAAAAAGAAAATATACTAAGCTTTATGCCTAACTTGCTTTCCGACAGTAATTTCATATTTCTAAAGTCGAGTAGTTTGTGCTAACAAGGTGCTAGCTACTGCAAGCTTAAGTTAGCTATAGTAGTTTTGCACACTAGGGCCTGTTGTTTACTTTGGTGGTATGGTATTTCACAGTGAACTAACTAAAATATATTGGCTTTAAATTAGTAAAATAGATTTCAACATATGCGTTTTCTTTGTTCTAACTATGTTCCTTTTCTATCCTTAGGTTGCCTTTTGCTTTTTTCATTACTTTCAGCAAAAGCCCATACAAATTATTGAAATGTAAGAAGAAGTCGCTATTGACAAAGGTGAAGAATCTACTCCGGTTCCAAGAAGAAAAAGAGCGTATAAATGAAAAATCAAGAGATGTTGCAAAGCCTAGAGAGACAAAAAGTGGGTAGAAAGCAAAAAAAGTATCGATAATAAAGAGAGTGAGTTAGTCGTAGCAAAAGTTATCGTCTCTGTAAGAGACAAGCTCACAAAATGCTGGAGCATTTCTGGAAGCATAGCTTGCAAAGAAGATTTTAGTGTAAAAATTAACTTATTGTTATTCAATCAAGGCAAAATAATTATGGCTGATGTGGCGGATGGTAGTTCCTATAAAAATAGTTCACTCTTTAGGTCAATAGCAGATAGCGCAATGTGTGCTGCATGTAAATGCAGCCCTATAACCGACTTACCCATTGGATACCACCACATTTAGCGTGAAGTGACACTAGACTTTATTTTAAACGGGTAAGATCTTATAACACATAATTATCCAAACAGTAATACTAATTCTCATTATTAATATATTAAATAAGTGACATTGCAGGGTTGTTTAATTGCGGAGTGAGAAAGAGAGGTAGTAAATTTGCACAAAGCGCTCTCAAGCAAAGCAATTCTATTATAGACTTTGTTGCATAAGACGTTCTATTTTTATAACTAGAGAGTCTCTTAATGGGGTTAAGCTCTGGTGAATATGGTAGTAGGTACATAATCTTGATATTTTTAGGTACCTTTAAATTTTCTGATTTATGCCAACTAGTACAATCCATACAAGAGAGGCTTCTCGTGTTCTTAAATATTGCGATATTTATTCAAGAAATATATTCATACGGTTAGTGTTGACATTTGGTGCAAATAAGCTAGAACTCTCTCCATTTCTAGGATTAACGGCCTGTAGGGGATAAAAATTTGTCTACCTAATTTTACTTTAATCTGTATTCTAACGCCCTTTTAAACATCCGTGTCCAACCATGATTCATCAAAGAAAAATAACTCTTGTTTAGGATGCTTACCAATAGTCTCAATATACGAAAGCTTCATTTTTTGCATGTTACAGTGTGCTGTAGACTTGCTGACATTCAGGCTAAATTTTTCCTGGATTCTTATCTCATTTCTTTAATGGTAATGTTAGGGTTTTTCTTGTACCTGTACTTCAACTTGTTCAGGTTGACTCTGATTCAATCTAATTTTTCTACGGTGTTGAGGGAGAGTGAACGATTTTTCTTCTCTTCCAAATTATTAGGTGCTTTATCCATGCAGTTAGTGCCGTTCTTGAAATGAAACATATTTTTGCTACGGCTATTATACTGTGCTTTTTGCTACAATTACAGCATTTAATTTTTTTTGCAGCTTATGCATTTTGCACTTTCTTCAGCATTTCTTTTGCTGATTCCACGACTTTTTCATCCAACAATTTTGGTTTCAATGACGTTTAAACCTCTTTATTTTACTTACTTTGACATAGTTTCTTTTTCCATTATTGTCTATCCATTACTTTTGCAGTGCGAATTGGTATGAGAAATAAGAATCGAGAAAAATTTGGCTTGAGTGTCAGCAAATCTATAGCATGCCTTGATATGCAGAAAATGAAGTTTTCGTATATTACGTCAAGACCAGTTTGTAATGAACAGGATGAAGGTAGATAGGAAGAGTTAAAAAAAACTTGGTGAGACTATTGATAAGTATACTGAACAAGAGTTATTTTTCTTTGATGAATTGCAGTTTAGTACACATCCGAGAGTTGGACGCGGGTTTTAAAGGGAGTTAGGAACAGGTTAAGGTAAAATCAGGTAAACAGAATTTTTATCTCTACAGTGCAGTTAATTCTAAAAATGGAGAGAATTCTAGCTTATTTGCACCGAATGTCAACACTAACCGTATGAATATATTTCTTGAATAAATATCGCAATATTTAAGAACACGAGAAGCCTCTCTTGTATGGATTGTACTAGTTGGCATAAATCAGAAAATTTAAAGGCACCTAAAAACATCGGGGTTGTATGCCTGATGCTATACTCACCTGAGCTCAATCCTATTTATTACCTTCTTTCTCCACTCCGCAATTAAATAACTCTGCAATGTCACTTATTTAACTGATTAATAGTGAGGGTTGGTATGAAGTTCTTAATATCCCTTGTTCCAATCTCCCTGTTAAATATGGTACTGGTTTGTTTTATAATAGTGCCATGCAAATCTGAAATAGCAGTTTATCAGCTGCTCTCCCTCATCGTTACCACGATTTGTTCGCGGTATCTTTAAATCTCACTAACAAACAGCGGAACGATGGTAGTAAAAATATTTGAAAAATTTACCAAGTGGAAAAAAAAGCAGAAGAAACCTTGGTTAAAAAACATTGGGTTTTTTTATGTTTAAAACACTTAATAACTGTGATTTAACTGCTTTTTATTGCAACTAGCCTTTAGTCATAAAATTTAGGAAATTTACTGAGCGGAAAAAAGGTGAAAGAAATCACGTGGTAGGAATTGCTACTCTCTAATCCTATAAATTGGCGTTTTATACTGTCTTAAACACTTTGTAAACGCGTTCGGCTTATGTGGGTAAAAATCTAGGAAATGTTGTAAAGGCATAAGGCGTACATATAATAATGCAGAAGATTAAACACAAGATTTCAACTATGGAGTATTTCTTTGTTTAATCTGCACAGATTGAAGATAACTAAGTACTTCACTGCTATGATCAAAGGGACTGCCGAGGTTTGTTAAGTGATTTTTTGTATTTTTAGTATACATTGCGCTTAACTATGGGTTGAAAAGTTAAGATAAAATATAAAAGCATGAGTTTTGTTTTGACTTGTTGTGCTAATTTTGCAGAATGTTAGGATTATAATTTGAATTAAATGCATGATAAAAAGGGGTTGGGAAGTAGTAATTGGGCTTGAGGTGCATGCTCAAGTTTCCTCTAAGACAAAGCTATTTTCTAGCTCATCAACTGAATTTGGTGCTGAACATAACACTCAAGTTTCTCTGGTTGATGCGGCAATGCCAGGTACACTACCAATACTGAACTACCACTCTATAGAGCAGGCGATACGCACTGGTCTTGCGCTTTCTGCAGAAATTAACAAGAGCTCTTACTTTGATCGGAAAAATTACTTTTACCCAGATTTGCCACAAGGTTATCAAATAACTCAGTTTTTTGAGCCAATAGTTAAAAATGGTAAAATATTTATCAATAATAATGAGAAAGAAATAAGAATCACTAGAATTCATCTAGAGCAAGATGCAGGAAAGAGCATTCATAAAAAGAGTAAAACTTATATAGATTTAAATCGTGCAGGGGTTGCTTTAATGGAAATTGTCTCGGGGCCGGATCTTCGGTCATCTGCAGAAGCTGCCGAATTTATGAAAAAGTTGAGGCAGGTTTTGCGTTACATTGGCTCATGTGATGGTGATATGGAAAAGGGGTCACTTCGTTGTGATGCGAATGTTTCTGTTTGCCCAAAAGGCAGTAACACATTCGGCACCCGCTGCGAGATAAAAAACCTGAACTCAATACGTTATATTGTGCAAGCTATAGATTATGAAATACAAAGGCAAATTGGAATTTTGGAAAGTGGGGGAGAAATAAGTCAAGATACCTTGTTATTTGATGTTGCTTCAGGGAAAACAAAAGTGATGCGAAGCAAAGAGAATGTAAGTGATTATAGATATTTTCCTGAACCAGATTTACTGCCTATTGAGATAACTCAGGATAAAATCGATTCTATTAGGTCATTTTTGCCCGAATTGCCAGATCAAAAAAAGCTGCGATACATTGGAGAATTAGGTATCAACGAATACGATGCTGATGTCATCACTTCTGATAAGGCAATTGCTAATTATTTTGAAGAATTGATAAAAAAGCACGATTCAAAGCTTGCTGTTACTTGGCTAACTGTAGAGCTTTTTGGTCGCTTAAATAAGGCAGGCATTGATATCACAAGCTCCCCAATCAAAGCAGATGCCTTATCCGAACTCTTGGACTTTATTGTTGATGAAACGATCTCTGCTAAGCTTGGTAAGCAAATTTTTGATATTATGTTTGAAACTGGCAAGCCAGCATCTTTAATTATAAAAGAGCAGGACCTGAAGCAAATAACCGATAAGGGTCAAATATCAGAAATTATCAACAAAATCTTCAATGACAACCGAGGTAAGGTTCAAGAATATAAAAGTGGTAAAACAAAACTATACGGATTCTTTGTCGGTGAAGCCATGAAACTTACCAAAGGAAAAGCCAGTCCTGATGTTGTGAACTTGGTTTTGAGTGAAAAGTTAAGTGATTATGCTAATTCCCACTGTACAGGGAACGAATAGATAATAGTGGAAAAGAGGCATACTGAGGTAAGATAGCGAAGTTTAAATGGCGCTGAATCAAAGTTATTGGACGGAAAAGTTGTGGAATCGGCAAAAGAAGTGCTGAAGAAAGTGCAAAGTAACGCATATGTTGCAAACAAACTAAGTGCTGTAATTGCAGCAAAAAAAAAGTACAGTATAACAGCCGTGCAAAAATATGTTTCATTATGGATAAAGCACCTAATGCTAATTTTCATTATTAATAGGTCAAATAAGTGACATTGCAGAGTTGTTTAATTGCGGGATGAGAAAGAGAGGTAATAAGTTTGCACAAAGCACCCTCAAGCAAAGAAATTGTACTATAGACTTTAATTGCGCAAAGTGTTCTATTTTGTATACAACCAAAGTCTCTCAATAGGATTGAAATCTGATGAGAGTGGTGATAAGTATATAATCTCGATATTTTTAGGTACCTTTAAATTTTTGACTTATGCTAACTAGAGTAATCCATTACAAAAAAGGGTTCTTGTGTTCTTAAATATTATGATATTTGTTCAAGAAATATATTCATAAAATTAGTGTTAACATTAGGTACAAGCAAGCTAGAATTTCCTCCATTTCTGGAATTGACTGCACTGTGGAGAAAAAATTATCTACCTGATTTTACTTTAACCTGTGTTCTAACGCCCTTTTAAACTACCCATGTCCAACTTTCGAATGTGTATCGAACCGTGATTTATCAAAGGGAAATAACTCTTGTTCAGGATACTTGCCAATAGTCTCAATATAGGAAAACTTCATTTTTTACGTATTAGAGTGTACTGTAGACTTGCTGACGTTCAAGTCAAGTTTTTCCTGGATTCTTATTCTTCTTTAATGGTAATATTGGATTTTCTTGTATCTATACTTTAACTCGTTCAAGCTGCAGTTGCGGCATTTAGTTTGTTTGCAACGTATGCGTTGTTTTGCACTTTACTTCAGCACTTCTTTTGCTGATTCCACAACTTTTCCATCCAATAACTTTGATTCAGCGCCATTTAAACTTCGCTATCTTACCTCAGTATGCTTCTTTTCTATTATTATCTATCCGTTCCTTGTACAGTAGGAATTGATGTAAGAATGGTAACGCTCCATTGCACTGGGCTGTTATAAGATAGAGGATTGACGTAGCAAAAATACTACTAAAACACAACGCAGACGTTAACGTTGAAAATAATAAAGGCAAGACAGCATTGTACTGTGCTGCTGAGTGTAATCACCAAGAACTTATGGAGTTGCTTTTAGCTCATGGTGCAGTTTTTATGATTAGTGAAAGTATTTGATGTAGCTTAAGAGGAATTTGTCTTGACGTCCTATATGATATCCTTTACAATTAAAATTAGCAGTGAAAGTGTGTATTTGTTATGTTTGCAGTAATTGAAACGGGTGGAAAGCAATATTTAGTAAAAAAAGGTAGTGTAATAAAAGTAGAAAAATTGGAAGTTGAGGAAGGAAAAGAGGTAGAGATTGATAAAGTAGTTTACTTTTTAGATAGCGGTTTATCTTGTTCAACTAATGCTACTGTTAAGGCTGAAGTGCTTGGGCAGCATAGAGGAGAAAAAATTATAGTTTTTAAAAAGAAGAGAAGAAAGAATTACCGTAGAAAGACTGGTCATAGGCAGTATATAACTGTTCTTCGTATCAATGAAATTATTCAAGAATAAGGGGTAAGATATGGCAACTAAAAAATCAGGTGGTAGTTCCTGTAATGGTAGAGATTCCGCAGGCCGTAGGTTAGGAGTAAAAAAGAACGGAAAAGTTATTCCTGGTAATATAATTGTTCGTCAAAGGGGTACAAAATTTCATCCTGGAAAAAATGTTGGTATGGGTAAAGATCATACGATTTTTGCTAAAGTGGAAGGCTGGATTAGATTTAGAAAGTCAGTAAATAAAAGGACTTTTATTGATATTGTACCTGTAGATAATATACAGGCTTCAGCTTGAATAAATTAGGGGTTTGTAGCTCAGGTGGTTAGAGCGCACGTCTGATAAGCGTGAGGTCGGAAGTTCAACTCTTCCCAGGCCCACTATTTGGTGGTTACTAGCTAGGTTTCCTATAATAACTTTTATTGTATAAGCAAATCTAAAGCATGAGTTTACGTGAAAATTTAATAACTAGTGAGTCGGTTGCGGCTGGTCATCCAGACAAAGTAGCAGATCAAATTTCGGATGCAATACTTGATGAATATCTTTTGACTGACCCTTTCTCACGAACTGCAATAGAGACCTTAGTTACCAAAGATAATGTTATTATAGCTGGGGAAGTATTTGGGCCTAACATTACAAATAGCAGAATTGAAAGTATTGTAAGAGATACAATAAAAGACGTTGGTTACGAGCACGATGGTTTCCATTGGGAAAAAGTCAAAGTAAATATATTGCTGCATGAACAATCAAGCGACATCGTTGTAGGGGTAGGTCAAGGTGCTGGAGATCAGGGCATAATGTATGGCTATGCAACAATAGAAACAGAAGCCCTCATGCCAGCGCCTATTTTTTATGCGCACTCTATTCTGAAAAACATCATGAGTATGGTTAAGGAAGCAAAACTTGGTCCGGATGCAAAATCGCAAATTACTTTGGCGTATGAGAATAACCTTCCAGTGCGTGCTGAAAGTATTATTGTTTCAATACAGCATCCTGAAGATCTGAATCAATTAAAAGTAAAAGAAATAATTTATCCTTACGTGGTTTCTTCTTTGCCTAAAGGTTGGATGTGTGCCGAGGAAAATTTCTTGGTTAATCCGGCTGGTGGATTTGTTATCGGTGGACCAGTAGGTGATTGTGGATTAACCGGACGAAAGATTATGGTTGATACTTATGGAGGCTATATTCCACATGGTGGTGGAGCATTTTCTGGAAAAGACGCAACAAAGGTTGATAGATCTGCAGCTTATATGGCAAGATATCTTGCTAAAAATATTGTCTTTGCAAGTTTGGCTGAGCGCTGTCTTGTGCAGCTATCTTATGCAATTGGTGTGTCAAAGCCTACTTCGTTTTACATTGATACGTTTGGTACAAGTACGGTAGATGAAAGAAGAATTAAGAGGCTTATTGAGAGTGATATAGATTTGTCAACCAGGGGTATCATTAAACATTTATCACTCAACCGTCCTATATATAAACGCACGGCCTGCTATGGACACTTTGGTAAAGAATCAGGAAAGGATGGTGGGTTTTCTTGGGAAAACTTGAACTTATCTCTTGATCTTTCTAGAGAATTTGGTATACGAAATAATGGGAAAGTTTGTTTAGATTGCTAAAGTTTTTGATTTATAGCTCAATACTAGTGTGCTGGCTTATTATTAAGTATAATTAGCTTTTCATAATAATTATACTACATTAATGGCAATTTTCTTATTTATGAGGTTCAAGAAGTGTGCAACAGGAAACAGGAGGGGAGTTCTATGGTATAGCTATAAGAGAATTATCTAATCTTGTTGAAAAGATTAGAGAGCATCCTTTCAATATTGAATTAATGAACAACGCTAGATTGTGGAAAGTTTAGATTCTACCTTTAGTAGGGTTTTTTATATATAACAGATTATACTCGAACTTTGTTGACTATTGCAGATAATACTAATTCCCGCTGTGTAAGGAACGGATAGATAATAATGGAAAAGAAGCCTTACTGAAGTAAGTAATACCAATTCTCATTGTTAGTGAGTCAAGTAAGTGACATTGCGGGGTTGTTTAATTGCGGAGTGAGAAAGAAAGGTAATAAATTTGCATAAAGCGCTCTCAAGCAAAGCAATTATATTATAGACTTTATTATGCAAGATGCTCTTTTATGTGTGACTAAAGTCTCTCAATAGGATTAAACTCGGGTGAGTATGGTGATAGGTATATAATCTTGGTATTTTTAGGTGCATTTAAATTTTTTGACTTATGCCAACTGGTATAATTCATAACAAGAAAGGCTTTTCGTATTCTTAAATATTGCAACATTTGTTCAAGAAATATATTCATGTAATTAATGTTGACATTCGATGCAAATAAGCTAAAGCTCTTTCCATTTCTAGAATTAACTGTGTTGTAGAAATAAAAATTTTGTCTACTTAATTTTGCTTTAACCTATGCTCTAATACCCTTTTTAAATCACTCGTGTTTAACTTTTGAATGTGTACCAAACCGATTCTTATTCATGGGCTTATCAATAGTCTCATTAAGTTTTTTTTAACTCTTCCTGTCTACCTTTATCTTGTTCATTGTAAATTAGTCTTGACGTAACATATGAAAACTTCATTTTTTGCATATTACGGTGCACTGTAAATTTTCTGACATTAAGCCAAATTTTTCCTGAATTCTTATCCTCATTTCTTTAAATGATAATGTTAGAGTTTTCTTATATCTGTGCTTCAACTTATTCAAATTAACTCTGACCAATTTAGTTCTTTTGCGACGTTGAAGGAGAGTGAACAATTTTTCTTCTCTTCTAAATTTTAGTGCTTTATCCATGCAGTTAGTGTTGTTCCCGAAATGCAACGTGTTCTTGCTACGCTGTTATACTGTGCTTTTTTGGTGCAATTACAGTATTTAGTTTTTTTACACATATGCAATTTCACACTTTCTTCAGCATTTCTTTTGCTAATTTCACTGCTTTTTCATCCAATAATTTTGATTTCAACTCCATTTAAACCTCGCTATTTTACTTACTTCAATATGGCTTCTTTTCTATTATCGTCTATCCTTCTTCTTGTACAGTAGGAATTATTATAAGAACATGAGAAGCTTTTCTTGTCATGTATTGTTATAGTTAGCATAAGTCAAGAAATTTAAAGTACCTAAAAATGTCAAGATTATATACCTACCACAGTGCTTCTGAGCTCAATCTTATTGAGGGGCTTTGGTTGTATATAAAACAGAACATTTGCGTAGTAAACTCTATAATGCGATTGCTTTACTTGAGAGCGCTTTATGCAAATTTATTACCTTCTTTCTCACCACGCAATTAAACAACTCTGCAATGTCGCTTATTTGACTTATTAACAATGAGAATTGGTGTTAGGAGCTGTTATGGTCAAACTTCTTAAGGGGTATGATAGTTGCCCTTTTAATGTTGAGCTAATGAATAATACTTTAAACATCGAGAGAGTTTTAGGTTCTATATTCAACAGGATGCATTATTTTTAGGTAATTATGTTCGTACCATATTAACTATCGCACCAGGATAAAAAGCTATAGCAACATGATCCTGCTTGCTAGGTACGGAGGTTAATAGCCACTAACAGATTCCTGTATAGTCACTATTTTGCTTTATATGGTATAAAGAATGGGGAAAAACCTTTTGCATGTTTCAACTTCATCAATTTTCTCTTATCCGTCTCATATGATAATACCTGTGAGACTATAACAGTTTTATATTCTCGTGTGTTTGTATATAAGACTGTAATTGATAGTATGAAAGGTGAATTCAAGAAAAATAGCAGATACAAAGACTGGTTTGATTTTTTTAGCAGCAAGAGTATGAGTGCATTGCTTTATAAGGATATTGTTGATGAGTGTTGCAAAATGATTAGGAAAAATGGGAGAAGCAGAATGCTTGAGTTTATTTAAGATCAGTACTAATTTGAATTAGTTTTTTGGGATAACGCATATGATTTTCCCAAATTTGATTAGGTTTCTAAGAAAAGTTGATAATTTAAAGCTAATTTGTATGCTTAATACATGTTTTTGAGGATAGTGTATGAAAAGTAAAGAACATGATTTTCATTTGGTGGATCCAAGCCCTTGGCCAATTGCCATATCAGCAGCAATTCTTATTCTTGTGCTTGGGTTAGTTTGCACGCTCCATAAACAGGTTTCTGGGGTATTTTGCTTAATTTTAGGAATCTCTGCAGTGTCAGGAGTATTGTTTTATTGGTGGAGAGATGTAGTAAAAGAAGCCATTTATGATAAATGCCATACTGCAGTTGTCAAGCATGGACTCAAGTTTGCAATGTATTTATTTATCCTTTCAGAAGTTATATTTTTTATAGTGTTCTTTTGTTCATTCTTTAAAGCTTGGCTTGACCCGGTTTTTTTGTTTGAAGCGTTTTCTCCTACAAAAAGAGTTAAATGGCCTCCTGAGGGAATTTTACCACCTGATCCATGGTCGCTACCATTCATGAATACGTTAGTGTTATTACTCTCTGGTACAACGGTTACCTGGGCGCATCACTCTTTGTTCAATAATGATAAAAGGAATATGATTAAGATGCTGTCCATAACTATATTACTTGGAGTGTTTTTTATAATAGTACAAGCAATAGAGTATCATGAAGCTGGCTTCTCTTTACAAGAAGCAGGGATTTATGCGTCCAATTTTTATATGATTACCGGTTTTCACTGTGCACACGTTATAATAGGAGTGATATTCTTGTTAGTATGTTTATTCAGAGCGCGGAAAGATCAATTTACACCTCAGGATCATTTGTGCTTTGAATTTGCTTCTTGGTATTGGCACTTTGTAGATATAGTCTGGGTATTCTTATTTGTGTTTGTTTATTGGCTAAGTGTTTTTTAAGTGATAAGGATAATAGATCTCGATCTGGGAACGAGTAAAACCTGGTGGCTATTATTGATCTAGATGAAAGAAGCAATATCGAATTTCTAATTAGTGGCACTATGTCAACTGATATTAAACTGAGTATAAATGAATATCTGTATGTAATTTTCGAACAGTTAAGAAGGTAATTTCTTTATATTCTCTGAGTGAAGCTGGAATAGAAAAAATTTTTGTTAAATAAGAATCATAAATCTTCACTAACTTAGGATGTACAAGAGGGGTTGTAATTTTATACTAATTCCTCTGTGTAAGGAACGGATAGATAATAATGGAAAAGAGGCCTTACTGGAGTAAGTAAAATAGTGAGGTTTAAATGACGTTTGAATCACAAAATTATTGGATAAGAGAGTCGTGAAATTAGCAAAAGAAATACTAAAAGAGGTATGAAATAACGCATATGTTACAAAAAAGCTAAATGCTGTGTTGCAGAAAAAAACACAGCATAACAGCCGTGGCAGAAATATATTACATTTCAAGAACAACACTGGCTGCATGGATAAAGCACCTAAAATTGGAAGAAAAGAAAAATTGTTTGCTCCCTTCAACGCCGTAGAAAAATTAGATTGAATAGGAGCAATTTGAACAAGTTAAAGTACGGATACAAGGAAACCCTAATATTACCGTTAGAGAAATAAGAATCTAGGAAAAATTTAGCTTGAATGTCAGTGAGTATTGAGATTATTGGTAAGTATCATAAACAAGGGTTATTTTTCTTTGATGAATCTTGGTTTGGCACATATTTGAAAGTGGATGCGGGTGATTTAAAAAGGGCGTTAGAAACAGGTTAAAGTAAAATTAGGTAGACAAAATTTCCATCTCTACAGTGCAGTTAACCCTAGAAATGGGAAAAGTTCTGGCTTATTTGTACCGAATATCAACACTGATTGTATGAATATATTTCTTGAACAGATGTCCCAATATTTAGGAACATGAGAACTCTTTTTCGTTATGGATTACTCTAGTTAGCATAAGTCAAAAAATTTAAAGGTACCTAAAAATATCGGGATTATATACTTGTCACCATGCTCACCCGAGCTCTCTCTTATTGAGAGACTGTGGTTATATATAAAACAGAACATTTTGCGTAATAAAGCCTATAATACAATCGCTTTACTTGAAAGCGCTTTGTGCAAGTTTATTGTCCTCTTTCTCACTCCGCAATTAAACAACTCTGCAATGTCGCTTATTTTACCTGCTAGCATGGCTTCTTTTCCATTATTATCTATCCGTTCCTTATGAGGCAAGAATTGGTATAACTATGAATGAATATGATGCAAGCTATGTAAAGAAATGTTGCCATATTATTTAATTGGGATTTAAAATTTAATAATTTGAGAAAAACTATTTAATTGCATTTATCTTATCTAACGTTCGTTGTAAAATAATACATGCGGAAATTTTATCATCTATTTTTTTTGATTTTGTGGTTGATACCCCGGCAATCTTTAGCACATGAGATACAATAGACGTTGACAGGCTTTCATCTTGTAAATATATGCTTACCTTATATTTTTTTATTATTTTGTTTGCAAATTTGATTATGGTTTCACACCATTCACTTTTTTGTCCATCTATTTCCAGTGGTAACCCGATTACTATTGATCCAGCTTCATTTTCTTTGAATATTCTGTTTAGACAACCTAAATCTTTGCTTATATTTTTTCTGTGGTATATACTATGTGCTGTAGCTATGAGCTGAGTTTTATCACTGAACGCTATGCCTATTCTCTTTTCTCCCATGTCAAGACACATTATGCACTTGCCTTTTGAAATGGACTTTAGAAATTCATAAGGATCTCTATGTAGCATCTATTGACATGATAAACATTCACCATAATCAATATCTGTTCTTTGCTGCAATGTTTCACTTTTTTTGAATATGTCATGAGAAACCTTGTCAGCTCTCTGCATTGACTGTGATCGACAGTAATATAAACTCTTTAAACCTTTTTTCCAAGCAAGCATATGTATTTTGTGCAAGTAACGTTTATGTATATTAGCAGGTAAAAACAAGTTTACTGATTGAGACTGACAAATATATGGGGTTCTATCACTTGCGTGTTCTATAATCCACCTCTGATCAAGCTCGTATGCTGTTCTAAATGTTAGTTTTTCATGCTCGTTAAGGAAATCTAAATGCTGCACAGAACCTTCATTTATCGAAATCGAAGACCATGTTTTATCATTGTTTTTATTTTTTTTTGCTAATAGTTTTTGCAAGAATTTATTTTGCACTACAAATGAACCTGTTAGTGTCTTTTGTGTGAACACGTTTGCTGCATATGGTTCGATTCCAGGGGAGGTATTGCCTGCAATAATAGAAATTGAAGCAGTTGGAGCGATAGCAAGTTTATGTGTAAATCTTTCCATTAGATTGATTTCTTTAGCATCAAGACATGCTCCCCTTTCTTCTGCTAATTTTTTGGAGACCATATCTGCTTGCTTGTGTAAGTACTTGAATATCTTTTTGTTCCACTGTTGTGCTGTTACTGATTCAAAAGGAATCATTTTACTTTGCAAAAACGAATGAAAGCCCATTACACCAAGACCAATACTACGCTCTCTCATTGCAGAATACTTTGCTCGCTGTATTTCATCTGGTGCTTTATTTATAAAGTCTTCTAGTACGTTATCAAGAAAACGCATTATGTCTTCTATAAAGAGCTCGTTGTATTTCCATTCTTCATAGTATTCAAGATTTACTGACGATAGACAACACACAGCAGTACGCGATTTATTTAGGTGGTCGTAGCCTGTAGTTAAAGTAATTTCACTGCATAGGTTTGACATTTTGATATCTAAATTGAGTCTTTTGTAAGACTCTGGTTTGTTGTTATTTATTGCATCGAGAAAAATAATGTAAGGCTCTCCAGTCTCGATTCTTGCTGTTAGTATTTTAATCCATATATCACGTGCTTTGACAGTTGAGATAACTTTGTTATTATGTGGGCTGATTAAGTTCCATTCTAGATCGCTTTCAACAGCTTGCATAAATTTGTCATCTACTGTTACAGCATGGTGTATATTTAATGCTTTGCGGTTTGGGTCTCCTCCTGTTGGTTTGCGTATATCCAAAAACTCTTCTATCTCTGGATGAGATACAGGAAGATAGACTGCTGAGCTTCCTCTTCTTAAGGACCCTTGACTAATTGCAAGCGTTAGAGCATTTTGTACTACGATAAATGGTACAATTCCTGATGTTTTACCACTGCCTTTTACACTTTCGCCAATTGAACGTAGATTTCCCCAGTAACTCCCTATTCCTCCTCCACGTGCGGCGAGCCAAACGTTTTCATTCCACAAATTAACTATTCCCTGCAGACTGTCTTCAGTTTCATTAAGAAAGCAAGAGATAGGCAATCCTCTGTTGGTGCCACCATTACTAAGTATTGGTGTTGAAGGCATGAACCACAAGTTGCTCATGTAATCATAAAGGCGTTGTGTATGCTCTTTGTTATTAGAATAGTAGTTGGCAATGCGTATGAAAAGATCTTGATAACTTTCATTTTCTATTAAATATCTATCTGATAGAACTGCTTTCCCAAAATCGGTCAATTTGCCATTTTTTTCATGATTAATAGCAATATTACTCATAAATTCCTCTCTATATTTATTGTACATAGACACTGTTTCAAGCAACAGTAATGCTTTAAGTTAGACTTTTCGATTTTTTTTGTGGATGCTGTAATGCAAACAAGATACCATCGACCTGACTTCCATATATTTTACAATAACTCATATAACTTATTTGCATATTTATTTCTTTTACAACATGTTGAACATAACTTTCTGAGTGACGAAAGTAGTCTCCTTTATTTACAAAGTCAATACCTTTGCCTTCCTTTCTTCTTATTAAACATACAATTGCCCCTTTTTTGCTTGTAGATTTTTTTGCTAATTCCAGTTCTACTTTAAAATCATGTAGATAATGTAGCACTTCAGCGAAAATAATCACATCATATAGGTGATTTCTCCCTTGTTTAAGGAACTCTGTCATTTCTATGTGTATTAATTCGTTATAAACAGGTTTGCCCTTTATAAAACACCCTCTAGCAATATTTAACATTCTATTTGAAATGTCAATTCCTGTTATGTGATTTCCAGTGTTGTGTATTTTTAAGAAGTGACCGCATATTCCAGTTCCGCAGCCAAGATCAAGTATGTTAAGTTCAGAAGTGGAGTCGTTAAAAATTTTTGTAATTACTGTGTGTACAAGTTCATGACCTCTGTATTGTTTTGCGATTAGCCAATGCTCGACAAAATGTTCGCCAGTGTAATCAAAGTATTGTTTTATAATATTTTTAGGTAATTTTATAATAGGTGCTGGATTTATCATCTTTTTTATGTAATAAGACGCTTCTTCATAATTATTGTCTAGCCTTAGTGTCTTTGTTAAATAGGTGTAAGCTTTGCTAGTATTCCCCATTGCAAAATGACACCTCCCGATATTGTACCAAACTATAGGTAAGTTGGAGTAGAACATGCCGGTTAACCAAAATCGTAACTTTGCATCTGAGATGTTGCCTTTGTAGAAGTGATATAAACCGATTTCAATATTAGTGCTTAATAGATTTTTGGACTTTTTAAGAAATACTGTTATTTCCTTATGGAGAGCTCTGTATTTATTTGCAGCGAATTGTTTGGCCTTCTTAATGTTAAACATGCTGATTAACTTGCAAATAAAATTTAAAATAATGCTTACGAAAGATAAATTGCTTTTCATACCTTAAAAATACCCTTAATGTTCACTATCATTTTTGAGCAGAATCAATTTTTAAAGCATTTTATATTACAAAATATTTTTTTCATTAATTTCCATTGTATATAACGCTGCTGTATATAATGCTGCTTTGTCACTTAACTTAGGTTAAAAATTTTACCTACTTAGGGTTACAGTATATTATCGTTGCCAACGTAAGTAAATATTTTGTGTAAAAAAGCATTGACATATTATTTGTTGATTTCTAATATATAAAAAGTTAGTTTATTTTTTAGATGTTTGACAAGTTTTATGGTAGAGATTAATTTAATCTCAATTTAATTTCAATAATATTTAACTCTGCATATTCTGCATGTAGCCGGATAAATAAATTATTAAGAGCACTTGATGGATGCCTTGGCGTTAAGAGGCGATGAAGGACGTGGCAGGCTGCGATAAGCTGCGGGGAATTGTCAACAGGTTTTGATCCGCAGATTTCCGAATGGGAAAACCCAGCTAGTTAAGCTAGTTATTACATATTTAAGTCGATGTGTAAAGCAAACTTGGTGAACTGAAATATCTAAGTAGCCAAAGGAAAAGAAATCAACCGAGATTCTGTTAGTAGTGACGAGCGAAAGCGGAAAAGGCTAGTGATTTAAGAATAAGAATTAGAATACTCTGGGAAGAGTAACCATAGAAGGTGATAGTCCTGTATAAGTAAAAGGTTTTTAAATCCTTGAGTAGGGCGGGACACGTGAAATCCTGTTTGAATATGGGGGGACCATCCTCCAAGCCTAAATACTCCTTAACGACCGATAGTGAATGAGTACCGTGAGGGAAAGGTGAAAAGAACCCCGGGAGGGGAGTGAAATAGAATCTGAAATCGAGTGCTTACAAACAGTTGGAGCTCTATGTTTTTGCTACGAGAGTGATCTTATAGCTAATTTACATTAGAGTGACAGCGTACCTTTTGCATAATGGGTCAGCGAGTTAATCTGTGGAGCAAGCTTAAGCCGTTAGGTGTAGGCATAGCGAAAGCGAGTCTGAATAGGGCGTTTTAGTTTTATGGATTAGACCCGAAACCAAGTGATCTAGTCATGACCAGATTGAAGGTGTGGTAAAGCACACTGGAGGATCGAACCAGTTAATGTTGCAACATTATTGGATGAGTTGTGATTAGGGGTGAAAGGCCAATCAAACTTGGAAATAGCTGGTTCTCCGCGAAATCTATTTAGGTAGAGCGTTGTATGTATGTTATTGGGGGTAGAGCGCTTGATAGACTAGGGGGACTCACCGTCTTACCAAATCTAACTAAACTTCGAATACCAATGATTGATTATACAGCAGACACACTGCGGGTGCTAAGTCCGTGGTGAAAAGGGAAACAGCCCAGATCACTATCTAAGGTCCCAAAATTACAGCTAAGTGGGGAAGGAAGTAGAAAAACCATTACAGCTAGGAGGTTGGCTTGGAAGCAGCTATCCTTTAAAGAAAGCGTAACAGCTCACTCGTCTAAATAAGTTTTTCTGCGCTGAAAATGTACCGGGGCTAAAGCTGTATACCGAAGATGTGGGTGCTTATTGATTGCGGTCAATAAGTGCGGTAGCGGAGCGTTCTGTAAGTCTATGAAGGTGGTTTGTAAAAACTGCTGGAGATATCAGAAGTGAGAATGCTGACATAAGTAGCGTAAAAGAGTGTGAAAAACACTCTCACCAAAAATCTAAGGATTCCTACGTTAAGTTAATCTGCGTAGGGTTAGTCGGTTCCTAAGGCGAGTCCGTAAAGGAGTAGTCGATGGCAATCAGGTTAATATTCCTGAACCTCTTAAGTGTGACGAGTTTTGTATTTGTATGGGTCTTATTGGATTGACCTGTGCTTAAAAGGAGCTCCAGGAAATAGCACTTATATTTGTGAGGCCGTACCGTAAACCGACACTGGTGGATGAGTAGAGTATACTAAGGTGTTGAAAGAATGATGTTGAAGGAACTCGGCAAATTGTACCTGTAACTTCGGAAGAAGGGTAACCTGCTTTTAGGCAACTATGAATAGGTGGCACAAAATAGGGAGTGGCGACTGTTTACTAAAAACACAGGACTCTGCAAACACGTAAGTGGAAGTATAGGGTCTGACGCCTGCCCGGTGCTGGAAGGTTAATAGGAGGGGTGTAAGCTCTAAATTGAAGCCCCAGTAAACGGCGGCCGTAACACTGACGGTCCTAAGGTAGCGAAATTCCTTGTCGGGTAAGTTCCGACCCGCACGAATGGCGTAACGATTTCTCCACTGTCTCCAACATCAATTCAGCGAAATTGAATTCCCCGTGCAGATGCGGGGTACCCGCGGTTAGACGAAGAGACCCCGTGCACCTTTACTATAGCTTTATATTGCTATTAAAAATGTGATGTGCAGGATAGGTGGGAGACTTTGAAATTATGGTGCTAGCTGTAATGGAGTCAACCTTGAGATACCACCCTTTACACTTTTGATACCTAACTATGTTCCATTATCTGGAACTAGGACATTGTATGGTGGGTAGTTTGACTGGGGCGGTCGCCTCCTAAAAGGTAACGGAGGCGTGCGAAGGTAAGCTAGGGCTGGTCGGAAATCAGCTTGATAGTATAATGGCATAAGCTTGCCTGACTGCGAGGCTGATAGGCCAAGCAGAGACGAAAGTCGGTCATAGTGATCCGGTGATTCTGTATGGAAGGGTCATCGCTCAACGGATAAAAGGTACGCCGGGGATAACAGGCTGATGGTGTTCAAGAGTTCATATCGACGACACCGTTTGGCACCTCGATGTCGACTCATCACATCCTGGGGCTGGAGAAGGTCCCAAGGGTTCGGCTGTTCGCCGATTAAAGTGGTACGTGAGTTGGGTTTAGAACGTCGTGAGACAGTTCGGTTTCTATCTGCCGTGGGTGAAGGAAATTTGAGAAGATCTGACTCTAGTACGAGAGGACCGAGATGGATATACCTCTGGTGTACCAGCTGTTATGCCAATAGCATTGCTGGGTAGCTATGTATAGATGGGATAATTGCTGAAAGCATATAACTAAGAAACCCTCTTCAAAAAGATTTCCCAATTAAGGCCGTGGGAGACTACCACGTTGATAGGCTAGATGTGGAAGCATGGTAACATGTGGAGCTAACTAGTACTAATAGCCTGATTGATTTATTTGTTTGTTTTCTATATGTGTGTATGCAGTGTTAAATATTGGGTGAATTTATTGAAAGAGATTTTTATTAACTTGGTGGTTATAGCAAAAATGAAACACCCGATCCCATCTCGAACTCGGAAGTGAAACTTTTTAGCGCTGATGGTACTTGAAAAGGGAGAGTAGGTCGCTGCCAAGTTTATAAAAATTTCTTTATTAGTTAAGTGGTAAACATACTTTTATTTTAATTCCTTTGTTTTTTTTAATTTCTGATCTTTAGTAAAGTTGCCTGCCTTTTCTTATATTTCCTTGATTGTTTTTTATTATATTGTCTAACTTTGTTCCTACTTCCTCTTTATATAATTGATTCTCTTTTAAAAGAGAATGACTGATTTCTAATAGCATTGCATTACTTTCTGCCTCTAATAATTTTTGTTGCTTGAATGCTGCTTTCCAATCTATCCATGTTCCTTTTCCATTTTCTTTGGAGGGAAACAAAGGTCCATACATCTCACCAAAGCTTATATTACTTACCTCTTTTATGTGCGCCATCGTTCATCACACCTATTAATTAATTTTAAAAATTTTACCTATGTTATCATGAATAATATAGTTGTAAATACCTTAATTGAGATTTTTTCTTATTTTATTTTTTTAAAGCAAATAGTTATATCTTTCTGTAAGTTTTTATAACTTGCTTGCATAATGTTTTTATGAGTTAATATTATGTAGTAGTACCCTACATTACTTATATCTAAAATGTTAGTTCTAGTAAGTACTCTTAATCTTCTTTTGGTTTTGTTTCTTTTTGTTGCTTTTCCAGCTTTTCTACTAATAACAATGCCTACCCTAATGGTGTGAGTGTGCTTTTCAGGCTCTCTCTCTTTTATAGCATATAACGATATATAAAGCCCACGATAAAAAAGACTACTAAGCGTTAGTTTGTTTTTAAAGGCGAATGAAAAATCTTTTTTTTTATGCTTGATAACTTGATTATGCACATAATTTTTTACATCCTAGTGAACGACGCCTATTGAGGATTTTCCTTCCAGCTCTTGTTGCCATACGTGAACGGAAGCCGTGCCTGCGTTTTCTTATCAAATTTTTTGGTTGAAATGTTCTCTTCATTATTTTTATAAGTATAATTAGTTATTTTAAATTGTTTTGCTTTGTTGTCAAATGATGGTTGCATTATATGTATTGAATGCTCTTAAAAATTGTGTTCTCGTAAAATAAGATTTGATATGTGAGTAGATGAATTTATTGACAATAATCCTTTTTTCTATACCTGTACTACTAATTCTTTTATTTTGCTTTAATAAGTTTCAGAAGGTAGATAAGGTTAAATTTTATTTATGCCTTAGTTATGTATGGGTATTAACTTGGTTGTTAATACTCTGTGACAATTGCTTTATAACTTTCGTTTTCATAACGTTCCTTTCTTTCGTGTTTGCTTTTATTTTTAAGGGTAAAAGAAGCAAGGTAATCAAATTTACGTTATTTGTGGCTCTAGCCATATCGTTTTTTATCACTTTATTTATAATGCTATCTATTCTTACTCAATCTATTGAATTTTTTAAAAGGGTATCTATTTCGGAGTTCTTGTTTTGCTTAAAATGGGGCCATAGTGTAGTAACTATTAATGAAGAAAAGGTAGGATGTTTTGGTGTAACCCCGCTTTTGGTTGGTACATTAGTTATAACTATTGTAGCAATACTAGTTGCTGTTCCGCTGGGTTTATTTTCTGCGATATATATTAGTGAATATGCGAGTGAGAAAGTACGTTACATTGTTAATACGACGTTGCAGGTTTTGTCTGCTATTCCTACAGTTGTGTATGGGTATTTCTCAGTTGTATTTTTATCTTCCTTTGTAAAGCGAATAGCAAATTTTTTTGGTTTTAATATACACTCGGAGAGTGCCTTAGTTGCTGGTTTATCGGTGGGGATAATGATTCTACCTTTTATTATTTCTTTATTAGAGGATGCAATCAGGTCCGTACCAAAAAGCTTGCGCTATGGCTTTATGGCGTTGGGGGCAACTCCAGCAGAAACTATATGGCATATAACAATACCTTATGCAATGCCTACAATTTTGAGTGCAATTTTATTATCGATTTCAAGAGTGATAGGTGAAACAATGATAGTACTGATGGCTGTAGGAATCAACTCGAACTTGACTTTTAATCCTCTTAATTCAGTTACTACTATTACTGTGCAAACCGCTACATTACTTACAGGGGATCAGGGTTTCAATAGTGTACAAACCCTTGCTGCTTATGCGCTTAGTTTAGTGCTATTTATTATTACTTGGTTATTGAATGTGTTTGCATTGTTTATAATAAAGCGTAATTAGCGAATGTTGTTGCAAAATTCCTATTAATAATATAGGATTTATTTTCTTCAGAGTTCTTTAAAATTTTTTTTTGTTAAATTATAGTGTTAGGTGATAAAAATAAGGAAATGAATATAGGTAGAGCGGTTAGGGTAACTCAAGCAGTTGTTGATTTAAAATTTGAAGGCGAACTACCTAGAATATTTAATGCTTTAAAGAGCAAATTAAAATATAAAGGCAAAGAACTAATTTTAGAGGTTTCACAGCATATAGGTGATAATAT
The DNA here is from genome assembly GCF_013366805.1 of Wolbachia endosymbiont of Litomosoides brasiliensis. Classification (GTDB taxonomy): domain Bacteria; phylum Pseudomonadota; class Alphaproteobacteria; order Rickettsiales; family Anaplasmataceae; genus Wolbachia. Next base: position 28,223 of record NZ_WQMO01000008.1, read on the forward strand.
AGTCCGTTGTATTGCCATGGATAGCACAAATGGTATCTCAAGAAATGACGAGTTTGTTGATACAGGTGCACCAATATTAGTTCCGGTTGGACGTTCAACTTTAGGAAGGATTTTTAATGTTGTTGGGGAGCTTATAGATGAATGTGGTCCACTGAAAGGAAAGTATGATTTAAAATCTATACACAGAGCGCCTCCAAGTTTTATTGAACAGAAAGTACAGGAAGAGGTTTTGGTTACAGGAATAAAAGTCATAGATCTTCTTGCGCCTTACCTTAAAGGGGGGAAGATTGGCTTATTTGGTGGAGCTGGTGTTGGTAAAACAGTTCTGATAATGGAGTTGATTAATAATATAGCAAAAGCTCATAAAGGGTTTTCTGTGTTTGCCGGGGTAGGAGAGAGAACGCGTGAGGGTAATGACCTTTATCACGAGATGATCACTTCAAATGTAATAAATGTAGATGAACATGAAAAATCTCAAGCTGTTTTGGTTTATGGTCAGATGAATGAGCCTCCTGGAGCAAGGGCTAGGGTTGCTTTGACAGCACTAACTATGGCAGAGTATTTTCGTGACTGTGAAAACCAAGACGTTCTATTTTTTGTGGACAATGTCTTCCGTTTTACACAAGCTGGTTCGGAGGTTTCTGCTTTACTTGGAAGAATACCTTCAGCTGTTGGTTATCAACCAACCCTTGCAACAGATATGGGTATAATGCAAGAGAGAATAGCTTCGACTACTTCAGGCTCTATTACTTCTGTGCAAGCTATATATGTTCCTGCAGATGATCTAACTGATCCGGCTCCGGCAACTACATTCTCTCACCTTGATGCAACCACAGTATTGTCAAGACAAATAGCTGAAATGGGGATATATCCTGCCGTTGACCCACTTGATTCAACTTCTCAATCTTTGTCTACGGAAATCATTGGTGAAGAGCATTATGAGGTAACTTCTGAGGTGAAACGTATATTGCAAACTTATAAGTCATTGCAAGATATTATTGCCATACTTGGCATGGATGAACTATCTGATGAAGATAAAATTATTGTTGACAGAGCTCGTAAAATTCAGAAGTTTCTTTCTCAACCTTTTCATGTTGCAGAAGTATTTACTGGTATGCCTGGTAAATTTGTTTCACTTTCTGATACTGTTTCCAATTTTAAAGGAATTGTTGAAGGTAAGTATGACCACTTGCCAGAGGCTGCTTTTTATATGGTAGGAAATATAGATGAAGCAACAAAAAAGGCTGAGTTAATCAAGTCTGGAACTAAAGTTGGAGCTAAAAATTAAGAGTTATGAAAGTGCAATTTTTCTCTCCTGATGATCAGATTTCATTCAAAGGGGTAATTTCTCTTTCAGTGAATGGGTTCGAAGGGGAGTTGGTGATTTTAGCTCACCATTCTCCTTACTTAATTTATTTATTGCCTGGTATAATCACTATTAAAACTTGTAGCCAAATGGAAAAGAAGATTGTGATTGATAATGGAATATTGGAAGTTGCAAGTAATAGTTGCAACATTATGACAAATCAAGCTCAGATTTTTGATCATGTGATTCATGATGAAGAATTACTTAAAAATAAGAGAATTAGTATATATGTAAGTTATCTTAATGGTAAGTTTCTTTCTTAGCTGTTTCAAGCAGAAAGTCAATTGTTATTCAAGTAGCTGTAAGATTTTTGTTCATGGTGCTCTTTTTTTTTGTCATTCCAATGCCCAGATGCACACTGTATGAACGTTATAATTTGAGCTTACCAGAAGGGTGTTTCATTTTAGTGTGTGACACTGAAAATCTAGCTTCCTCGTGCAGTCTCATCAAAAATGTTTATTTTAAGTAAAACCAGCTTGCTTTTGTGCTTGTCAGCTCGGTGTGCTTTTTTTCTTACAACCAAAATTACTGGGTCCCAGTGTTAAGCACTGGGATGACACCAATATTTTGTATTTATCCCTATAACGTAGGAAGTTCGTACAACTGCGTGTCCTGGTGCCGGCATGACATCACCATGGTGGAGGATTACTCTCAAAATACTATGTTCATAGAATTGTGTGTCAGGCTACTTGAATGACATCTTTTTTCTTAGTATAAATTATTCTTATATCTTAATGTTTGTGCAGTTACGCTTGGGTGACGTCAATAAGCTGATGTTTATTCTATCATAACTCGGGAAGTTTTTACGATTGTAAGTCAAGCAGTAGGACGACAAGATTCTGCAGGTATTTTTTCGTGGAAGGTTAATATGGAAATTTTTCTTGATAGTGTTGATTTAAATGAAATTAAAGGACTGAAAGAGTTCATTGATGGGATAACAACCAACCCTTCTTTAATAGCAAAATCTGGATATAAGGATAAATACGAAGATTTGATAAGTGAAATATGTTCTATTATAACAGGACCTGTTAGTGTTGAAGTTGTTGCAAATAACCATGAAGATATGATTAAAGAAGGCCTTAGGTTAGCGAAAGTTGCTAGTAATATTGTAGTAAAATTGCCTCTTACACGTGAAGGATTAATTTCTTGTAAAAAGTTGTGGACAGAACATAAAATACCTGTTAATATAACATTGTGTTTTTCTCCTGGACAAGCACTGCTTGCTGCTAAGGCCAGTGCTTGTTTTATTTCCCCTTTTGTTGGTCGTCTTGATGATATAAGCTGTGATGGCTTATTGCTAGTAAAGGATATATGCACTATATATTCTAATTACGGCTTTGATACTAAAATTCTCGTTGCGTCTGTAAGGACTCCAGTGCATGTAATAGAAGCTGCAAGACTTGGTGCTGATTCAATTACTGTGCCAGCAAAAGTGCTTAGGCAATTATTTAATCATCCACTTACTGAACAGGGGCTTGCAATATTTGAAAAAGACTGGGGTACAAAGCAATAAACGATCAAGGAAATTTGTCGGGTGGGAAAAAGCAAGGAAATATATTAACCTAAAGCATATGAAGCTTTGCTATTTTGCAATCTAATGTTAAAACCCATAGGTGCAGTTAGTTTTTTTGACTCAGGAATGAAGTCACAAGTGTCAAATGTTATGGTACTGCCGTCACTGTGAAAAACCTTTTCACGCGTGAAGCTGGCAGTATTCTGCTCATGCTTATATGAGCAACAAGCTACACAACGTAAAGAACCACGCAGCTGTAGATATCTGATACCAATTCCTGTATAAGGAATGGATTTCCAATAGTGGAAAAGGAGCCATATAAGTAAAATAACGAAGTTTTAGTGGTGTTGGATGGAATCAGATGAAAAAGTCGTGGAATCAGCAAAAGAAATGCTGAAGGAACTGTAAAATAACGTGTAAGCACAAAAATATGTTGCATTTTAAGAACGGCATTGACTACATGGATACATGAGTAAAACGCCTAAAATTTAGAAGAGAAGAAAAATTATTTATTTTCCCTTCAACTTCGTAAAAAAACTAGATTGAGTCAGAGTTAATTTGAACAAGTTGAAGCATGGATACAAGAAAATTCTAATTTTACCATTAAAGAAATGAAAGTAATGATCCAAGAAAAATTTGGTTTGAGTGTTAGCAAATCTACGGCACACTGTGATGTGCGGAAACTAGGTTTTCGTATATTACGCTAGGACCCATTCTTAATGAAGAAGATAAAGGTAGGCAAAAAGAGTTAAAAAAAACTTAATGAAGCTATTGGTAAGTAGCCTGAACAAGAGTTATTTATCTTTGATAAATCGCGGTTTGGTACACATTTGAAAGTTGGCATGGACGGTTTAAAAGGTGCGTTGGAACACGGGTTAAAGTAAAATGAAGTAGGCGAAATTTTTATCTCTACAGTGCAGGTAATCCATAGAAGTGGAGAGAGTTCTAGCTTATTTGCACCGAATGTTAACACTGATTGTGTGAGTGTATTTCTTAAACAAATGTTACAATATTTAAGAACATGGGAAGCCTTTCTTGTCATGGATTGGCTAGTGGCATAAGTCAAAAAATTTAAAGTACATAAAGATATTGAGATTATATACCTACCCACACATACTCACCCTAGCTCAACCTTGTTGTAGAGACTTTGGTTATGTATAAAAAAGTCTATAATACAATTGCTTTGCTTGAGAGCGCTTTGTTAAATTTATTATCTCCCTTTCTCACTCCGCAATTAAACAACTCTGCAATGTTGCTTATCTGACCTACTAACAAATGAGAGTTGATATTACCTAAATATTTCATTCCAAATGTATACCAGGCAGTTTTATATCTAATCTATTACGCTGGATTTATTGTCCAGATTGCACTGCTCATTTATCTTCTTAAACTTCAACATACCTACCTGCGAAATGCATGCGATCCAATCCCATTTTATTCAGTTCATCCTTAAATAACTCTGAATCTGCATCCTGTATAATTACCTGATGATTAGGCTTATCATATATTTCTTTTACTACCCTCTTGATGTTATAGACAATCAAGCAAGATTCTGAAATTCTTCTTATCAGCATGCGGTTCTAACCTCAGTAAGCTCTTAGCAACTCCTCTATCAAGATTAGTTGGCTCTAGAAACAATGGGATGTAATTTGGACCTGGAGAACCTGTTTTGAAAAATGGTTCAAAGTTAGTTCGTGAGTTTGCTACCAATGAAATAAAGAAATCCTATTATCGGTATTATTAAGCATAAATAGTTTATCTCTCTTCAACATAACTGCAATACAACTTCATAAAAAAGTTGGGTATAAGCAACAATTTAAAAAAGTTTTAATCTAACGTAGATTGCAGCGCAGCAACCCCTGGCATCTTGTCGCCGCTGAGCCAACTCAAAAATGCTCCTCCACCAGCCGAAACATATGTAAAATCTTTATTGGTAAGACCTGCTGCATTTATTGCGGATAAACTGTCTCCTCCTCCTATTACGCTGGTTAATTTTCCTTTATGCGTTAAGTTGCTTATGGCTTTCATTACCTTTATTGTACCATTTGCAAAAACTGAATATTCAAAAACACCAATAGGTCCATTGCATAGCAAAGCCTTGCTGCTTGCTATTATATTACTTATTGTGCTTAAAGTTTGAGGGCCTATATCCAAAATTACATCATTATCCAAAACGGATTCAGTTTTTCTTAAAATGCAAGTGCTATAATCAGAGTTTACTGCAACCAGAACATCTTCAGGTATAACTATTTTGCAATTGTTTTTATCTGCTATTTCAATAACATCATGCAAAAGGTCATTGATACCATTTTGAAAGAAAGATTTGCCTATGTTAACTTTATAAAATAATAAAAAATTATTAGCAATTGCACCACCGAGAACTAGGTAATCAACCTTTTCTGCTAATCTTATGAGCATTTTTATTTTAGTTGATATTTTAGCTCCCCCAACTATTGCAGTAATAGGTTTAGCGTCAAATGATACGGCCTTCTCAAGATGTTTTAGCTCATCTTGTAAGCATAACCCTGCATAGGAAGGTAAAAATTCTGTAATACGTGAAATAGAAGCATGAGCTCTGTGAGAGCAGGGAAATGCATCATTAACATATATATCCGCTAGAGCTGCCAGTTGTTTGGCAAAATTTGCGTCATTTTGCTCTTCTTCTTTATAAAATCTCAGATTTTCCAGTAATATTATATCTCCTATAGCTATCGCATTCACTGCTTTTTGTACTTTTTTACCAATACAACCGTCAACAAATTTCACCTCTTTGCTTAATAGCTGTGATAAAGTTTTAACTACATTTCTTAGTGAAAGATTATCGTCTTTGGCCCTTGGACGTCCTAAATGTGATATAATAATAACCTTTGCGCCAGCATTTACCAAATGATGAATAGTAGGTAATGCCCTTAAAACACGAGTGGCATCATACACTTTTCCATTCTTTATAGGAACATTGAAGTCAACTCTGAGTAAGACAGCTTTACCGTAAAGATCACAATTTTCTATGCTGGGTATATTCATCATAAAATTAGAACTATAAAGCTACTATACAGCAGTTTTACCTAAAGTAAATTGCTTTTTTTCCCACGCACTCCCTTCGAAGTTGAATATTGAAAATTAACTGGAGAATTATGGATCACTTTGTATATGTCATAACAAGCCATGGCACTCTCGGCAAAACCATTTAATATCAGCTTTAGTTTGCCTAAATAAGCAGCTACATCTCCAATTGCATATATTCTATCTCTACTGGTTCTAAGTGTAGCCTGGTCAACAACTACACGGCTATGTTCTAACTGTATATCCCAACTGCCTATTGGACCCAAGTCCATTGATAGTCCAAAAAACGGTAGTAAAAAATCAGCGAATATTTTTTTTTCTTCCTTAGAGGTAATATTTTTTATTATCACCCCATTCAACTGCCCATCATTTCCCGCTAGTTCGTGTAGTTGATATGGCACTACAAGTTCTATCCTTCCACTGCTTTCAAGTAATTTTAATTTATTTTTCATTTCAGGAGTGCAACGAAATTCTTTTCTTCGATGTACTACATAAATTTTCTTTGCAACTTTAGAGAGTTCTACGGTCCAATCAGCTGCAGAATCGCCTCCTCCTGCAACAACTATGATTTTGTCTTGAAAATCAGAAATTTTATTTACGTCATAAAATACAGATTTATTTTCATATTCTAATATACCGCTAAGGGGTGGACGGTTAGGTTCAAACATTCCATTACCTGCGGCAATGATAATAGCCTTGCATTTTACTTTCGTATCTGCGCTCGTTACTACAGTAAAACCTTGGCCGTCATTATTCGCAATTTCTTCCACCCTTTGACTTAAATGGTAAACAGGCTCAAATGGTGAGGCCTGCTCCATTAATTGCTCAACTAATTTTTGAGCAGTAATTACGGGATAGCCAGGTATATCGTATATTGGTTTTTCTGGATAAAGAGCAGTGCATTGCCCTCCCGCTTGATCTAAAACATCTATTATATGACATCTCATATCAAGCATTCCTGCTTGAAAAGCAGTAAATATCCCAACAGGTCCTGCACCTATTACTACTATGTCAGTTTCCATATTCATGTGGTAATTTACTTAGATATTAGTTAGCTTTGTTAATAAGGTCAATTAGTCAAGCTACAGAAATGTTGCTATAAATTAAACGGCAAAAATTACTTGACATATTTTACCAGCCCACTTGATCATAGCACTGAAGGTATTCAATTATCTTCAATCTATATGGTTAAACAATGAAGTATCACATAGTTGGTGTCTTATTGTTTAATTTTTTGCACTATGTGTACCTTATTTTCACACATTTCTAGGTTTTACGTAATATAAGCTGAAACGCGCTTGTAAAGCGTTTAATACAGTATAGTACACCAATTTGCAAGATTAGAAAATGGGTGGACTTCTGCCATAGGATTCTTTTGCCTCTTTTTTTCTTAGTAAATTTCATATCCGTTCAGCAGAGTGACAAAAATAGATAAGGTGGTACAAAAAGATAATGATAGAGCAAAAGTGAGGTAATATAGTAAATCTTTTAGAACTTTGCAAAAGTCTAGAGCGTAAAATAACAAAGTTATACCAATTCTCATTGCTAATGGGTCAAATAAGTGACATTGTAGAATTGTTTAATTGCAGAGGAGAGATAATAAACTTGCACAAAACGCCCTAAAGCAAAGCAATTGTGTTGCAAACTTTATTGCGCAAAATGTTCTTTTTTGTGTAGAACTAAAATCCATCAATAGGATTGAGCTCAGGCGAGTATGATTGCAACATTTGTTCAAAAAATATATTCATATAATCAGTGTTAACATTCGGTACAAAAGATTGGGACTCTCTTCATTTCTATGATAGCTGCACTGTAGAGACAAAGATTTTGTCTGCCTAGTTTTATTTTAACTTGTGTTTTAACTCCTTTTTTAAACTACTCGTGTCCAACTTTCGAATGTGTGCCAAACCGCAGTTTATCAAGAAAAAATAGCTCTTGTTCAGAATGCTTGCCAATAGTCTTATTAAGTTTTTTTTAATTTTTCCTGTCTACCTTATATCTTATCCATTGTGAATTGGTCTTAGCATAGCATACGAAAACTTTATTTTTTGCATATTACAGTGTGCTGTAGACGCTGGCATTCAAGCTAAATTTTTCTTGGATCATTACTCTCATTTCTTTAATGGTAATATTAGAATTTCTTGTATCTATACTTCAACTTGTTCAAATTGACTCTGACTCAATCTAGTTTTTTTATGAAGTTGAAGGGGGAAATAAACAATTTTTCTTCTCTTTCAAATTTTAGGTGCTTTATTCATACAGTTAGTACTATTCTTGGAGTGCAGCATATTTTGGCTACAGCTGTTGTACTGTGCTTTTTTGCTGCAATTACAGCATTTAGTTTTTTTGCAACATATGCATTATTTTGCACTTCCTTCAGCATTTCTTTTGCTAATTCCACGATTTTTTCATTAATAATTTTGATTTCAATATCATTTAAACCTTGCTATTTTATCTTTATCTACTCCAGTAGTGAAATTAGTATAAATATCCTGAGTAAGAGTTATTTTTCCTTGATGAATTGCTGGTTTAACACACATTCGAAAGTTGGACATAGGTGATTTAAAAGGGGCGTTAGAACACAAGTTAAAGTAAAACTGGGTAATAAAATTTTTAGCTCTACAGTGCAGTTAATCCTAGAAATGGAGAGAGCTCTAGCTTATTTGTATCGAGTATGTTCGTACTAATTGTATGAATGTGTTTCTTAAACAAATGTTGCAATATTAAAGAACATGAGAAACCTTTCTTGTCATGGGTTGTGCTAGTTAGAATAAGTTAAAAAGAGGTACCTAAAAATATTGAGATTATATACTTGTCCACCATACTCACCTGAGCTCAATCCTATTGAGGGATTTTAGTTATATATAAAAAACATTTTACGTAATAAAGTCTGTAACACAATTGCTTTGCTTGAGAGCGCTTTGTACAAGTTTATTATCTCTCCTCTGCAATTAAACAATTCTACAATGTCACTTATTTGGCCTATTAACAATAAGAATTAGTATTACTGTGTGTTCCTGTGACAATTAAGGAGAGAATGTATTAAAGCTGTTTCTCCCTTAATAAAATTTGAACCTATAGCGTATTCAACTAAGCTGGATTTCAGCAAATTGACATTTTGAGAATGAATATTGTTGAGGATAGAGTTTAACTTCCTAATAAGCAAATTGTGGAACTTCTGTACGCTGTCATATGTGATGTTTTTAAGCTCATGTACAAATTTATCTTGGGCGACGGTTGTTAATCCTTAATTTCTTCATTAAGCTCTTCCAGCTTATTTTTCTTACTCTTAAAATTTTTCATGAAAATTTTCATGTTTATTTAATTTAACCACTATTACAATTATAATGATGATGAAAAACTGCAAAGTAAAAATTGATACTCTGTCTATAACTGTGCTTCCATCTAATTGGAAGGTAAGCTCCTCTCCAGTTATTCGAATAGCTGACACTGTTATGGATATTATTTTTAACATATTCCCTCAGAGCACGTTATTTGCTGCATAACTTGTAAATGCTTTTTACTAGATTCCAGCTATTTTAAGGCTTTCCTCTCATAATACCCTAACGCACAAATACTCCAACTCTATCAGCGTGCAAGTTTGCATGGCTTTTTCCGGTGTTGAGTAATGCGAGCCCAATGTTATCTGTGCTAGAGCGTAGTTCTCCTACTTCCTCATTATTTTCATTTGTTACTTTAGTGCCAATATTGGGCAGTACGTTATCCCCCTCAATAAGGTAAAGCTTTTTTCTGAATATTTTTTGTCTGCTCATTTGCCTTACAACTTCCTGACCTATGTAACATCCCTTGTTAAAGCTTATACCATTTACCTTATCGATTAAGTATTGTAGCGGAAACGACGAATTTTGCACCATGTCTTTCGCTCCATCTGGAACAAGATTTTGGATTCTTACTCTTTCATACTGAGTAGAATCTCCAACTAGTTCCTTTATTTCATTTTTGTGTATTATTCTCATTTCCAACGACTTGTGTCTTGGGTCTTGAAAAATGACCTGTGACTCATTGCTACACTCCGTTGACTTAGTATTAAATAAAACCCCAACCCTATATAGTGCACTAATGTTCTTAATCTTCACTCTTAAATAAGTTTTGAGCAAATCTAGTTTCTCGATTATCTGTTGCAAGTATAAGTTTTCACATTCCAAGAGGATATATTTACCATATTCAATAAGAAAAAAATCGTATAGGTATTTTCCCTGAGGGCTAAGCAATAAGGAATAAATAGCCTTTTGACCATTCAACTTATTGATATCATTTGTTATAACACTTTGCAAGAAACTCCTCGTATCTGGCCCGTATAAAACTATTACACCACGATTTGGCAATGGTATATAACCCATAAAATTTCTACTAATAAATCCAAATTTTACTATACAGCATTGGGCACTTCTCGTCTTCTTATTATATTTTACAAGTTTCAGCCCTTGAAATCTAACTTACAAGTGCATATATAAGTTTATAAGTTAATTTGTTGAGAGGGAAAACAAATGTCAAGTATAAGCTTAAGTGTATTGGATGATAGTGTTCTGATCAAGCCTATCAGTGAAGAAAAGCAAGGTGGGATTGTACTTCCATCAAGTGCTGAGAAGAAACCTACTAAAGGTGAAGTTATAGCAATTGGTGAAGGTTCACGCAATTCAAGTGGTGAACGCATAGCTTTGACTGTGAAAGCTGGTGATAAAGTATTTTATCGCCAATGGGCTGGTACAGAAATAGAACACGGTAATGAAAAGCTTATCGTAATGAAGGAGTCAGATATACTTGCTATCGTTAAGTAGAAGTTTTTATTTTTACTAAATTAAAAGCAAAGCACAATATAGTGCATTGTAAGTAATTTTATTTATGGTTTTCTAAGTTTTTTATTAACAAGAGGTGATAAAAATGGCTAATGTAGTAGTATCAGGTGAGCAGTTGCAAGAAGCTTTTCGTGAAGTTGCAGTAATAGTGGACTCAACGGTAGCGATAACTGCTGGACCTAGAGGGAAAACAGTAGGGATTAATAAGCCCTATGGAGCACCAGAAATTACAAAAGATGGTTATAAGGTAATGAAGGGCATTAAGCCTGAAAAACCGTTACATGCTGCAATAACAAGCATCTTTGCTCAAAGTTGTTTTCAATGTAATGATAAAGTTGGTGATGGTACAACAACGTGCTCAATACTAACTAGTAACATGGTAATGGAGGCTTTAAAGTCAATTGCTGCTGGAAATGATCGTGTTGGCATTAAAAACGGGATGCAAAAGGCAAAAGATGCAGTATTAGAAGGAATTACATCAATGTCTCGCACAATTCCTTTGGAAAAAATGGATGAGGTAGCGCAAGTTGCAATAATTTCTGCAAATGGTGATAAGGATATTGGTAATAGCATTGCTGATGCTGTTAAAAAAGTTGGGAAAGAAGGTGTGATTACTGTTGAAGAAAGTAAGGGCTCAAAAGAGTTAGAAGTTGAGCTTACTACTGGTATGCAGTTTGATCGCGGTTATCTTTCTCCATACTTTATCACAAGTAATGAGAAAATGATTGTAGAATTTGATGATCCATATCTCTTAGTTACAGAGAAAAAATTGAGCATTATACAGCCATTGCTTCCTATTCTTGAAGCTGTTGTTAAGTCTGGTAGACCTTTGCTTGTTATTGCAGAAGATATTGAAGGTGAAGCATTAAGTACTTTGGTTATCAATAAATTGCGTGGTGGTCTGAAGGTTGCTGCAGTGAAAGCTCCAGGTTTTGGCGATAGAAGAAAAGAGATGCTTGAAGACATAGCAGCTTTAACTGGTATCAAACATGTAATAAAAGATGAGCTTGGAATCAAGATGGAAGATCTAACTCTTGAAGATCTTGGTACTGCTAAAAATGTTAAAATTACTAAAGACAATACCATAATTGTTAGCGAAAACAGTGACTCTGACAGAGTAAAAGCTAGAATCGAACAGATCAAATCTCAAATTGAAACCTCGACTTCTGATTATGATAAAGAAAAGCTGAGGGAGCGTTTAGCAAAACTATCAGGTGGTGTTGCTGTGCTTAAAGTCGGTGGAGCAACTGAAGTAGAGGTTAAAGAACGTAGAGATAGGGTTGAGGATGCACTACATGCAACAAGAGCTGCAATTGAAGAAGGCATAGTTCCAGGTGGTGGGGTTGCGCTTCTTTATGCTTCGTCTGCTCTCGACAAGCTAAGAGCTGGAAGTGATGAAGAACAGATAGGCATAAATATTATTAAGAAAGTTCTTAGTGCTCCAATTAAGAGATTAGTTAAGAATGCTGGCCTTGAATCTGCTGTTATAATTGATCATTTGACTAAGCAAAATGACAAAGAGCTTATATATAACGTTGAGGCTATGAATTATGCTAATGCGTTTACTGCCGGTGTTATTGATCCAGCAAAGGTGGTACGCATTGCTTTTGAAACAGCGATATCTGTTGCAAGTGTGCTAATTACTACTGAGTCTATGATAGTTGATATACCAAGCAAGGAAGAAAACGCTTCATCTCATATGGGCGCGGGCAGTATGGGTGGAATGAATGGATTCTAGATAAATGTGGGCCTTGGGGCAAAAATTTTTTGCTCCAAGGGTATCTTTTAGTTCTCAGGGTCTCATATTTTACTGTTTGTTAAAAATATATGAATAAATTTTAGTGTTGTTCTCTAAGTATACCGTATTTTTACTACGTCCGTTATACTGTGCTTTTTTGCTGCAGTTACGGCATTTAGTTTTTTTTGCAGCATATGTGCTGTTTTACACTTTACTTCAGCATTTTTTTGCTGATTCCACGGCTTTTTTATTTAATGATTTTTGATTTCACAAACGCCATTTAAACCTTGTTATTTTATCTACTTCAGCATGGCTTCTTTTCCATTATTGTCTATCCGTTCCTTATACAATAGGAATTGGTATGAGTATCATGAACAAGGGTTGTTTTTCTTTGATGAATCGTGGTTTAACACACATTCATCAATAGCGTTAAAACAGGTTAACAAAATTTTTAGCCTACAGCGCAGTTAATCCTAAGAATGGGGAAATTCTAGCTTATTTATGCTGTGAATGCACCTCAACACTGATTTTATGAGTATATTTCTTGAACAAATATCACAATATTTAAGAACATGAGAGCCTTCCTTGTCATGGATTGTACTAGTTGGTATAAGTTAAAAAATTTAAAAGTACCTGAAAATATTGAGATTATATACTTACTACTATGCTCATCCAAGCTTAATCCTATTGAGAGGCTTTGGTTGTATATAAAACAGAATATTTTGCATAATAAAGTCTATAATACAATGCTTTACTTGAGAGCGCATTGAACAGCTCTGCAATGTTATTATTTAATCCATTAACAATGAGGATTGGTATTACTACACTTTCCTAAACGTATAACACTACAAGCACTTGATTAAAATTAATCACGTCAGTTATTTTTTGACCAGTGTTAACAAAATCCCCTTGGTTTGTGTGGGTTTTATCGTGCAGCTATCAATAGAAGGCTTAACTGCAGTATTTTCTAGATCTAATTCTGGCCTTTTTAGGTCAACTTTTGCACTGTGTAACACAGTAAAATATGCCACTTCTACTTATATTTGCGCTCTATAGCTTTTTTTACTAAGCTTGACCGAAGAATCATATCAACTTCGTGCTGCTTTAATAAAATCCCCTGGCCTTTTTAACTTGTTTAATTCTGCCAGGGTTTTCTATCTTCAACACTACATCACCCTTTTTTGCCGTCTCACCATCAGATAAATAAATAGTAGTAACTTTATCACTCACTTTTGGGGTAAGGCTGGCTTTATGTAAGGAACTTGCTGTACCAGGAAAGTTTAAATATATAGTGCGATTTCACGGTTTACATTCTTAAGTTTTTGCTGAAAAGCCATTAATTGTACTATCACTATAAATTGCTTAACTTTCTCTAAAAGAGCACTGTTAATAGAAAACAGCGGAATAAGAGCAATGTCAGAAATAATAATTTCTTTGCTTCTCATCTTTAAGTGATAAAATTTATTGATTGATTTTATCGGGAGCGACCACATAAATTAAATTCTCGAATTAGAATATAAGTAAGTATATTGCTTCCGTTGCTACTTTACAAATAGTTCTGTAAATAAGTCCACGGTGGGACTAGTGCGGCTTGAACGCACGACCTTCGGATTAGGAATCCAACGCTCTATCCTGCTGAGCTATAGTCCCATGTTTCTATTATTTATGCAAGGTTATAGCAAAAAACTCTGCGTTTTCCTAGATCTCTTGCATAACCAATTTACGAAAGCACAAAACATTTTTGTATACTTCTTGAGTACAATGCTATTATACTTAATAACGCAGTTTAAGTTGAAAGGTTAATATTAGTTAACGGTATCAGTTATTTTTATAGCAATTAAGGCGACTTTGCTTTAAGTAATATAAATATTAAAGTAAAAAGAGAAAAAGTTGCGTGTTTATTAGGGTATTCAGGTTGCGGTAAGTTGACAATTGTAAAACTAATTGCGGGAATAGAAAGCCCAAAATCTGGAGCTATTTTTATAGATGATAAGCTAGTTGCAAGCAGCAGCACATCAATTGCTGTGGAGTATAGAAATGTAAGATTGATCTTCCAGCATTCGGCATTGTTTCCTCACAAAATAGTAATAGAGAATATAACTTTTGCTATTTGCGGTTCTTTTAAGAAAGAAAAGCACCTCATTGCATTGGAGATTTTGGAACTATTGAATATAGCAAAGTATGAAGATATATATCCTAATGCTTTATCTGGAGGACAGCAACAATTGGTTGCAATAGCAAGGGTAATGCACAAAACCCTGGTGTTGTTTTGCTCAACGAACCATTTTCTAACTTAGATATACTGTTAAAGTGTCAAATAAGGCAACGTATATTGTCTCTTTTTAGAAGCAAAAACATTCCTATGCTGGTGGTAATTCATGACCCGCAAGAAGCATTGAAAGTTGTAGATTTTATCTATGTGATGAAAAATGGTAGAATTATTCAGTCGGGAGTTTCTAGTCGATATGTATTACAGGCCTAAAGATGCTACATTAGCAAAGTTCTTTAGTGAACTCCCTTTTACCCAACAATTAAGTGAGGAATTTCTACTTGATGGTATATTTGCTGCTAGAAAGTAATCTAATCTAAAATTATTGTAAAATAGAACTAAACATTAAAAAATTTTGATCTATAATTAAACAAGGGGTGATATAATTACTTGACTTCAGTCAGGTTTTAATATCTAAATTAACATTTTAAATGGTGGTACACAATGAGTTTAGGTCCATGGCAATTATTTCTAGTCTTAATAATAATATTAGTTCTGTTTGGCGCAGGTAGGTTACCACAAGTTATGGGTGACTTGGGAAAAGGTATTAAAAATCTTAAACAAGAGCTTAAGGACTCAGAGAAGTTATCGTCTAATGAACCAGATCGTTAGCGTCTTCATACTTCATGATACGCACTTTCAGTGCGTATCATTCTTTTTAAAGACTAGGCTAAAGAATTAAAGAGAAGTAAAATATCAGGTTGAAATGCGGCGATAATTGTGTTAATTAGAAGGAATAGTTCTGTTGAAGGGTAGCTGTGCAAAAAAGTGAGAAACTAGCCAAAAATAAAAAATTAGCGTCTGACCTTCTAAAAGAGGTTGCAGGCACCAATAACGCTAATAGCGATAAAGTGACATTGTTTGATATTAAAGCAGCTTTGCAAGAACGTGGTTTTGGTATTTTAATAATTATTTTTTCCTTGCCACTATCTGTGCCTATACCGGTTCCACCTGGCTATACAACTATACTCTCTATACCTCTAATCTTATTTGCACTGCAGCTTTTATTTGGTTTTCACTCTCCTTGGATGCCTCACTGGTTAGAAGGGAAGTCATTTCAACGTTCAACGCTAGCTCTTGTGGTAGAAAAAACTTCCCCTGCATTAAAAAAAATAGAGAAGTTCATGAGGCCAAGAATGTCTTTTATTTTCTGTGGACCAGGTGAAAAGGTTTTGGCATTCATAATGCTATTCTGTGCATTATCTATAGCTATTCCACTGCCTTTAACTAACTTTATTCCTGCAATTGGCACAACTCTCATTTCACTTGGTATTATGAGTAAAGACGGACTTTTCTCTGTCTTGGGAGTCTTAGTATCACTGTGTGGGTTATTACTTACTTTTATTGTACTAGTCAAAGGACCACAGCTCATACTTGGAGCATTTTCTTTTTTAAAAAGTTTTGTATATGGTTAGACTTTACAACACTTTAACAAAAAAAAAAGAGCTTTTTATACCGATTAATAAAGATCATGTAAAAATGTATGTCTGCGGACCAACGGTATATGATACAGCACACATAGGTAATGCACGTTCTATTGTTGTTTACGATGTGTTATTTCAACTGCTTAAATTTTGTTATGGCAAAGTCACTTACGTGCGTAATATAACTGACATTGATGATAAGATAATAAATGCAGCAAGTGAAAAAAATAGCAGTGTAGAAAGTATCAGCACATATTACACTAGGGCTTTTCATGAAGACATGAGAAGCATAAATTGTGCAGAACCAACACATGAGCCAAGAGTAGCAGAAAATATAAAGTATATTATTGAATTAGTCGAATGTTTATTGCAATCTGGTCACGCTTATGAATCCAACAAACATGTGTACTTTAGTATAGAGTCTTATCCTGAGTATGGTGCTTTATCAGGAAAAAAAATTGATGAATTAGAACATGGCAGTAGGGTTGAAGTTGGTGAAAATAAAAAACATCCGGGAGATTTCGTATTATGGAAGCCTGCGAACGACACTGATTACAAGCTTTCAAGTTATTGGAATAGCCCATGGGGAAAAGGAAGACCAGGGTGGCACATAGAATGTTCAGCAATATCACATGCTTATCTTGGCAAAGATTTTGACATTCATGGTGGTGGTATAGATTTGCAATTTCCTCATCACGAAAATGAAATTGCACAAAATAAATCTGCATTTGCTGGATCAATGTTTGCAAGATACTGGGTGCATAACGGGTTTCTTACGGTAAACGAAGAGAAAATGAGCAAATCTTTATTTAATATAGTTAAGGTAAGAGATTTACTGGAGAGCGGAATAAAGGGTGAAGTAATACGTTGCGCACTGCTTAAAACTCATTACAGAAAACCACTAGATTGGACAGAAAATATTATTTCTGAATCGCGAGAAACTTTAAACAGATTTTATCGATTGTTACGTGACATAGATGTAGCAAGCATCGAAAAAAGTGGTGCAGAAATTTCTAGAGACTTTATAAAGGCTTTAAAAAACGACCTGAATATTCCTGAAGCTTTGGCTATATTGCATAAAATGGCTACAAAAATTAATAAAACAAATAATGAGAATGAGAAGCTCAAATTAACTGGAAGTTTTATTAAGAGCGCAAGATTCATCGGTCTTCTTGGGTCAAGCTATCAAGAGTGGTTTACTACTAGTATAAGTTATCAAGAGATAAAAAGATTGATGGATTTAAGAAAAGTAGCAAAACAAAATAAAGATTATGATGCTGCAGATAGAATAAGAGATCAATTAAAACAGATGGGAGTTACAATTTCTGACAGCGAAGATGGTACAACGGTCTGGTAAATTTATATGGAAAATTATCTCCTGTTGTTTACGGACAACTTAGTATCATCTCTAATCTTACCTATACACCGAGGTTTTGTATTTTATACTATGTTGTATTTTAGGTCATATTATAATCCACTACTTACGTTACTTTTTGGGGTGCTGGGATCAAGCCTTGGTGGAATGGTCAATTGGTACTTAGGTAAAATAACAATTTCTATCAGGAAATCGTACCACAAATTAGAGAACGAGCATAAAACACCAGGAATCATAAAAAATCCACTGATCTATGCAGTTGTGTTACTCTCTTGGGTGCCAGCATTTGGAAGCGTGGTACAAATTTTGTCAGGCTATTTTAAGTTAAACCTCAGTGCCTTTACTTTATTAACCATTTTATCCAACCTTCTTTATTTGTTATACCTCACCGTTACTGTTCAATAAGTTGTTATCAAGTAGCTGATACCAATATTTTCACATAATATGCAAAGAATGAAGTTTTCGTATATTACGTCAAGACCAATTTACAATGAGCAAGATAAAGGTAGACAGGAAGAATTTTAAAAAAACTTAATGAGATTATTGGTAAGTATCCTAAACAAGAGTTATTCATCTTTGATGGGTCATGGTTTAGCACACATTCAAAAGTTGGACACGGATGGTTTAAAAAGAGTGTTAAAGCACAAGTTAACAAAATTTTTATCTCTACAACAGTGCAGTTAATCCTATATCACAATATTTAAGAACAAGAGAAGCCTTAGAATGGAGAGAATTTTAGCTTATTTACGCTGAATGTCAACACTGATTGTATGAATTATATTTCTTGAACAAATCTTGTCATGAATTGTGGTATCTGGCATAAGTCAAAAATTTAAAGGTACCTAGAAAGATCGAGATTATATACCAGCCACCATACTCACATGAGCCCAATACTATTGAGAGACTTTGTTGTTGTATATAAGACAGAGCATTTTGCGTAATAAAGTCTGTGATACAATGCTTTAGGATGCTTTGTGCAAATTTATTACCTCTCTTTTTCACTCCGCAATTCAACAACTCTGTAATGTCGCTTATTTGACTTATTAATAATGAGAACTAGTATTATATTTAGGTATTAACAAATGCCATTCTTAATCTGTTTGCTAGGTTTATTACGCTGTCATACATGTTAGCAAGATTACTTCTATTGCCAGAAGAGGGTTTGGGTTATTTCTTTTTAGTAAGCTCTACAGTTAAACTAAATGACTCAGCCCTTCCAGAACAAGAAATTCACACTGGAAAGGAACGATAATAGAATCGGTAGCTGTAAAGCATTGATAATAAGCAAGCTAAGTAATGAAGGGCAATCAGTAATTATGTACTCATAATTCATTACGTATTTTCTCTAATGCATTCTTTTATATTGAAAATTCCTAGTCTTATCAGTTTATTTTCGCTACTTAGTAATAATTTTATATATATTTTTCTCTTCTCTACTACAATAAGAAATTCTCTAGCTAATATTGGCCATTTCCTTAAGGATCAAGATCTGTCAATAAAGTACTTTTTCCTACAGCAGCAAAAGCTGTCGATAAATTTATACTAATTGTGATTTTGCAACTCTACCTTTTGATTTACTATTGTAATAACCTTGCTCACGTTCTTTATCCTATATGTTAAATAACTCTGTTATATATATGCTAAAAGCTTTTGCGTTAGAAAATTTTTTTGTTGCCTAAAATTGAACAGCTTTTTTTACTTTATGTAGTACACTTTGAACTTTATTTTCTAATTCACTTAGAGTAAATGGCTTTGGTAGAAAGTGAAAATCTTCTATATTAATGTTGTCGTTCTTCAAAAAAGCATCTTCTGCGTACCCGGAAATAAAAATAACGTTAATATCTGGTCTGTGAATTAGAGCTTCTTTAACTATCTCTGGACCGCTGACTTCTGGCATTATTACATCAGTGATTATTAGATCTATATGTTGATTTTTTTTACTTATTATTTCTAATGCTTTGCTGCCTATACTAGCTTCTATTACGTCAAATCCTTTTCTTTTTAATGCTTTGGTAGTGAACTCTCTTACTGAGTCTTCATCTTCAATTAATAAAATTATGCCGTTATTTTTCACTTCATTTACTACAGGTTTCTTTATTTCTTTACTACCTTTATCTCTATGATTCTCATCTAATATGTAAACCATAGGTAAAAATATGCTAAATTTAGTTCCACAATTTACTTCACTAGCAACGTAGATATACCCTTCAGTTTGTTTGATAATACCATATACAGTAGAGAGACCAAGACCTGTACCAGAGGTAATATCTTTGGTAGAAAAAAATGGATCAAACACCTTCTCAACTGTATCACTTGCCATGCCACATCCTGTGTCAATTACTTCAATCATAACGTAATTCCCGTGCTCAATTGCTTCCTTATCTGGAGAAAACATACCCTGAGGTGTAGAATTTAATGAATCAATCTTTTTATTAAAAGTTCGTATAGTTAACTCTCCTCCTTTTTCCATAGCAGCACTAGCATTGACTGCTAAGTTAAGTATAACTTGCTCTAATTGCCCTTGGTCAGCCCTAACCATACCTAGATCTCTACCATAATAAGTAGTAAATTTTATGTTTTCACCTATTAATCTTTTTATCATTTCATAAAGATTAGCTATCGTGCTATTTACATCAATAATCTTTGGTTGCATAGTTTGCCTTCTTGAAAAAGCAAGCAATTGCTTAACCAAATTTGATCCACGTTTTGCATTTTGCTGTATTTGTATTATATCCCCGAAAGATGGGTCACCAGCTGAATGCTGAAGTAAAAGCAAGTCACAAAATCCTATTATTCCAGTAAGTATATTGTTGAAATCATGTGCAATGCCACCTGCTAGTTGACCTATAGCTTGCATTTTTTGATAATGCTCAAGCTTTATCTCCAGGTTTTTGTGCTCAGTATTGTCAACAAAATAACAAAGTATAAACATCATTCTATTATGAAGAAACTTATTGAAATATATTTTCATGTTATCATTGTTGTTGAGTTGCACATCAAAGGACGCATTGTTTATCCTGTTACTCGAGAAGTATTCACGTATTTTTATATGATAGTCATCAGATATTAATGTAAATATTGAACTGTTATCTGGTCCTGCAAGTTTTATCAGTGCTGTATTTTTCTTTATAAAACTGCCGTTTACATCACATTGTGCAATAGCGATTGATGAATTTGCAAAACAAGGATGTAATTGGTAATCAATAATGTTTGATTCAACTGGTGTAATGAGGCCATATGTATAGCTATGATGATGTTTATCACAAAACATAGCGGTGCTCATATAAGCCTTAAATGGAACACCACTTACAGTAAAAAACAAAATGTTATTATCAGCTGCTGCATTGTTATACTTAGATTGAAATATAAAATCATTAATTGAACTGCCTTTTTCAAGTTTTTTCAATTCAAATATGTCTAAAAACCTTTTATTTACAGATAAAATTACCCCCTTAGTATTTGCAATGTAAGTTCCTATATTGTGCTTTTCTATTAACTCCTCGTATACCTGTTCTTTGTTCATTTGTGTTGCTTTCAACACGAAATATCCATGTGGTCTTGCTATTGGTGCTAATGATAAATTTAAGATCTTATTACTACTTATAGCAATTTGTGGATTATCTGGTATTGGTTCACAAAGCAAAAGAAAGCTGGATATTCTACTTTTCTTATTTAAGGCAATGCGCACCTGTACAGAAGAGTTGTTCTTTAGTGCATGATATAATGCTTTTTTGTCTTTCTCTAAAATATCCCCTACTTCAAGAATTTTGCCTAGTGTAATATCATTATCTATGTGATCTTTAAATCTTTCATAGAACCTTGCATCAGCATAAACAACATCTTCATTTTTGTGTAAAATAAGGCAAAATTCTGTATTATGGTTTAGAGCATTTGCAAATATTGCATTTTGAAATTCTATGATATTGAGTAAGTGTCTATAATGTTTTACATTATAGACTATAAAGAGAGTCATGAGAGTGCTAACCAATAGGTTAATCTCTATGTTAGTGTGCTGATCATATATATCAAAAAAGTAGAGTACTGATATTGCTACTGGAGGTAAGAACATAATAACTGCCATAATGATAACTGACATTCCGTGATTCCTCAATATGAAGTCAACCCTGTTCTCTTTTTTGCTATCTATGTACCTTTTACTCATTGTGTATGTAAAAATATTTCATTATACTTGTTTAATTATTATAGGTTTATTAACATCTTTGATAGATAATTACCATTTAAATCTCTTTAAGTTAGTATTAGTGGCGAAATATTATGAAAGAACAGAAAACACAAGCTTTCGAATGGTTCTGTGTGCTGAGAGACAGAATTATTGAGTCTTTCTTGTTAATTGAAAGGCAGTCACCTACAGGTCCAAAAATCGAAAAAAGAAAATGGAATCGTCCGGGTGGTGGAGGTGGGGAATCTGTAATTATCTATGGTGACATCTTTGAGAAGGTGGGGGTAAACGTTTCAGAGGTATATGGAAAATTTGCAGATTCAGTTATAAATGAAATTCCTGGTGCAAGTGAGAGTAGTGGAGAGTTTTGGGCGAGTGGTATATCTTTAGTGTCTCACATGCAATCGCCACTTGTTCCTGCAGCACATATGAACACAAGGTTGATGTATACATCAAAACAATGGTTCGGTGGGGGAATGGACTTTACTCCAGCATATAAAAACGAAGAAGATTATAAGTACATCCATGAATCAATCAAAACAACATGTGATAAATTTGATGCTGAATATTATCCAAAATTCAAGAAGCAGTGTGACAGCTACTTTTTCTTACGGCACAGGAAAGAGCCACGCGGTATTGGTGGAATCTTTTACGATAATCTTAATTCCGGTAGGTGGGAAGATGATTTTGAGTTTACAAAAGCAGTAGGTAAAAACTTTTTGGAAATTTATTTACATGTTGTGCGTCAACATATGCACAAGCCTTGGACGAAAGAGCAACGAGAAGCCCAATTAATAAAACGCGGTAGGTATGTAGAGTTCAATCTGTTGTATGACCGTGGCACAAAGTTTGGTTTAATGACGGATGGTAATCCGGATGCAATTATGATGTCAATGCCACCTCTTGTTAAGTGGATGTAGAGAGCTATTGGATGCAAAGGGTTGCATTAGTATGAAATAAATCATCTTGGTTAAAAATTGTGCGATGATGGTGAGCTTTTATAGAGAGTACAGTCATGGGTATCATAAACAATTTTTTAGTTAGATCTTGCTAGAAGTAGTAACATGGGAGTTTTTAAACTGGCTTTAAGCCTTTACGATATAACAAATAACCTTAAGAAAAACTCTTTTTGAAAATCAATCCTTTTAGCAATACAAGGTCGTTTAACATAAACAACAGTCAAGTTTTAAGCTGTGCTTTAGGGTACATAATGAAGGATTTTGATTATGATATAATGGGATTGCTTATACTAATTTTCATTGTTAATGGGTCAATAAGTGATATTGCAAGGTTGTTTGATTGCGGAGTGAGAAAAGGAAAGGTAATAAATTTGCACAAAGTGCTCTCAGGCAAAGCAATTGTATTATAGAGTTTGTTATGCAAAATGTTCTGTTTTATATACAACCAAAATCCCTCAATAGGATTGAGCGCGGGTAAGTATGGTGGCAAGTACATAATCTCAATGTTTTTAGGTACCTTTAAATTTTTTGACTTATACCAACTAGTACAATTCATGATAAGAATGAAATTGAAATCAACAATTATTGGGTAAAAAGTCATGGAATCAGCAAAAGAAATGCTGAAGGAAGTGCGAAATAACGCATATGTTGCAAAAAAACTAAATGCTATAATTGCGGCAAAAAGGCACAGTACGACAGCCGTAGCGAAGTTATATTTAAAAACAGCACTAACCGCATGGATAAAGCACCTAAACTTAAAAGAGAAGAAAAATTATTTACTTTCCTTTAATATCGTAGAAAAACTGAATTGAATCAAGTCAACTAAGACAAGTTGAAATGTAGATACAAGAAAACCCTAATATTACTATTAAAGAGATGAGAGTAAGAAATTCAGGAAAATTTGGCTTGAATGTCAGCAAGTCTACAGTACACTGTAATATGCAAGAAATGAAGTTTTCGTATATTACGTTAAGGCTGGTTCACAATGACAAGATAAAGCTAAATGAGACTATTAGTAAACATCCTAAACAAGAGTTATTTTTTTTGATGAATTGCGGGTTAGCACACATCCGAAAGTTGGGCACGGTTGGTTTAAAAAGAGTATTAGAACACAGGTTAAAGTTAAAATTAGGTAGACAGAATTTTTATCTCTACAATATAACTAATTCTGGAAATAGGGAGGGTTCTAGCTTGTTTGTGCCGGGTGTTAACACTGATTGTATGAA
>NZ_WQMO01000009.1 GCF_013366805.1 Wolbachia endosymbiont of Litomosoides brasiliensis
TAACGCCCTTTTCAAATCACCCGTATCCAACTTTCTAATGTGTACCAAACTGCGATTTATCAAAGAAAAATAACTCTTATTCAGGATGCGTACCAATAGTCTTATTAAGTTATTTTAACTCTTCTTATCTGCCTCTATTTTGCTCATTGTGAATTGGTCCTGGCGTAATATACGAAACTTCATTTTTGCATATTCTAAGGTGTACTGTAGACTCGCTGACATTCAAAATAAATTTTTCCTGGATTCTTATTCTTATTCCTTTAACGGTAATATTAAGGTTCCCTTGTATCCATACTTCAACTTGTTCAAATTGACTCTGATTCAATCTAGCTTTTCTATAACGTTAAGGGAAGTAAACAAATTTTCTTCTCTTCCAAGTTTTAGGTGCTTTATCTATGCAGTTAATGCTGTTCTTAAAATGCAATATATTTTTCCACAGCTGATATACTGTGCTTTTTTGCTGCAATTACAGCATTTGGTTTTTTTACAACATATGCGTTATTTTACATTCCCTTCAGCACTTCTTTTGCTGATTCCACGACTTTTTCATCCAATAATTTTGATTTCAATGCCATTTAAATTTTGCTGTTTTACTTACTCAGTATGGCCTCCTTTCTACTATTTTCTATCCGTTCCTTGCACAGTGGGAATTGGTGCAAACACTTAATGACACAATTCAGCTGGTTTTAAGTCGCAACTAACCTAAACTATAAGCGCTAAGAAATTTAGCAAATAAGGAAAAAGAAACTCCGTTACAGCTAGTTATCCACTATCTACTTTACAATTTTGGCGTCTTTTAATGTTTTTTAAGCGCTCAGTGCTAGCTGACAATGTATAAAAGGACATGAGGTGTACATAGCGCAAAAAACTAAACATGACACACCAGATACGTTAAGCTTTTCTGTCATGTTATCTGACACAGATCAAAGATAAACAAATAGGCTTCAATACTATGGTAAGAAGGCTATTAAAACCCGTTAAGCAATTTCTTGCACTTCTATAAACTACCAGGTCTATCAAATCACAATATCCTTGAAGTTGTATGTCATACGCTGGAATGACATTAGTAATGCGCAGTAAAATTTTATTTTTTACAGAGAAACTCCACAGTCAGTAAATTTCCAATCAACAACAACTAAAGACCTCTCTAAAATGTCAATTTCTTCTATACTTGTAACTTTATTATCCTGATCGAATGAAATTCGCAGAGATTTACTGCTATACTTTCTATTCCCTAAGAAATTAACCTGTTTAATTTTATATGAGATATAGTACCAAATATTTTCACCTAATTTAGATATCAATGTTGGTGATCCTAAAGTGTGAACCACTTTTTCTTTATCATCACCTATTTTTATCTTGCTACATAATTCAATACTAATGCCTAGAGCTCCATGATTGTAAATAGTGCGACAGCTTGCTAAAATAGCAAAACAAAAAATATTAGCACTCGCATCTCTATTGACAAATCACTTAAAGCTACAATACATTAATAAATCACCTGTCGTCAAATTTTGTAAAAGTTAAATTGACTGATTTTTGATATCGCTTAATATAATATTACTTCAGAAAATAATAGGTGTTCTATGTTATTGTTAGAAGCAGATCCAATATATAAACCTTTTAATTACCCTTGGGCGTATGATGCCTGGTTACAGCAGCAAAGAATACATTGGATACCCGAAGAAGTTCCACTTGCTGATGATGTGAAGGATTGGAAAGCGAAACTTTCGAATGTGGAAAAAAATTTACTGACTCAGATTTTTAGGTTCTTCACTCAAGCAGACATTGAAGTAAATAACTGCTACATGAGGCATTATTCAAATATATTTAAACCAACAGAAATATGCATGATGCTCGCAAGCTTTTCCAACATGGAAACCATACACATTGCAGCCTATTCTTATCTCTTAGATACAATTGGTATGCCAGAAAGTGAATATCAAGCATTTTTAAAATATGACGCTATGAGAAAGAAATATGAATATATGCTAGAATTTGAGGAAAGTAAAAAACACGATAAAAAACATGTGGCTAAAACTCTGGCAGTATTCGGTGCATTTACTGAAGGATTGCAGCTATTTGCATCATTTGCAATTTTGCTCAATTTTCAACGCTTTGGAAAAATGAAAGGCATGGGACAAATAATCGCCTGGTCAGCACGTGACGAAACCTTACATACCAATTCAATTATCAATTTATTCAACACGTTTATTAAAGAAAATAATGAAATTTGGAATGATGAGTTCAAAGAGGAACTATACTCTGCATGCCGCACTATCGTTGGACTTGAGGATGAATTCATAAAGCTTGCCTTTGACTTAGGAGATGTTGAAGGACTATCTGCAGAAGAAGTGCGTAATTACATACGCTATATAGCAAATAGACGGTTAATGCAATTGGGCCTGAAGCCCATATATGATATTAATGACAATCCCCTTCCGTGGCTTGATGGAATACTAAATGGTGTTGAACATACGAACTTTTTTGAAAATAGAGTAACAGAATATAGCCGTGCAGCAACCCAAGGCACGTGGGAGGAAGCTTTTGCTGAAGACGATACTAATAACAAAGAGCGCTAATTAGTCTTTTTACATTACCTACTATAACCTGATTAGCTTGACACTTGCTTGGAACCTGCATAAACAGTACTAAGCCGAGAACTAACAGTTTTATAAAATGAACTGATTGATATATTGTTTAAGCATACAAAATACCCATATGAATTTTAGAATAAAAAATAAACCAAAAAAAAACTGTAAGTATAAAGAGGAGCAAAATGTTTAGTTTAAATTATTTAATAACGTTAGAAATAGCAACAATAATTAGGAGCTATAGTAAGCATCTCAATAGGCTTGTACTAAGGTGGCTTAACCAGTCTTTCACTTTGATAATAGGTACAATTGTTGATGGCATCTCTGTAGTGTCGTCAATTGCAGCTCTCATAACAACTCCCCCGTCCTAAGATCTACACAATCGCAATATAAGCGAGTCATTAAAAGTCATTATGGGCCTAGGTGGCTTATTCACCGGAAGCATCTTAGCTGGTTCTTTGTTAGCTATAGGTTCAGCACTATTATTCCCAATTTTAGTTAAAGTTGGAATAGGTGTTGTGATTAAGCTTGCCGAAGCAGTAAAAAAGTATATATCTAATACTAATTTCCACTATACAAGGAATGGATAGACAATAATAGAAAAGAAGCCTTACTGAAGTAAGCAAAATAGCAAGGTTTAAATGGATTGTCTAGTTGACATAAGTTAAAAATTTAAAGATACATAAAAATATTTAGATTATACCTACTACCACACTCACCCGAGCTCAATTATATTGAGAAACTTTGGTTGTATATAAAACAGAACACCTTGCGTAATAAAGTCTATAATACAATTGCTTTGCTCAAGAGCGCTTTATGTAAATTTATTAACTCTCTTTCTCACTCCGCAATTAAACAACTCTGCAACGTCACTTACTTAACCCACTAATAATGAGAGTTTGTATTAGGAGAAAAAAGGAGCCCTAGTGAATATCTATGTAAAAAAAATGGCGCTTTTTTATGTTTTAAATACTCAATAATCGCGACTTAGCTGCTTTTAAAGCTTAACCAATCTAAACTATAAGTATTAAGAAATTTACCAAGCAAGAGAAAACCCTCTAGCTAGCTACTCACTAATTTATTTTATAACGCCGGCTTTTTTAATATTTTTTAAGCGCAAAGTAGGCGTAACTTATAGCACTAGTTAACAATATATACAACAATGAAAAAGACATAGGATGTACATAGTGCAAAAATTAAATATGAAACACCAGATACACTAAGTTTTCTTGTCATTTAATCTGTACAGAGAAGGTAAATAAACAGCTTCAGTGCTATGAACTGGCAAGGTATTTATCAAGTAGTTTTGCATTTCTGTGAGCTGCTTGAATCTTGTTTATCAAATCATAATGTTTATGCAGTTCATTGATAAATCAAGAAATCATAGTAAAGATAGATGTTGGCAAAAGACTGCTAAAAGCTACAAACTATACCTTTCAGTGTAATCTTTAAATGCACCTCGGTTAGAGTCAAAATATAACTTTACACTGCCAATTGGCCCGTTTCTTTGCTTTGCAATAATGAGCTCTGCAACATTTCTAATTTTCTCCATTTTTTCTTGCCACTCTCGATGTTTATTGCTTCCCTCACTTGGCTGTTTTCTCAGTTCGTAATATTCTTCCCTATAAAGGAACATTACTATATCTGCATCTTGCTCTATGCTTCCTGAATCACGTAAATCAGCAAGTTGTGGTTTTTTGTCATCTCTCTGCTCAACAGAACGAGAGAGCTGCGACAGTGCAACAACAGGAATATTTAGTTCCTTCGCAATTGCTTTTAAGCCTTGTGTCACTTCTGAAATCTCTTGCACTCTATTTTCATTACTTCTCTTTGTTGTCCCTCTGATTAACTGCAAATAATCAATAAACACCGCTTCTACGTTATACAGCTGATATAATAAACGTATCCTAGTACGAAGAGCGCTGATTGATAACGCAGGAGTATCGTCTATAATGAAAGGTAATTCAGATAATTTTGTACTAGCATTGATGAATTCATGCAATTCAAAATCACTAATCCTTCCAGTCAATGCTCTATAATAGCTAACTCCTGAGTCTATGGTGATCAATCTTGCAGTCAATTGCTCTGCTGACATTTCAAGTGAAAAAAATGCTACATAATGTTGTTTATCCACTCTTTTTTGCAAGAGTTTACAAGCATTAAGCGCAATATTTAGTGCTAATGCTGTCTTGCCCATAGAAGGCCTTGCAGCAAGAATTAACAAATCAGACTTCTGCAAACCACCAAGGAGCTGATTTAGATCTTGAAGTCCGGTTGTAATGCCTAGTGCCTCTGGATTATTCTTCAGCGTGCTGATTTTCTCAATTACATCTTTAACTGAACTTGCAAGTTTTACATATGTTTTCTCACTTTGCTTTTTTACTACTAAGTTGAACAACTTTGTCATCGCTTGTTCAATTTGCACCTGTGCAGAGTTTTCGATGTCATAGTTATAACTATCACCAACTATCTCCTGTCCGAGCTTGATTAAGCACCTTCTTAAGTAAGTATCGCGGATTATTCTAGTCAAACTATAGATATCAAGCACGATACTTGCCTTTGCTGCAAGTTTTGCAAGATATTCAACTCCACCACATTTGATGAACGCTTGGTCGTTTTCAAAAAACATTTTGAGGCTTAGTTCATTGACAATTATGCCGTGCTTTCTGGTTTTAGATATCTGAGTGAAAATACTTTGATGCAGTGGATCATAGAAATTCTCTGCAGTGATTGTGTCTTCAACCACATCACAGATTCTATTATCACGAATCATTGCACCAATAAGCATTTGTTCCGCCTCTAAATTATGGGGTAATTTGCATATTTCCTTATCCACACTTGTTGAATCGATAAGACCAGCTAATTCATTCATTTTAAGTTTCTAGAGTAATTGTCAATTATTGTAGAATACTTAGTATCCATTTGAAAGATGTAAAAGCAAAAAAATTTGACTAATTCTGTGTTGTCTATACCATTAAAAAGGCCCCTGTGGTGGAATGGTAGACACGGCAGACTCAAAATCTGCTGCTTACAAAAGCATGCTGGTTCAAGTCCGGCTAGGGGCACTCAAATATTGGAAAGCGCATTATGTTACACAAATTTTTCGATCGTTTATTTTCTATTTTTTCTTCTATAAATATTATTCAAAGGGTAAAAAAAGGTGAAAATGGTATATGCTACGTCACAGGACTTAGGCGCTATATTTCAGTACTGCTTGATTTTATTATTATCGTTTTATTCTTGTTATTCTTGGGGTCTCTCAGTCAAGCCTTAAATCATCTCTTTATAAATTCAGAAGATGGCACAACATTCAGCCAAATTGTTGCAAAATATCAAACGCAAGTACCACTGTCTGCAGAAGAAAAAACAGTACAGAGTAGACTTATTAAATTATGGATCCTAAATCAAATAGTTCAATTCATTATGCTCTTTAGCTATGTTACATATATGTGGATAAAGTTCGCTGCTACACCTGGGAAATTATTGCTTGGACTTAGAGTTGTAGATGCAAAAGCCTTTAGAAAAATGACCCTAAGACAAGCAACCAAGAGGTTTTTTTCCTTCATATTGTCGGTTGCACCACTATTTTTGGGCTTCACATGGTCAAATTTCAACAAGCGCTGCCAAACTTGGCACGATAAGATTGCAGGCACAGTGGTCGTTACAAGTAAAAGCCTTGGAGGGCAGAGCTAAAAAAGCCACTTGACAAAATTTAACAACTTCATTACCATAGCAGCAGGGTTATTTCCAACTCATCCCAATTTCTACTGTACAAGAAACGGATAGATAATAATGAAAAAGGAATCATACTGAAGTAAGTAAAATAGCAAGGTTTAAATGGCGTTAAAATCAAATTATTAGATAAAAAAGTCGCGCAACTAGCAAAAGAAATGCTAAAGAAAGCACAAAATAACGCATATGTTGCAAAAAAGCTAAATGCTGTAATTCCAGCAAATATTCCAAAGCTAATTCATAATGAACAAGATAAAAGCACAGTATAATAGTCGTAATAAAAATATGTTGCATTAAAAAACTTAATGAAGCTATTGGTAAGTAGCCTAAATAAGAGTTATTCATCTTTGATGAATCGCGGTTTGCATACATTTAAAAGTTTTGGACACGGGTTGGTTTAAAAAGGACGTTGGAACATAGGTTAAAGTAATAGACAAAATTTTCATCTTTACAGTGCAGTTAACCCTAGAAATGGAGAGAGTTCTAGCTTATTTGCACTGAATGTCAACACTGATTACATGAATATATTTCTTGAACAAACGTTGTAATGTTTAAGAACACAAGAAGCTTTTCTTGTCATAGATTGTGCTAGTTAACATAAGTTAAAAATTTAAAGGCACCTAAAAATATCGAGATTATACACTTAACACCATGCTCACCTGAGCTTAATCCTATTGAGAGACTTTGATTGTATATAAAGCAGAACATTTTCGCAACAAAGTTTATAATACAATTACTTTACCTGAGAGTGCTTTGTGCAAATTTATACCTCTCTTCCTCACCTCACAATGAAACAACTCTGCAATGTCACTTATTCGACCCACTAATAATGAAAATTGGCATTACATTAAATTACCCTGGCCGCATGCCTTTTAAATTTTCTCTACGTTCAGCCAAATTACGCTTAAACTAAGCATCAGCAAATTGTTACAGCGCCAATTCAAACTATTATAGGACCAAAGCCAGCACCACAGGATTTTTTTTTACCTTTTCCGCTTAGTAAATTTCTTAAATATTTGTAGTTAAAAGTTAGTTGCAAGAGATCTAACTTAAGAGCCCACCAAGCTGAGTAGCTGACACTGAAATGACATCTTAAATTTAGTTCAAAAACTCACTCAGGTTAACGATAATTTAACCAATTCTAACTAAAAACAAAGAGAGGCCAATTAATTATAGAATAAAGGTAATGGCACAAAAATTTGGTAAATGGAACAATTGCAATTTATCTGATAAGTGCTATTTTAACATGATTTTTCATAAAAATACTGCTTTTTATGGTGTGAGGACGGGAGTAGAGCTACTATTTCATCGTGTAACGCTGGAATGCAGAAATTTAATCTATGAACTAAAGCAACAGAATAACAAAAAATTGATTTTATAACGTAGGATATTTCGCTACTATATTTGTATGGCTCTTAGGTTAAGAAATACCTCATTAACATTACCCGTAACTAGCTTACTTACTAGTTGTTTTGCAATACTATTTTCCAGTTCCACATAAGTAATCCGAACCAGGTAGTAGATAGTGAAGGCAACTTAACAGAAAAAGTTAAACGCATTGTAAATGACCGTTTGGGACGAGCCATTCTGTCACTCTACCATGGGGTAGTAGTTATTCAGCAGGGTTCAGAAACATTGTTTATTGACTGTAAAAAGGCAGGTCATAAACTAACTAAATGTAGTGATGGGTGAAAGTTTTAATAAGGTCGTTTTATTAAATCTACTGTGGTGGGCTGGTTCCGTTATCGACACAGTTACCGGAAGCTTATAAACAATGTCCATCACACTATGTTATAACCATGGAGAAATCTAGTTTAAAGTGAAAAAATGCTTAAGCGCAGTGGCCAAAAGAAATTAAAGTCTATAGTAGAAAGTTATGCATTGAAATGCATGAGGAATAGAATAAGCAGAAACGAAATGCGTCTTATTTTAAACTGGAAGAGCATAGTTGGAGCAGAAATAGCAGAGTGTACAAAACCAAAAAAGATCTCATATGCGCAAAATATAAATTCAGGTGTACTGCATTTGGTAGTAACAAATGGCAGTAAAGCACTAGAAATTCAGCATATGATTTCTCTTGTGATAGAGAAAATCACGATATTTTTTGGCTACAAAGCAGTATATGGTATAAAAATTAAGCAAGAGAGCATTGACTATTTCACTATATAAGGTAACTTAAATACATAGAATAACTTGGTATATCAAAGTGAGTAGAGTTTGCGAATTAACAAATAGGAAGAAATCTTTTGGTAATAAGGTGTCACATTCAAACCGTAAAGCAAAGCGCACTTTTCTCTTAAATTTACATAATGTTACGTTGATAAGCAATATATTGAATAAAAAATTTAAGTTTCGTGTAGCAACAAGGACTTTAAGGACTATAGATTATAAAGGTAATCTTGACACTTTTTTGCTCAATACAAGAACAGTTAAATTAAGCGAAAAAGCACAAAAAATAAAAAGAAAGTTGAAGAAAGTTTTAGCAAAGCAAGGGGTAAAATCAGCCGTTTCAGATGCATAACAAGCCTTCATGGCTCAGAGCAAAAGCTCCAACTGGTGAAGTATTCAATGAGACCTTAAATACTGTTAGACTACATGGCCTGCATACGGTGTGTGAAGAGGCTGCATGCCCAAATATTGGCGAATGCTGGAACAAACGTCACGCTACTGTGATGATTCTTGGTTCTGTTTGCACTCGTGCTTGTGCATTTTGCAACGTTGCAACTGGTATTCCAGATAAGCCAGATCCTCACGAGCCAGAAAATTTAGCAAAAGCAATAAAAAAGTTAAACTTAAAACATGTTGTAATTACCTCCGTCGACCGTGATGATTTACCAGATGGCGGAGCAAGTCAGTTTATAAAGTGTATAGAAGAAATTAGAAAAATAACTTCGGAAACAACAGTAGAGATTTTAACTCCAGATTTTTTAAATAAGAAAGGAGCATTTGAAGCAATCGCTGTTGCATCACCTGATGTCTATAACCACAATATTGAAACGGTGCCGAGATTATATGCAAGAATAAGACCACGTGCTCGTTACTTTCATTCACTATACTTGTTAAAAATGGTGAAGCAAATTAATCCTAAACTCTTCACAAAGTCAGGACTCATGGTTGGCCTTGGAGAAACAAAAGAAGAAGTACTTCAAGTTATGGACGATCTACGAAGTGCCGAAGTCAATTTTATCACAATCGGTCAATACCTTCAACCAACTCCAAAACATGCAAAAATTGATAGGTATATTACTCCAGAAGAATTTGAGCATTATAAATACATCGCTTATTCTAAAGGCTTCTTAGTGGTTGCATCAAGTCCACTAACTAGATCATCATACCACGCTGAAGAGGATTTCAATAGGCTCAAGGCTTGTCGTTGATATTATACAATGTTATACCAATTCTCATTTTAGCGGGCCAAATAAAGTAACATTGCAGAGTTGTTTAATTGTAGAGTGAGCAAGAGAGGTAATAAATTTGCACAAAGCGCTTTCAAGCAAAGCAACTGTATTATAGACTTTATTACGTAAATGTTCTATTTTATATGCAACCAAAGTCCACATTTCTATGATTAACTGTACTATAGAAATAAAAATTTTTGCCTACCTAATTTTATTTTAATCTGTATTCTAATGCCCTCTTTAAACCAACACGTGTCCAAAACTTTTGAATGTGTGCACATCGCGATTTATCAAAGATAAATAACTCTTGTTCAGGATGCTTCCAATAGTCTCATTAAGTTTTTTTTAAACTCTTTTCCACCTTGATCTTGTTTATATGGCAATATTAGGGTTTTCTTGTATCCACGCTCCAACTTATTCAAACTAACCCTGATTCAATCTAGTCTTTCTACGACATTAAGGGGAAACAAATAATTTCTTTCTCTTCCAAATTTTAGGTGCCTTATCTATGTGGTCAGTGCTGCTTTTAAGATGCAACATATTTTTGCTACGGCTACTATACTGTGCTTTTATCTTGTTATGAATTATTCTTAGAATATTTACTACAATTACAGCACTTAGTTTTTTTTGCAACACATGCGTTACTTCGTACTTCCTTCAGCATTTCTTTTACTGGTTTCACAACTTTTCTATCCAACGATTTTGATTTCAACACCACTTAAAAACCTCGCTATTCCACTTATTGCAGTAAGGTCTCTTTTCCATTATTGGCTACCTATTCCTTGTGCAATAGGAACTAATATAATTAGGGATTCTTTTGCCCTTTTCCCATAACAACAACCGTTATCCCGCCGCTTGTTAATGAGACCTATACTGAAAGATACCGCGATTCATCGCGGCATGATAATTTCGTCCAATACGTGACGCTGGAATTCAGACTTTCCAAGATCTTGTCGATGAAGCTATTTTAACATAGGATCAGCTACTTTCTATGCTCAACAAATCAGTTCGCTTGCTCACACAGCAAACTTTTCTGGGTCTTAGCATCTGCACATTGTAGTGACAAGAAAAGAAGCTATGAGGCGAATAAAAAGGAAGTGCTGGAATGATACCATGAAGATTCAAAAATCTTCACTACAGTCAAGCCATAAAAAGCTGTTAGGTCTATAGTTTACATTTGAATTTTATTTTATATTATTGTAAGTATTACACAACTTTAAGGAGCAGTTATGGCAGTGATGCCTGATAAATGGATAAGAGAAAAAACTGAAAGCTTTAGAATGATAGAGCCTTTTGTGGGTCACAAAAGCAGTAAGGGTGTCATATCTTTTGGGCTATCATCTTATGGGTATGATGCAAGAGTAAATAATAAATTCAAGATTTTTACTAATGTTAATTCAGCTGTAGTTGATCCCAAGGATTTTTCTAAGAACAGTTTTATAGATAAGGAAACAGATGTGTGCATAATTCCACCGAATAGCCTTGCACTTGCAAGTACAGTGGAATATTTTCGTATACCAAGAAATATACTAGTTATTTGTGTTGGTAAATCGACTTATGCGAGGTGTGGAATTATAATAAATGTCACTCCCTTGGAACCTGGATGGGAAGGTCATGTTACACTTGAATTCTCAAACACTACTCCGCTTCCTGCAAAAATTTACGCTAATGAAGGAGCGTGCCAATTTGTGTTTTTAAGTGGTGAGAGTGAATGTGAAAAATCATATGACGATATGAAAGGAAAATATATGAATCAACATGGTATCACCTTGCCGTTAGTGAAATAATGACTTCTATCGTTTAGAAAAGTTTGATATTACACATCCGTTCAGCGGAGTAGCAAAATAAGATTGACAAGGTAGTATAAAAAGATAATGATAGAGCAAAAGTGGAATAATATAGAAAATGCTAAGTTAAAGAAAAAGCTAGGTTTAAATTCAAAAATTCATCAATACCAAGTTTCAAAGAGCTGTATAAAGTAAAAAAAAATAAGCCAAAAAGCAAAAGGAATATAGGTGATTAAATCTAAGCATAAGGGTAATTGTCTAGCTAAAATAGATGCAAATGATGCAGGTGATATAAAGTAGAATTTCCTCATACTTGTAAACATAGAGGAGAAATTGCAATATGTGATACACCATATATTCACTGAAAGGTTGATTCTCCTTAAAATCGAGCCTTATGTGATTGGAATATTAACTAGAGCATGGCCATTACCGGAGATGTGAAAAAAGGAAGAGTAGCAAGTTACCAGAAGGTGCTACACAGACACATTTGGGTCAAGAATTAAGTAGATAATTGCAGCATTCAGCTGGCTTTATAAAAATTAGAAACTTGAAGTAGCGATATTAACTCTCATTGTTAATAGATCAAATAAGTGACATTGCAGAGCTGTTTAATTGCGGAGTGAAAAAGAGAGTAATAAATTTGCACAAAGCACTCTCAAGCGAAGCAATTATATTACAGACTTTATTACGCAAAATGTTCTGTTCTATATACAACCAAAGTCTCTCAATATAATTGAGCTTGGGTAAGTATGGTAGCAGGTATATAATATTAATATTTTTAGGTACTTCTAAATTTTTCGACTCATGCCAATATCATCAATCCATGACAAGAAAGGCTTCTTGCGCTCTTAAATATTGTAACGTTTGTTTAAGAAATATATTCATACAATCAGTGCTGACATTCAGTGCAAATAAGCTAGAACTCTCTCTATTTCTAGGATTAACTGCACTGTAAAGATAAAAATTTTGTCTACCTAATTTTACTTTAACCTATGTTCTAACGCCCTTCTTAAATCACCTTGTTCAACTTTTGAATGTGTGCCAACTGCGATCCATCAAAGATGAATAACTCTTGTTCAGGATGCTCACCAATAGCCTCATTAAGTTCTTTTAACTCTATGAATTGATCTTGACATAATACACGAAAACTTCATTTTCTGCATATTACGGTTTACGGTATACTATAAATTTACTGACATTCAAGCCAAATTTTTCCTGGATTCTTATTCTCATTTCTTTAATAGTAATATTAGAATTTTCTCGTATTCATACTTCAACTTGTTCAAATTGACTCTGGTTTAATCTCGTTTTTCTATGACATTGAGGGAAGCAAACAACTTTGCTTCTCTCTCAAGTTTAGGTGCTTTACCCATGCAGTTAGTACTATTCTTGAAATGCAACATATTTTTGCTACGGCTGTTATACATGCTTTTTTGCTGCAATTACAGCATTTAATTTTTTATAGTATATGCACTATTTCGCATTTTCTTCGGCATTTCTTTTGCTGATTCCACGACTTTTTCATCTAATAATTCTGATTTTAATGCCATTTAAACCTTGCTATTTTACTTACCTCAACGTGGCTTCCCTTCCATTATTGTCTATCCGCTCCTTAGTATAGAGAAATCAATTGAACTCAAAGTCTGTAAGTGCTGATGATTTTTTACAAGGTTGCTCCTTAGACCAAAAGGTATTACACTATATCATGAACTTTTGCTAAAATTCTCTTTATATCTTCATTTGAAAGTGGAATCAGACCGAGCCTAGATAGGTATCCACCTTTAGTACTAATTGAATCTATAACTTCCCTAATGAATTCCCTTAGTCCATCAACGGTATTTAAGTGTTCTTTCTTTATGTAAAGGTATAGAGGCCTTGCTAATATATATTTTCCTGATGATATATTTTCATAAGTTGGCTCAATTCCTGCAATCGTGCTCCCTTGTACCTTATCTTGGTTCCTCATCAAAAAGCTGAAACTAAATATTCCTAAGGCATTCTTGTTACTTTTCAATTTTTGTATTATTATGTTCTCATTGATTCCAACTTCTATGTACCTTCTATCATCCCTTATATTACTACATGCTTTCTTTCTTTCTTCCGGATCTTTATAACTCTCCTTAAAAATTCTTGAATTCATGCATGAGTATTGATCAAGCATAACAAAATTAACTAAAGTTTCGTATGTACCTGTATTCTGATGTGGACCATAAATTTCAATTTCCGTTTTTGGTAAGGTTTGATTTACATCAGACCAAAACTTCTTGCTATTTTTTACTAGCCTACCATTCTCCTGAGAATATGCAGACAAAGTTTCAAATAAATCCTTTTTCGTAAAATCAAATTTACGGCTTTGATTTGAATTTGCAACAACAATTCCATCATAGCCAATAATAATCTCTACCACCTCGTTAACTTTATTCCTTTTACATAGCTCTATTTCTGCCTCTTTTATAGGACGAGATGAAGTGGCGATATCTGGTGTATTTTCTCCTACTCCTGAACAAAACGTTTTAAATCCCGGCCCACTTCCTATCGATTCCACAACCGGGGTCTTAAAGGAGAATATACGATTGAAGTCCTCAGCTATAAATGAGATAAAAGGAAAAACGGTTGAAGACCCAACAATTCTAACATATTTCCTCGCATCAACATCTGACAGCGGGATAAGTACCGTAAATACAAAAATCAAGAGAAAGCTTCTAAACATTGTCTTCAATTAAGAACATAGACCTATAGTTATTATAACAAAAAGATCAAACTGAAAAGCCTTAATTTTCTCCTAACGTTTGATAATTCATAGCAAAAATATTATAGCCCTTTGAATGATTAGGTGTGAAAGAAACACAAAAGTTGAAGCAGGATTTTTATAGCACAATCTTTTTAGCTATTTAACAAAAAAAGTGTGGCTAAACCGAGGAATATAAAAGCTGAAAGGATATCAGTTGTTGCTGATGTTAGAATCGAAGAAGAAACGGCAGGGTCAGATTTTAAACGGTGAAGCATTATGGGAATGAAAGTTCCAATAAATGTTGCAATAATTGACATCATAACCATGGAAGCCACAAAAATTATCTCCACTTTGAAAGTGTGAAACCTTATTGCCAATACCACCAATGAAATAGCAGATAAAATTATCCCGTTTATAAGACCTATAAAAAATTCTTTTATCAGTATTCTGTTTGCATTTTGCTCAGTCAAATATTTTGTTGCAATTGCCCTAATGGTTAGCGTTACTGTTTGGGACCCAGCATTTCCACTCATTGATGTAATTATTGGCATAACTATTGGTAGCACTACAAAACTTTTTATTATATCATCGAAAAAGCCAACTACTACAGAACATATTGTTGCAGCTAAGAGATTAAATAATAACCAAGGTAGCCTTTGAATTATAGTTTTATGTATAGGAGCATTTATATCAGCTTTAGATGACACACCACTTATTTTGAGTACATCTTCTTCTGTTTCTTGTTGAACAACTTTTATTACATCTTCAATCAAGATTACACCAATGATTTTACCACGCTTATTTACTACTGGAGCTGATAATAGAGAATAATCTTTAAACACTCTTGCTACTTCCTCTTGATCCACTCCAGTTTTAATAATCTTTATATCTTGACTCATTATTTCTTTTATCACTGTTTCTCCTGAATGAGATATTACCTTATTCAAATTAACACTACCAATAGGCTCTAATTTTGAGTTAATAATAAAGATCTGATAAAATTTTTCTGGTATTTTTTTATAACTGCGCAAAAATTCTGTTAATTGGTTTATCGTCCAATAATATGGGGCTATAACCATATCTTTGTGTATCAATCTTCCCGCACTTTCTTCTGGATACGATAACAACTCCTCTACCGATTTTTGAGTTTCATCGGGCAGGTATTTAAGTATGCTTCCTATGGATCTTCTATCTAAATCTTTCACTATGGCTACTATATCCTCCACATCGAGGAGTGTTAATAACTTTGCCGCATTTTCTATTCCCAATGTTTCTATGATTTCCACTTGCAAATCTGGCACTACATGCACTAGAGCATTACTTAATGAATGTTGATCGAGAACACTAACTAACTGTTCTCTGTGATCACTGATTGAGGTGGATAAAAAATAGGCTAGCTGAACGCTATCTATAGTTTTTACAATATTATGAATGTTTTCTAATTCCTGATTATTGAGTGACTCTATCAAGCTATCAATAGCCTTTTTATCTAAACCATAATAGAAATTTGCCTCAACACTCATTATTTTACCTTATTTTCTAACGAACGTATATACTTGATTCCTTTAAACATTAGAGTATAATAAGATTTTTCTAAATTAACTATTATATGGTTAAATTTCTATTTTGTATACTGTTATTGCTGTTGATAATAAATATACTAAAATCTAAAGCATAATGAAAACTTATTTAGAAACCCTTGAATATTTTCAGAACTTAGATAAAAGCATCTCTGTCATCAGGAGGTGTCTTTGACATAGAAAAGTTGAAGTCGCGCCTTGAAGAGCTTGAATCTCAGGTTGCAGATGATAACCTATGGCAAGACAACCAAAGGGCACAAAAAGTTTTAAAAGAACGTTCTAAAATTAAGAATGACGTAGAGTCGTTTTCAAAGCTAGAAAGCGATTATAATAATGCCATCAGTTTAATGAAATTCGCTACTGATGAAAATGATAAGGATTTTTTTTCTGAAGTTGAAAATGAATTAGTAAAACTAGAGAAATTAATCAAGCGTAAAGAAACAGAGTCCTTATTTATTGGTGAAGCGGATAATAATGATTGCTTCTTAGAAATTCATTCAGGAGCTGGTGGAACAGAGAGCAATGATTGGGCTGAAATGTTGATGCGCATGTATACAAGGTGGGCAGAGATTTATCACAACTTTAAAGTTAAAGTTGTAGAAAAATTAGAAGGAGACTCAATTGGCATAAAATCTGCAACGATAAAAATTGTTGGAGACAAGGCATATGGATGGGCAAAAAGCGAAAGCGGTATTCACAGACTTGTTAGAATATCACCATTTGATGTAAACAGTAAACGTCATACCAGCTTTGCAAGCATAGGAGTAACTCCGGCAATGGAAAATTTAATTGATATTGCTGCGGATGAGGGGGATCTAAAGATCGACACTTACCGCGCTTCGGGGGCAGGGGGCCAACACGTAAACAAAACTGAAAGTGCGGTGCGTATTACACATATTCCAACAGGTGTTATAGTTCAATGCCAAAATAGTCGTTCCCAGCATCAGAATAAAAATGAGGCACTAAAATTACTTAAAGGGCGTCTATACCAAATTGAACTGAAGAAAAAAGAGCAGAAAATGTCTGAAGAGTACGGCAAAAAATGTGATATAGGCTGGGGCAATCAAATCAGGTCATACGTTATGCACCCGTATCAAATGGTAAGGGATTTAAGAACAGGATATGAAGTAGGCAACATAAATTCCGTCCTTGATGGCAATATAGATTGTTTTATAGTTAGTGTGCTCACTAATAAAATTAGGAATTGATCTAGATATAGAAGTCCAGCTTTTCACCTATAAGAAACAGAAAACTCTTGATAAACTTCGCCGCCTCTTGAGGCTAAGATATTCAGTTATCTTCAGTCTGTGCAGATTAAACGATGAAGTATCACGTAATTAGCGTTTTATGTTAATTTTTTTTGTATTATGCACACCTTATGTCTTCACAACACTTCCAAATTTTTACCTATACAATCTGAAACGCGCTTATAAAGCGTTTAAGGCATAGTGTACTAATTTGCAAGATATCCACAAGAAAGTGATAGCAATTCTCACTGTTAGTAGTCAAATAAGTGACATTGCAGAGTTGTTTAATTGTGAAGTGAGAAAGAGAGGTAATAAACTTGCACAAAGTGTTCTCAAGCAAAGCAATTTTTATTACAGACTTTATTATGCAAAATGTTCTATTTTATACATATAACCCAAAATAGGATTGAGCTCAGACGGTATGGTGGTAGGCATATAATCTCGATATTTTTAGGTACCTTTAAATTTTTTGACTCATGCTAAAAGGCTTCTCGCATTCTTAAATATTACAACATTTATTAAATATACTCACACAATCAGTATTAACAATATTCGGTGCAAATAAGCTAGAACCCTCTCCATTTCTAGGATTAATTCACTGTAGAAGTAAAAATTTTGTCTACCCAATTTTACTTTAACCCTAACGCCCTTTCAAACTACTCGTGTCCAACTTTAGAATGGGTGCTAAACCGCAATTTATCAAGGAAAAACAACTTTTGTTCAGGCACTTACCAATAGCCTCATTAAGTTTTCTTAAACTCTTCCTATCTACTTTTATCTTGTTCATTATGAATTAGTCTTGACGTAATATACGAAAACTTCATTATTTTCCCTGGATTTTTACTCTCATTTCTTTAATGGTAATATTAGGTCTTCTCGTGTCCATACTTCAACTTGTTCAAATTAATTCTGATCAAATCCAGTTTTCCCACAACGTTGAAGGAGAAATAAACAATTCTTCTTCTCTTCCAAATTTTAGGTGCTTTATCCATGCAGCTAGTGCTGTCCTTGAAATGCAACATACTTTTGCCATTGCTATTATGCTGCACTTTTTTGCTACAATTACAGCATTTAGTTTTTTTGCAATATATGCGTTATCTCACACTTCCTTCGGCATTTCTTTTGCTGATTCTACGACTTTTTCATCCAACAACTTTGACTTCAACACTATTTAAACCTCACTGTTTTACTTACTTCAGTATAGCTTCTTTTTCATTATTGTCTATCTGTTCCTTACACAATGGAAATTGGTATTACTTTAATAAAGTAGTTACCTTTCTATAAAAGACCTATCGAATGTTGCAATTATATGCGTGAACAAGAACGATAAGAGAGTACGGGATTGAGTAACTATATACACTTCCACTGGCATGCCAGGGTATAGGTACACACTTTTAAACTGGGCAAGCTCTGACTTTGGTATCACTACACGTACTAAATAATAACGCCCTAATCTCGGATCGTCTAGAGCATCAGGAGAAATATGGCTTACTATACCATTAATTAAGCTTAAACGACGTGAACTGTAAGCGCTTAACCGAACTTTAACCTTCAGCCCTTCCAAACCGTCAATAGAGACTATATTGCTACCTTTTTTTTGTGCAGAAAGTATCTCCTCTATATTCCTAGTCTGGATTTTGGCATTTATTATTAAGTCATCATTCAATGGCACTATACTCATAACCGGAACACCAGACTGTATTACACCACCTTCTGTATGATACCTTATATCTGTGACTATTCCATCTTGAGGCGATCTAATTACTGTACGCGCTAATGTATCTTCTGCAATCATTAGTCTTTCTTTCAAATCAGCAATAGATGTGCCAATCTCTTTAAGTTCGGTATTTGCTCTTTCTTGAGAATCATTCTTTAAGTTTATAATTTCTAATTCGTTCTCTCCAATTTTTTGCTGCATCTGAGATATTGCAGCACGGTAATGACCAATTCTACCTTCAATTTCGGCAAACTGCTTCTCTAAAGCGAAAATGTGCGGTTTACCTATGTGACCACCGATAAGGAGCTCTCTTTTTGTTTTCAGTTCCTCAGTTATTAAATCATGTTGCTTGAGCGTTGCATCCAACTGGGAATTTAGCCCAACTAACCCATCATGCAACTGCTTTATACGTTGTTGCAGTACGTCAGTTTTTCCCAATATACTCTTGCGCTGAGAATTAAACAACTTTACCTGATTTTTCACCACCTTATTCACAAGTTCATCGTCAGATAATCCTTTAACTTCATCAGGAAATTCAACTGCATCAAAATCTTCCCTAATCGCAATAAGTCTTGTTTCAGTCGCCAAAAGTGATAAGAGTTTTTCTTTAATTATGCGTAAATTTGCCTTCTCATTAATATCATTTAACAAAACTAAAGGCTCATCTTTTTTAACTGCCTGGCCCTCTTTGACCAAAATTTTGCTTATTATCCCCCCGCCCAAGTGTTGAACTACCTTCCTATTTGAAGACACAACCACCTCCCCACTTGCACGCACTGCCCCATCAATTGGAGCCACAGCCGACCAAATACCACCTATTCCAAAAAAGACAAGTATCACTACCAACCCAAAAAATAGTGGCCCCCACGTTGCTCTTAGAACCTCATTTATGTTATTACCCTCGCACTTTAAAATAAAATTTACCACTGCATCAATCAATGCAAACGTTTTATCCAAAAATTTGGACACCTCCTCTTTATTATCTCTTGTTCCTTGCATGATTTACATTATCACTATGGCCAAGTAGACCTGTCAAAGAAAATCTAGCACTAAGTTTTTTAAACTTACTTACCATATATCCTGCGAATCTACATTAATGCAAGATAATACACAAAAACAAAGAATCCATTTAGTGACAATTCCTGCTGTATTTTAATCAACTCAAAGCTTTTGTAAATATCCAAGAGCCATTCAATTTATGCAGAGACCTATTGCCAATCAGTCAATATTCTGTTAGTAGTCAGGAAAATAAAATTATCATGTTTAGACTAGAAGGCAGAAAATTCCTAGTTACCGGCGCATCAGGCGGAATAGGACAGGCAATTGTAAAAACCATGCATAAAGCTGGAGCAATCTTATGCATTTCTGGTACAAAAAAAGAAGCCCTAGAAGAAGTTGCTAAATTATATAAAAAAAACATTCACATACTTCCTTGTAATTTATTAAATGCTGTGGAAGTAAACCAGTTAATAAATAGAGCAAGTGAGTTAATGGGGGGCTTCGATGGACTAGCATGCAATGCAGGCATTACACAAGATAGTTTATCGCTGAGAATGACAGACGAAGCATGGCAAAAAGTGATTGATATTAACTTGAATTCTACATTTAAGCTCAACAGAGAAGCATGTAAGAAACTAATTAAAAATAATAGGGGAAGAATTATAAATATTTCCTCAATAATAGGACTGACAGGAAACGCTGGGCAAGCAAATTACGCAGCGTCTAAGGCTGGCATCATAGCTATGAGCAAATCTATAGCAAAAGAAGTTGCAAGTCGCAATATAACAGTAAATTGCATTGCTCCTGGATTCATAATCACTAAAATGACTAAAGTTTTAACTGAAGAACAAAAGAGAAAGATACTA
Source organism: Wolbachia endosymbiont of Litomosoides brasiliensis (assembly GCF_013366805.1). Lineage (GTDB taxonomy): Bacteria > Pseudomonadota > Alphaproteobacteria > Rickettsiales > Anaplasmataceae > Wolbachia. The sequence continues at coordinate 20,652 of NZ_WQMO01000009.1, forward strand.
GATAATATTCCAATGAAAAGAATGGGAACAGGAGAAGAGATAGCAGCAGGGGTTCTGTTTTTAGCAAGTGATGAAGCAAAATACATCACAGGACATGTGCTTAATATTAATGGTGGTTTGTTTATGTAGTAACACCTTAATTTATAGACAAGCCATAGGTTTTACTTTAAAATAAATATATGTAAACTAAAATTGTCTTTATTATGCTAGTTTATTATTTAAAGGGAAAAAAATGAGCTCTATAACAAAAAAATTTTTTAATGTTTTATGTATAGTATTGCTTTTCTCTTTCTCAGGCTATGCAGTTACCCCTGGTGCTGGTGTAGATGATACAACCGCTCAAGTAATATGTAACATTATTGGATATGTTTGGGGAATAGGTGGTCCACTCATGACAGTAGTGATAATTGGTGCGTCCCTGCTTGCAATATTTGGCAGAATGCCTTGGCCAGCTCTTTTTGCTCTAGGTATGTTTTGCGGTGTATTTTTCGGTGCTAAGGCAATCATAATGAATATCATGCCTAACGTAAGTGACAACGTAAAAGTCATGTTGGAAAAGTGTGGAACAAAATAACCCTAAAAGTAAAAGTGGCTTTTGCTATTCATTGAAACGTTTCATATCTTCAATTTGCAATAAGTAAGGGCTGTCCTTCGGTAAATTTCTAATAGCTAACTCAGCATGCTTTGCAAATTGCCTTAAATTACCCTCAATATAAGCCTTTTTTGTTAAAGCAAAATAATACATCGCTGCATTAGCATCATGCTTATATGCAATGCCTAAATATTTCCAGACAAAAGCATTGCTTGGTTCTACACTTACAATCTGTTCCAGGTAAAAAATTGCCTTCTTTATATCACCATATAATAATAAAGTATGGGATAATGCGAGTTTCACTAAGTAACTGCTTTTCTCAGATAAATACCTAAGTGATTCTTCATACATTTTTACCGCTTCACTTAAATTTCCAATCTTGTATAGCATTTCTGCTTTTAATTCATACAAATATGGATCATTGCTTGATTCTCGAATCAGTGAATCAACTTTAGCAATAGCCTCTTTTATCTTTCCTTGCCTATAGTAAATTATAGCATTTACATACTCAGAATTATCTTCATACTTATTAGACAACACATAGATAGGAGAAAATAACGAGTCTAGCTTTGCAACCATACGTTTAAATCTTAATAATTTGTCTGCAAGAATTGGTCTCACTTCGTTCTTAACCCTATAATTCTGTACAGCAAATATGCGCTTACTACTGAGTGGATGAGTGCGGAAATACTCTTCAGTATTTTCATGCTCAATACCTCTAAAATAGTAAAAAATCTCTTTCATTCCTGAATTATCATAGCCAGATTCATCAAGATACTTCAAAGCATAGCTATCTGCCACACTCTCTTGCTCTTGAGAATAGTTAAAAAACAACCTTGAACTTAGCGCCACACCACTAAGCAAAATTGCGCTAGCAATCTGAGGATTAATGATAATAGTAGAAACCAACCCTACCATATAACTAATCATTGCTATCGATTGAAAACAACCCACAGCATCACTCATCTGCAATATATGACCAGAAGATATATGAGCAATCTCATGCGCCAATATGCCGAGCAAAACGTAAGGTTCAGTCGAATATTGCAAAAGCCCTAAGTGAATAAAAATACTATTATTACTAACTACGAAAGCATTGATTGAATCATCATAAATTACAAAAATTTTTATCCGGCCATCATCAATATCTGCAGCAGAAAATAAGGGGTGTGCTAGCTCTTTCACCACTGCTTCCACTTCACTGTCTCTAACATTAATAGAGCAAGCGCTATTGCAATATACAAGAAAGAACAACAACAGGGCAAAGAATTTAGCAACTTTAAACATGAGAATTCTGTGCTTGTATAGTTAGCAGGAATCTTATATTTTAATACTTAAATTACATAAATTTATAAACGCTAGCTCAACTCTTTAACGTAGCGTATAAGTTTATCAATGGTAGTTAACTTAATATTATGTTGTTCGGCAAATTTAAGCAACTCAGGCAGGCGCATCATAGAGCCATCATCATTTACTAATTCACACCCTACAGCTGCGTGATTACAGCCAATTAACTTTGCTATTTCAACACTTGCCTCAGTATGACCATTGCGTGCCAAAACTCCATTATCATTTGCAATAATAGGAAAAACATGACCAGGAGTGACAATATCATCTTGAGTACTCTTTCCGTCAATAGCGGTAAGTATCGTACGCGTTCTATCATGAGCAGAAACACCAGTTGTGACACCATAACGTGCATCTATCGATGTAGTGAATGCAGTGTGAGGGGTAAGCTTTTCATCTACATTACTTCTTCTCATAAACTCAAGACCCAACCTACCCATATGAAGCCTCGTCATAGCTAGAAATACAATACCAGTGCCATACCTAACCATAAAAGCCACATGCTCCGGCTTTAATTTTTCAGCCAAGACAATCAAATCACCTTCATTTTCTCTATTCTCATTATCAACTAAAATAAATAACTTACCAAAACGAGCATCCTCCAACACATCTTCCACAGAAGAAATACCAGGTAGACTTATTGATGCATACGTGGCTTGTACCATAATTTACTTAAATTCAATCTTAACTATTTTATACAATTTCTCTCCACTCGGCACTGTTACTTCCACATATTCACCAACTTTTTTGCCGATTAAAGCACTACCCAAAGGTGAACTAGTAGATATTAACTGTTTTGAAACATCAGCTTCGTATTCACCCACAATTTTATAAATATATTCCACTTCACGATCATTATCACTTAACATGCTCAATGTTACAGTTGCACCAAACATCACTGAATCACCAAACAAGTTTTTCACTTCTATTATTTCCGCATGTGAGAGCTTGTTTTCTAATTCCATTATACGACCTTCAATAAAACCTAACCTTTCCCGTGCAGCATGATACTCCGCATTTTCAGATAGATCACCTTGATCGCGAGCATCAGAAACAGCTTGTATAATGGAAGGTTTTTCTTCCCTTAATTTCTCAAGCTCAGCTTGTATATGTTCAAAACCTTCCCTTGTTATAGGAAACTTCTTAATAATGGATGAAGACATAACCACCACCTAAACGCCATTAAATTGAGTAATAAAACTACTCACAATATTGAAAACATCATCTTTTATATCATCACTCATACTATCTGACAACTTTTTTAAAACTTCAGGGTATGCAGTGCGAAAATAATTAATAAGGTCATATTCGAATTTATTGATGTCACTTATTTGTATTTTACTTAACTGATCATACAGGTTAGAAAAAATATACATTAGCACTACTTGCTCTTCTACTGGCATAGGTAAATGCTGTTTCTGCTTTAATAGCTCAATAAGATATTTACCCTTATTTAAGGACAATTGAACACTAGCATCAAGATCAGAACCGAACTTTGTAAAGTCCTCTAATTCTCTATATTGAGCTAAATCTAGCTTTATAGAACCAGCAACCTCTTTGACTGATTTCAATTGCGCAGCAGAACCAACACGCGAAACTGATAAACCTATATTTACCGCAGGGCGAAATCCTTTATAAAACAATTCAGACTCAAGAAAGATTTGTCCATCGGTAATCGAAATCACGTTAGTTGGAACATATGCAGATACATCACCAGCCTGAGTCTCAATAATTGGCAAAGCAGTTAGAGATCCATGTCCTTTCTTATCAGACATTTTAGCAGCCCTTTCAAGCAAACGAGAATGCACGTAAAATATATCTCCAGGATAAGCTTCACGACCAGGAGGGCGCCTCAGCAGTAAAGACATTTGCCTATATGCTACAGCATGTTTAGATAAATCATCATATACTACCAAGCAATGCATCCCATTATCACGGAAAAATTCTCCAATAGTGCAACCAGCATAAGGTGCCAAAAATTGCATAGGCGCACAATCAGACGCACTAGCCACAACTATAGTGGTATACTCTAATGCTCCACTTTCTTCTAGCTTATTTACTACCTTTGCTACAGTTGAAATTTTTTGTCCAATAGCAACATAAACACAGTAAACCTTTTGATTTTTATCCACTTCATCATTAATTTTCTTTTGATTAATAATAGTATCAAGCGCAATAGTAGTTTTACCGATTTGTCTATCGCCGACAACTAATTCACGCTGCCCTCTACCTATTGGAATCAGCAAGTCTATAATTTTAATTCCCGTTTGCAGGGGCTCATGTACAGACTCACGATCAATAATGCCCGGTGCTTTAGATTCTATATCCATTCTATTCTTAGATCTGATTTCCCCACCTCTATCTATAGGATGGCCCAATGCATTTACAACCCTTCCCAACAATTCGTGTCCTACAGGCACTTGTATAACATCGCCACTGCACTTTACAGTATCTCCTTCTTTCACATCACGGTCATTACCAAGAACTACTACTCCGGCTGTATCATAGTTTAAATCAAGAACTATTCCCTCCACATCACTTGTAAAAAATACCTTTTCACCGAATTTTGCTTTTTCAAGTCCATAAACCAATGCAATACCATCAGTTACTGAAATCACTTCACCTATATTTTCCCGCTTTATAGGACTATCAAATGCCTCAACTTTCTCTCTTATTATATTTACTATCTCAGAAGCATTCATATTGTCTTTCATACAAAATCCCTTGTTCTTAATATTTCCACTTTACTTAAATCAACCAACTTATCTAAGTAACTTTTTAACGAAGCATCAATTAAATTAAAGCCATACTTAGCTATAAAACCACCCAGTATAGAAGAGTCAACCACATTGTCCACCCTCACTATTTTACCAAGAAAGCTCAAAGATTCAGTAATTATTTTTATATTGGATTCGCTTAAAGTTTCTGCTGACTTTATAGTAATTTCCAATTCATTCTCACTTTCTCTTACAAGATTTAAGAACCTCTCCAATACAGGGATTAATAAATTAGAACGCTTATTTGCAAATATAACTACAATAAATTTTACTAAACTCTCACTCAAGTATCCCCTTATAGAAAGCATTACTTCTTTTTTGCACGCAAAAGAAATCATAGGATGGGATAAGTACATAAAAATATCACGTTGACTTTTAAAAAAAGCTAACAAAAGTTCCACTTCTTCTCTTATAACACTTAGCTTATTCTCTGAGACGCAAAACAGCACTCTAGCGTAAGATGAAACTAAATTATTGTATTGGGTCCTTCTCATACCAAATTAGCTATATAAACCTTTCACTCTTTAAACCAAGCATTTTTTATACAAATAGGCCCTCCTTTAAGGAAAAGGTATAAATTACACCTAATAGAACAACCTAAAAAACCAAGGTCCTTACTTAGGAAACATTTAGAAGAATTTATAATAGATTGACACTGAAGATGAGATATCGCCACCCCTTCTCCAAGAAGACTTATTTCAACCTCTATAAAAATCAGCTCTTTTTTTTTAGATACAATTAAGTCAACTTCACCGAACTTACAACGGTGTTTTATAACATTACAATATTTCAGTTTCAAATATAATAAAATTAACAACTCACCCAAATAACCTATAAAATAGTGTAACCTATTCACCACAAGAAACTATGATAATAATTAACCTTTCGTCGCTTCTTCATTTCCCTCTTTACCTTTATTACAAATCCCACCTTTTGCTGTAACATCCCTATTAACTAATTCTATCACCGCCATTGAAGCACAATCACCCTTTCGAGTGTTAAATTTCATTATTCTAGAATAACCACCTCTACAATCTTGATAACGGCTAGCTAAAACATTCAGCAACTTATCAACTACTAACTTATTATTATGAAGGCGCGAAAGTAGTAGCCTTCTACCATGTAAAGTATTTTTATTCTTAGCAATCGTAATAAATTTTTCCACATACGGACGAAGTTCCTTAGCCTTTGGCAAAGTAGTTATAATCTGCTCATGATCAATTAATGAAATAGATAGATTCTTTAACATCGATAACCTATGCCCAGTGCGACGAGATAGTCTACGTTTTTTTATCCCATGTTTCATATATCACCTAATCTTCATCAGTATGTTGCCTAGCTAACTCATCTATATTCTTAGGTGGCCAATCTGGTATATCCATACCCAAAGACAAGCCAAAATTATTTAAAACCGCTTTAATTTCATTCAAAGACTTCCTACCAAAATTAGCAGTTCTCAACATTTCACTTTCTGTCTTTTGCACAAGATCACCTATGTAAGTAATATTTTCATTCTTCAAGCAATTATGTGATCTGACAGATAACTCCATTTCATCTACTTTACGCAATAAGATAGGGTCATAACCCAAATTTTTATAACCACTAGGTAAAGAAACCTGCGATTTTTTATAACTTACATCAGAATTAATAAAAGGCTGAAGTTGCTCCTGCAATATCTTTGCAGCAGAGTCAACAGCTTGACTAGGAGAAATTGTACCATCAGTTTCAACTGACAATATCAGTTTATCCTTATCAGTAACTTGCCCAACACGACTATTCTCTACTCTATACGAAACTCTGTTAACAGGACTATACAAAGCATTAACTGGAATAAAACCAATTAAGTCCTGCTCATTCATAAGCTTCAAAAACTCGTTTTCCTTATATTTAGTCACAGGAAGGTAACCTTTTCCACTAGCCACATATATAGTCATGTTAAGCTCTACATTCTGTCCCAGTGTACATATTGGCAGATCTTTATTAACAATAGAGCACTGATCATCAGTTTCTATCATTCCAGCTAATACCTGACAAGGTCCTTTAGCACTCAAACTTAGGCATTTATTAGAAGTGTCATTTAATTTACACCTCAACATACCCATATTCAATACTATATCAGTCACATCTTCTCTTACACCTTGAATTGAAGTAAACTCATGAGTTATCCCCTCAATTTTTATCCCATAAACAGCACTACCTATAAGAGAAGACAGCATTACACGTCTCAATGCATTACCTAATGTTAAAGCAAAACCACTTTCCAATGGTTCTAGTACTATATCACCCTTTTCACTTGAATCACTTAACACTACTTTCATTGAATTAGGTTTAGTCAATTTATCTAAACTGTCAAAAACAGAAACACCGTTTTCATAATACATAAAACAACCTTTTCAAATATCCTATACCCTTCTTTTTTTTCTCAACCTACATCCATTATGAGGAATCGCAGTTTTATCTGCAATTGAGGTAACTGTTAACCCGCAGTTCTGAAGTGCTTTAACTGCAGCCTCAGCACCAAAACCAGGGCCACGAATTATTACAGAAACAACCTTCATGCCAAATTTCTCTATCGCAGTTTTTGCAGCAGCCTCCGAGGCCTTGCCCGCAGCATAAGGCGTAGACTTTCTTGAACCTGAGAAACCATGCGCACCTACGGAGGTTTGGCACAGAGTATTACCTTGAACATCAGTCACATTTATGAAAGTATTATTAAAAGTTGCACGAATACGAACAACCCCAGTAACAAACTTCTTTGCGCTTCCACTAACCGTCTTGATCTTTTTCATTAAAATTCACAATAATAAATTTCATTTTTTTCCAGCAATAGGTAAACGAGATTTACCTTTACGGGTTTTAGCATTGGTATGAGTTCTTTGCCCTCTTACAGGTAAACCTTTTCTGTGTCTCACCCCCCTATAGCACCCCATCTCCACTAAAGACTTTATATTCATAGCCACTTCTTTTCTGAGCTCGCCCTCTACAGAATAACTTTGCCTAATGAAGCTGTTGATTTTTTCTATATCTTTATCTCGCAATTCTGAAACACGTTTGTTCTTGTCAACCTCGCAAGTATAGCAAATTATGTTTGCAGTAGAAATACCTATACCATATATATAAGTTAACGCAAAAGGAACACATTTCTTCACTGGAACATTTACACCTGCAATACGTGCCATTGATACCCCGGTATTTTATTAATAATAACTCTTAATTTATACCATAAAGCAACTCAGAGTCAAACTAAATTGCAAGAAATTTTACTTTCAATCTCTTGTTTTACCTGATCAACATTAAAATTAGCGTCAATCATTAATAATTTGTCTCTGTAATATTCACGTAGACTTTTTATCTGTATGTGATACTCTCCTATTCTCCTACCAATTGCAGATAAGTTTGCATCATCAATTCTTCTTTCTAGTCTTACACTTTTACACCTTGTACAAATAAGGTTATCTTCATCTTTGAAAGAAGATGCACTGTATATACTTTTACAGTCTAGGCACATAAGACGATTCCTCAACCTATCAACCGCCACCTTACCATTAAGCTGCAATTCAATTACAATATCCACATCTCTATTATATCTCTCCCGCAAAATCTGAGTTAAGAAATGAGCTTGACTTAGGTTTCTTGGAAAACCATCCAATAAAAAATTATCATCCATTAATGCAAGCTGGTCACATAATAATTCACATATAATTCCATCTTGAATTAAATTACCGGATTCTACAGTATCTTTTATTTTTTTGCCTAATTCGCTACCACTAGATATAATACTCCTCAATAAATCCCCTACTGAAATTAACTTCAGGTTATACTTTTCTATTAACAAGCTTGATTGAGTACCTTTACCGGAGCCAGGAGGACCAAAAACTGTAATAATCATTTTAATTTCTTCGTTTTAGACTTATATTTTTTTACCCAACTATCATACCTACTTGAAAAGATATAGGATTGTATTTGCATAATAGTATCAGTAATAACATTAACTATAATCAACAAGCTTGTCCCACCAAAAATAAATGGTACATCATAATAATATCTCATGACTTCAGGCACAGTACATATGACCACCAGGTATGCAGAACCAATAAAAGTTAATCTAAAAACTATATCTTGCAGGTAATCAGAAGTGTGTTTCCCAGGCCTTCTACCAGGTATAAAACCACCATTTTTTTTAAGAAAATCTGCATTTTCCTCTGAATTAAATATAAAACTGGTATAGAAAAAGTTAAAAAACACTATAAGTGTCAGATAAGCTACAATATAAACTACTTTATTTGTCATAAAATAGTTTAAAATAAAATCAGAAAAAGCATGCCCTTTATAGAAATTTGCAATTGAAATAGGTGTTAACAAAATTGCATTAGCAAAAATAGTCGGTATTACACCAGATAAATTAATCTTTAATGGGATATAAGTAAAATCATCACTATGTAATCTTTTAAACTGCCTTTTAGGATATTGAACAGTAACTTTCCTATAAGAAGATTCTACGAAAATAATTAAAAGCAGCAGCAAAAAAAATAACACAAAAATAAAAAGGATAATAAGCAATGATATGCTACCGTTTTTATTTAATGTTAACAGGGAGGAAAAAGCATTATGTAACTCTGATATTATACCTGTGAAGATGATCAATGAAATACCATTACCTATACCACTAGTGCTGATTTGCTCACCAAGCCATATTAGAAACATTGTTCCACCCAAAAGGCTAAAAACACCCACTGTACGAAACATAACGCCAGGTTCGATTACAACTAATGCTCCTTCCCTGTTCATTCTTTCTAACCCAATCAAAATAGTAACTGATTGAAATATACAAAACACTATGGTCATATAACGTATGTAAGAATTCATCCTTCGACGTCCTAATTCCCCATCATTTTTAACTTCATTAATTCCTTTAACCGCAGAAGATAATAATTGCATAACTATAGACGCAACTATATATGGCATAACATTCAATGCTAAAATGGTCATCCTAGCTAATGCTCCACCAGAGAATAGATTAAATACCCCAAAAACACCAGTAACTTCTTTAGGGAATACGTCATTAATTATATCAAGGTTAATTCCAGGGATAGGCACATAAGTACCTAAACGATAGCAAATTAAAGCTATTAGCGTAAAAAACATACGCTTTAATAGGTCGCCTTTATATAATAACGTGGGATCTAAACTATTAAATGCTGACTTGCTGCTCATTACTTATGATAGTATTTCCACACTACCACCGATTGAAGTTACAGATTTCTTTGCAGCTTCCGATGCAGAGTCAACATAAAATACACATCTCTCGTTTAGCTTACCTTTATTAAGAAGCTTGATTTTACCTTTGATAGATTTTATAAAACCTAATTTATATAGTATTTCTTTATCTATAACAGAGCTTTTTTCTATTTTTCCAGTTTCTATTAAGCGCTGAACATCACCAACATTAACTATAGAACATACGTTTCTATTTATAGGATTAAAACCTCTTTTAGGTAAACGTGTACATATAGACTGTTGCCCACCTTCAAATCCATTTATAGAAATACCACTTCTAGCCTTCTGCCCCTTATGTCCCCTACCAGACGTTTTACCTTTACCACAACCGATACCTCTACCTAGTAACTTAGGCTTCTTTTTTTTCGATAATTTAGTAAATATAGAGCTTAATTTTATAGCATTATTCATACTTTACCTATTTCCGACTATCTCGCTAATCTTTTTACCCCTTTTGCTTGCTACTTGACGAGGAGACAATATATTATCAAAGGCCTTAAACACTGCACATATAACGTTATGAGGATTATTCGACCTAGTAGATTTAGCTACTACATCTTTTATTCCCAATACCTCAAAAACCGACCTAATCGCTCCTCCAGCAATAATACCTGTTCCAGCTCTAGCCGCTCTTAAAACCATTTCACCAGAGCAAAATTTAGCTTTAATATCATGATGCAAAGTTCTACCTTCACGCAAGTACACTCTAATCATCGATTTCTTTGCAGCATTTACAGCTTTTATCCTTGCCTCAGCAACCTCCGCATGCTTACCCATTCCACACCCTACCCTACCCTTCTCATCTCCAACAACAACCAAAATTGAAAATGAGAACCGTCTACCACCTTTGGTAACTGTTGTTACTCTCCTCACTGAAACTAAAAGCTCCGACCAATCGTTATTATTTTGCAAATTCTTTACAGCCATATTTAAAACCTTCTAAAATTTAAATCCAGAGCTTCGTAAAGCCTCAGCAAATTGAGAAATTAACCCTGTATATTTATATGCCCCACGATCAAATATTAACTCTTGTTCTAATTTCATATTAGATAGGCGTTCAATCATTAAAGAAGAAACCTGCTTTATAGTTCCAGCATTGACCCTCCTCTCACATACACCCTTAATTTTAGTGTCCAAAGTAGAAACAGAAGTTAGAGTTATTCCTTTTTCATCATTAATTAACTGAGCATAAAAATGCCTATTAGATTTAAATATGGATATACGTAAACGCTTAACACCACCGTTGAGCCTCTTTCTATTACGCAACTTCCTTTTCTCAGAGTTACTTAAAAAATTATATAACCTTCTCATCTTAATTACTTCCTTTTACTCACAACTTTACGCAACATAAATTTGCCTTTTATTACAATACCTTTACCTTTATAAGGGTCATATTTTCTAATCTTGCACACATCAGATGCTATTACATAGACTTTTTGCTTATCCATACCACTAACCACCAAGTGAGTTGGTTTCATACACTTAATCTCAACATCTTTAGGCACCTTATACTTAACATTATGGCTATAACCAAGATACAAAGTTAAATACTTACCATCACACTCTGCTTTGTATCCAACACCGTTAATCTCAAGATCAACAGAAAAATCATTAACCATACCATTAATAATATTATTAGCATTACTCCTACACGTGCCCCATATAGGTTTTATTTCACCGCAACTATCTTTGCCTTGATCAATAGAAAATACCAACTGGTTACCAATAACCTGACATACAATATCACTACATAGCTTAAGCTCTTTTTCTGCCTTAGCACTTTTTATTAATACCTTACCATCATTACATTCAACTGAAACACCAGCAGGAATATTGATAGGTGCTGCACCTATGCGAGACATAAATTTCTCCTATTACTTAAAACACACGACACAAAATTTCTCCACCAACCTTTAACTTATGTGCATTGTAATCAGTCATTACTCCCTTGGACGTAGATATAATAAAAATACCAAGCCCATTATACGCTTTAGAAATATCCTTATATTTAGAATAACAACGACACCCAGGCTTCGATATCCTAACTATATCACTAATTACAGGCGACCTCTCATAATACTTCAATCTTACAAGAAAAGACGGCAAATCATCTGTAACCTCTTTTTGGTAATCAAGGATGTACCCTTCATCCTTTAAGATCTTCAGTATAGAAGAATTCACCTTAGAGAACAAAACTCTTGTCGTTTTATGCATCGCCAACTGAGCATTGCGTATCCTTGTCAAAAAATCACCAATACTATCAGATAATGCCATAATATACTCCCTATACTATATTTACCAACTAGACTTTGCAACCCCTGGGATTTTTCCAAAAGAACACAAATCACGCAAAACAATTCTACATAAACCAAATTTTCTATATACCCCTCTCGGCCTTCCAGTTAAAGCACACCTGTTTCTAATTCTAATCTTAGAAGAATCTTTAGGTAATTCTTTAATTAACTTATTTTGAGCTGCAAACCTCTCGCCAATAGGTATATCCTTATTATTTATTATAGACTTCAACTTTTCTCTTTTTCTTCTATATTGATCACATAATTTTATCCTACGAAGATTTCTCTGTATCACAGATTTTTTTGCCATATACCTCTTCTCTTAATTAATCAAAAAAGGGAAATTTAAAAGCTAGCAATAATTCTTTTGCTTCCTTATCACTAGCCGCACTTGTTACAATATTGATGTCCATACCTCTAATTTTACTTATTTTATCATAATCTATTTCCAAAAATGAGATATGCTCCTTTATACCAAAAGATAAATTACCATTACCATCAAACTGTTTCACACTAAATCCCCTAAAATCTTTTTCTCTCGGTAAAGCAACATATATCAACCTTTCTAAAAATTCATACATTTTATCTCTACGTAAAGTTACCTTACAACCTACTGTAGCACCTTTTCTTATCTTAAAACCAGAAATAGACCTCTTCGCAAACGTTGATATAGGTTTTTGCCCTGCAATTAAATATAGATCATCAAGTGGCTCATTTATTGCTTTACTGTCCGTAGCAGCATCTCCAACACCCATATTAATACACACCTTGACAAGCTTAGGCACCTGCATTATATTGCCATAGCTGAACTTATTCTTTAAGGATTTTATTACACTATCTCTGTACAATTCTTTAAACATACTAACCTAATCTATCACTTCCCCAGAAACTTTCGCGAAACGTACTTTTTTACCATCTATAACCTTAAACCCAACTCTGGTTGGAGCTTTATACTTAGGGTCCAATATTGCAATGTTAGATATATCAATGGCTAATTCTTTATTTACTATACCACCACTACTACCAGCTTTTGGTTTAGCATGTTTCTTACACAGATTTACTCCAGAAATAACTGCCTTTTTTTTAGCACTGCGTGTTACAATTTTGATTACTTTACCAATTTTGCCTCTATCTCTACCAGTTAAAACTATAACGTCATCACCACTTCTTATTTTCGCACTCACTATAAAACCTCAACAGCTAATGACATTATCTTCATAAAAGAACCAGAAGGTAACTTCTTTATTGGGCCAAACACTCGAGTGCCAAGTGGTTCGCCTTGATCATTAACTAAAACCACAGCATTGCTAGAAAAACGGATTACAGAGTTATCAGATTTTCTAATACGATTTTTCACCCTAACAACAACCGCCCTATACACCTTTCCCTTTTCAACCTTTCCCTTTGGGTTAACGGACCTGGTGGACACAACAATTGTATTGCCTATGGATGCAGATTTTCTACCACCCAATAAGCCAATACAGAGAACTTCACGCGCACCAGAATTATCAGCTACTTCTAATAATGTATTCTTTTGAATCATATAAATACCTTATTCCACTCGAACAACAACCCATTTTTTAGTAGCAGAAATTGGCTTATGCTCTTGTATAAAAACCTTATCCCCTTTTTTGCAACTATTATTTTCATCATGCACTGTGTACTTCTTATACCTTTTTATAACTTTCTTGTACAGTTTATCTTTATACACCCGTAATACTGAAACCTTCACAGTTTTATCACACTCAGCTCTAGTTATAACACCACAAAAAATCTTCCTAGGCATTTTTTTCCTCTATTCTTCTTTCATTTAATACAGTTAAAATACGAGCTATACTCTTCCTTATTAAGCTGAAACGAGAAATATTATTACACTGCCCTAACTTTTTTTGAAAAATTAAATTAACAAACTCTTTTCTCAAATTCACAAGGATTTCATACAACTCTTGTGAGGATTTTGATCTAATACCAGCTATATCCATTATAACTCCACTTAACTATAATTAGATATAAACTTACACTTTACAGGAAGCTTAGCCACTGCCTTCTCAAGCGCTAACTTTGCTAAATGCATGGGAACGTCATTGCTAATCTCAAATAACACTCTACCAGGCTTAGCTTTAAACACCCAAAATTCAACACTACCTTTCCCTTTGCCCATCCGTACATCTGTTGGCTTCTTACTAACAGGAATATCAGGGAAAATTCTTACCCATATTTTGCCAGAACGTTTCAATGTTCTAGATATTACACGCCTCACGGTCTCAATATGCTTAGACTGAAGCCTACCTGCCTCTATAGTTTTTAAGCCATAATCTCCAAAAGACAGTGTGCTGCCACCTTTTGTATTACCCTTAATCCGTCCTTTAAACACCTTTCTATATTTACTCTTTTTAGGCACAAACATTCTAATATACCTTAATTAACAACATAAACCCAAACCTTAACTCCTATAATACCATATATAGTTTTCGCCTCACAAAAAGCATAATCTATATTAGCACGTAAAGTATGCAAGGGCAAACGACCTTCCTTATACCATTCAGTACGAGCTATTTCAGCTCCACCAAGACGCCCGGAACAACCTACTTTAATGCCACCACCTCCCATTCTTAAACAACTTTGAATGGCCTTTTTCATTGCCCTTCTAAACGAAACCCTTTTTTCTAACTGTTGTGCAATGCTGCTTGATATTAAAGCTGCATCTACTTCAGGCCTTTTAATCCCCACCACATTCACTTCCACATTATTTTTTACTCTTTCAGCTATTTTTTGTTTCACCTTTTCAATATCCAAGCCTTTTTTGCCTATGACTACCCCAGGCCTAGAAGAATATATCGTTACAGACACTAAATCAACTTTGCGCTCTATAATTATTCTAGAAAGACCGGCATACTTAAAGGACTCATTTATGCAACTGCGAATAAATAAGTCCTGATGCAATTTCTCTCTGTAATCTTTACTAGCATACCAAATAGAATCCCAGGTATTAGCATTTATTTTTAACCTGAATCCTATAGGATTAACCTTTTGCCCCATATTTTACACTTTCTTTACTAATTTTTTACTCTTACACATCATACCATTTGCTCTAATTTTATAGTTATATTACTATAATGCTTACTAACTTTATTAGCTCTACCCATAGCTTTTGGATATACTCTACGTAAAGTAAATGACTTGCCTATTAAAATCTCTTTTATATATAAATTATCGACATCCAACCCATAATTATATTGAGCACTGGCAACTGCAGAACTTAATACCTTTCCTATAAGGCCAGCGGCCTTTTTTTTACAAAATCTTAATTGCATAGTAGCAAAAGAAACCTCCTTATTACGCACTAAATCAGCAACCAAATTTAACTTGCGAGGAGTTGACTTTAAAACTCTAGAACTAGCTTTAATTATTATATCTATGCTCTTCATATCAACTATCTTCTTGCCACCTTCTTATCACCACTATGCCCAGCAAATTTACGAGTAGGTGAAAACTCACCAAACTTATGGCCTATCATATTCTGATCATTAACACTAACAGGAATGTAATCCCTACCATTATAAACAGCAAATTTTAAACCCAAACAATTAGGGAGAATTACAGAAGCCCTAGAATGAATTTTTATTACCTTATTAATAGAGCCTTGTTTTAAAGCTCTGTTTACCAACCTTAGCACAGAAGGATGACAAAAAGGCGGTTTCCATGCAGATCTACTCATAAACTAACCTTTTAACTGCTTTATATACTTATCACTAAACTTATTTTTCTTCCGAGTTTTCTTTCCTTTTGTTGCAATACCCCAAGGAGTAACAGGATGACGCCCGCCAGAAGTCTTTCCTTCTCCACCCCCATGAGGATGATCTACCGGATTCATAGCAACCCCACGAACAGTAGGTCTAATTCCCAACCACCTACTCCTTCCAGCTTTACCTAATTTTCTATTTTTACGATCAGGATTAGACACTGTACCAATAGCAGCTTTACAAGAAGATAAAATTAGCCTAATTTGACCAGACCTCAACCGCAACAAAACATAGTTGCCATCACGACCAACAATTTGTGCATAACAACCGGCAGCTCGAGCAATCACAGCACCATTACCTGGCTTCAGCTCAACACCATGAACAAAAGAACCAACAGGTATACACCTCAATGGTAAACAATTGCCTGGCAGTATATCAACATTACTCCCTGACATCACAACATCACCTGGCTTTATGCCTTGTGGAGCTAATATATAAGACTTGATATCATCACTCTTATACGACACCAACGCTAAAAACCCACTTCTATTTGGATCATACTCTATTTTTTCAACTACACCCTGATCACTTCTATTGCGTTTGAAATCTATAACCCTATACTTCTTTTTATGACCACCACCCTTATGACGAGTTGTTATTCTACCATTATTATTTCTTCCACCACTAGACTTTTTACCAAACACAAGAGACTTTTCTGGCTTGCCTTTTGATAAACCTACCTTACTTACCAACACAGTTCCACGAGATGATGGAGTGATAGGATTAAGAAATTTTATACCCATATTAAACACTCATTATATCTAACTTCTGACCATCCATTAAAGAAAAATATACTTTCTTCTTTTGTCTTTCATAACCAACCACACCCCTAAAGCGTCTATACTTAGGCTTAACTCTAACAACGTTTATAGAGGAAACTTTAACATTAAATAGAGACTCTATTGTTGACTTTATTTTATGCTTATTCACATTTAAAAAAACATACAAAGAATATTTATTAAACTTCTCCCTCAAGAAAGAAGCCTTTTCTGTAATTATAGGACACTTTACTATATTATCATATTTAATCATAATAATCTACCTTCAAGATACCTTAAAGCATCACTTGTCAACATTATGCATTCATGATTTAATATATCAAAAACATTCAACCCGATAGGTTTGATCAAGTTTACATAGTGCAGGTTTCTAGCAGCACGCAGCAAACTATCTTCATAATCACCAACTATTAAAAAGGAAGAAAATTTAAAATTTTGAATATACTGACACACTTCAGACGTTTTCTTCACATCAACATTTAAATTATCAAGAATAACTACTTGATTATTTAAATATTTCAGAGATAAAGCAACCTTTAAACCAAATTTACGTACTTTTTTATTAAGAGAATAAGCATGACTTCTAACAACAGGACCGAAAACAACTCCACCACCTCTAAACTGAGGAGACCGCAAGCTTCCTTGTCTTGCCTTACCGGTGCGTTTTTGACTATAAGGCTTGGCTGTTGTCCCAGAAACATCACTAATGCCTTTTGCTTTATGAGTGCCAGTTCTTCTCTTCGCTAATTGCCATCTAACTATATCATGCAAAATACTCAATTTTTGCTCAACAGAAAATATTAAAGGGTTAAGCTTGGCAATACCTACACTATTATTAGATAAATTCACTAATTTATACTCCATAACTAACTTACCAAACTACTAGCATCATCGTCACTTACATCTAACAGCAGACCTACCGGGAAAGGAACATCTTTATGTAAATGCTTTTTAATTGCATCTCTAACAAAAACGTAAGAATTTCTAAATCCAGGAACATTATTGCCTTTCACAACAATTATACTATTTTCATGATCAATAGATAATATTCTCATATTCTGCACAGTTACTCTGCTACTACCTAAATGACCAGCCATTTTCTTTCCTTTAAATACTCTACCAGGGTCCTGACATTGACCAGTAGAACCTTGCGACCTATGAGCAATAGAAACACCATGAGATGCCCTGAGCCCACAAAAATTATGTCGTTTCATTACACCAGCAAACCCCTTACCTATAGAATAACTCGTGATATCAAGATATTGACCGACCACAAAATGATTAACACCAACTCTTTTACTACATTCTATCCCTGAAATATCGCTTAATCTACTCTCATACAATTTGCATCTATTACCTATTCCCATCTTCTTTAAATATTCTAACTGCGGTTTTGCAATATTTTTAAAGTCCCCAGTACCTAAAATAACTGAATTATAGCCACACTTATCTTGCCCCTTCACATCAACAATATAAGTTTCGCTGAGATGTAATAAAGTCACAGCCACGCGACCTCTATCAGAATATATGGCAGTATGACCAATATTCGTCATTAACAAACCAATTCTTCTTAGCAAATTTATTCTCTTCATTTCTCTTTTTTAAATTTGACTCTCTTAATCTTTAAATAAATTTCTACACCAGGAGGAGGAGGAGGAAAAAAAGATGAATCTCCAAGCATCTGCATCATAGCAGGGGTAAGACCATGTAAAACAATTAACCGCCCAGAAGTTCTCTGTTCAAATTGCTCACGAGATTTTTTATCAACATGAGGAGATCTATTAAAATCAAACTTAGAGTTCCTTCTTCGTAATGCAACCGGACCTGACAACTCTGCACCAGAATGCTTAAACTTGTCTTTAAACCCATGAACAAATTCCTTAACATACTTCTCTAACTTTAAACAATCAAAAGCTCTGCTTATAATATATGCAACTTGCTCCACTTCAGCCACTGTACTTACTCCAAAATTTCAGAAACAATACCAGAACCAATAGTTCTACCTCCTTCTCTTATTGCAAAGCGTAACCCCTTGTCCATTGCTACCGGCACTTGCAATTCTACCTCTACACTTACATTATCTCCAGGTATTACCATCTCTTTCCCTTCTAGCAACTTTATACTTCCCGTTACATCTGTCGTCCTTAAATAAAATTGTGGCTGGTAATTCGCAAAAAATGGTGTATGCCTTCCCCCCTCTTCTTTCTTTAATATATAAACCTCTGCCTTGAATTTTCTGTGCGGCGTTATTGTTCCTGGTTTTGCTAATATTTGCCCTCTCTCTACTTCTTCTCTCTTTGTCCCTCTTAGCAATACCCCCACATTTAACCCTGCACTTCCTTTTTCTAATAATTTTTTAAACATTTCTACACCAGTGCATGTCGTTTTCTGTGTAGCTTTCAGACCTATTATCTCTACCTCATCACCCGTCTTTACTTCTCCTTTTTCTATTCTCCCTGTTACTACTGTTCCACGTCCTGATATCGAAAATACATCTTCAATCGGCAACAGAAATGGTAAATCCACAGGCCTTAATGGAACCTCCACATACTCATCCAACTTCTCCATCAATTTGTCTATTGACTTCTTCCCATATTCACTATCTTCCTCCTCTAATGCTTTCAATGCAGACCCAACCACCACTGGAACCTCGTTGCCCGGAAACCCATATTTACTCAGCAATTCCCTTACTTCCATCTCTACCAAACTTATCATATCATGATCGGATACATCAGCTTTATTTATATACACCACAATATACCTAACACCAACTTGCTTCGCAAGTAATATGTGCTCTCTCGTTTGCGGCATAGGCCCATCAACTCCTGACACTACCAACACCGCTGCATCCATTTGCGCTGCACCCACTATCATGTTCTTCACATAGTCAGCGTGCCCAGGACAATCAACATGTGCATAATGTCTTTTCTCCGTTTGATATTCAACATGTGCTGTTGCAATCGTTATTCCTCTTTTTCTCTCTTCCGGTGCCTTATCTATCTGATCATACGCTACAAAACTTCCATAATGCTTTGTTATCGCTGCTGTTAACGTCGTCTTCCCATGATCTACATGTCCTATCGTTCCCACATTCACATGCGGCTTCCCAAATGCTTCCACTACTTGCGCTGTAGCTTCTACTGCTGTTGTCATAATTGTTACCCTTAACTATACTTCAACCCATTGACCACATACTGTGGTACTTGTTCATAACAAGAAAAATGCATACTATATTGAGCTCTTCCTTGAGATATAGAACGCAAAACATTTATATAACCAAACATATTTGCAAGAGGTACTAAAGCAAGAATTACAGTACTATTATTATGCGTTTCCGCACTTGAAACTTGCCCTCTCCTACTATTTACATCACCCATAATATCGCCCATATACTCCTCAGGTGTAATAATCTCAACTTTCATTATAGGCTCTAACATTTTTGGGCCAGCCTCACTCACCATTTCTTTAAAAGCACCCTTAGCAGCTAACTCAAAAGCCAAAGGACTTGAATCAACTTCGTGAAAAGCACCATCAATAAGAGTAGCCTTAAAATC
The DNA here is from genome assembly GCF_013366805.1 of Wolbachia endosymbiont of Litomosoides brasiliensis. Taxonomy (GTDB): domain Bacteria; phylum Pseudomonadota; class Alphaproteobacteria; order Rickettsiales; family Anaplasmataceae; genus Wolbachia. The sequence continues at coordinate 41,075 of NZ_WQMO01000009.1, forward strand.
AATAACTGGAAAGCCAGAAATCATACCTCCTTCTTTTATTAATTCCAGACCATTTTGCACACTAGGAATATATTCTTTTGGAATTGCACCACCTACAATTTTACTTTCAAATTGAAATCCAGAACCAGGCTCAAGAGGTTCAAACAAAATCTTTACTTTAGCAAATTGACCAGCACCGCCTGATTGCTTCTTATGCATGTAATCAATTTCAACGGATTTAGTAATAGTTTCGCGATATGCAACCTGAGGAGCACCAATATTGACATCAACGTTAAATTCACGTTTTATCCTATCAGTAATGATTTCAAGATGTAATTCACCCATACCTTTCAATATAGTCTGACCACTTTCCGCATTCACTGATATTCTCAGAGAAGGATCTTCTGCAACTAACCTACTTAAAGCAATACCCAATTTCTCCTGATCTAAAGTAGTTCTAGGTTCTACAGCAATTTCAATAACAGGCTCAGGAAATTCCATACGTTCTAACAATATAGGAAAATCAGATGAACACAAAGTATCACCAGTGACTGTTTTCTTCAATCCCACCAAAGCAACTATATCCCCAACTTCAGCTTCACTTATATCTTCCCTATTATTTGCATGCATAAGCAACATTCTACCAACTCCTTCAGTTTCATTTTTTCCCGCATTTAACACAGTAGATTTAGACTTTAACTTACCAGAATAAATACGAATAAATGTTAAGCTACCCACAAATTTATCCGTCATCACCTTAAATGCAAGAGCAACAAATTTCTCTTTTTCTGAAGGTTTAACCTTAATTTTCTTTTCTGAATCCTTGGGATCAGTCCCAACAACTTCATCAACATCAGCAGGAGAAGGTAAGAAATCAACTATACCGTCCAAAAGTGGTTGTACGCCCTTATTTTTTAAGGCCGATCCACATAACACAGGAACAAATACCCCTTTAATAGCTCCGCGCCTCACACATTTCTTCAGCAAACCTACTGGCAAGTCATTAGATTCAAAGTAAGCATTCATCGCTTCATCATCCATTCCAGCAGCAGTATCTAATAAAAGATTTCGATACTCTTGAGCCTTGTCAAGTAAATCAAAAGGAATATCTTTGTAAGAAAATTTAGCACCCAATGTCCCTTCTTCCCATATAATGGTTTTCATAGAAATTAGATCAATTACACCTTTAAAATCTTTTTCACTTCCTATTGGCAGCTGAATAATTAAGGGCACCGCTCCAAGCTTACTCCTTATCATATTAACACATCGATAAAAATCTGCTCCTATCCTATCCATCTTGTTGACAAAACAGATACGAGGAACATTATACCTATCAGCTTGACGCCAAACAGTCTCAGACTGAGGTTCAACTCCCGCGACTCCATCAAATACAGCAACTGCACCATCTAAAACTCTTAAAGACCTTTCAACTTCAATAGTAAAGTCAACATGCCCTGGAGTGTCTATTATATTAATTCTATAACCACTCCAAAAACAAGTTGTCGCAGCAGACGTGATTGTAATACCACGTTCTTTTTCTTGTTCCATCCAATCCATAGAAGCTGCGCCATCATGCACTTCACCAATTCTATTTTGCTTACCAGTATAAAATAAAATACGTTCTGTTGTAGTAGTCTTACCAGCATCTATATGAGCCATTATACCTATATTTCTGTACTTGGATATACTAATTTCCATATTGCCATCAATTAGCTAACATTAAAAACGAAGATGAGAAAAAGCCTTATTAGCTTCAGCAACTTTATATTTTTCTTCACACATCTTAAATGCACCACCACGTTTATTATATGCATCTAATATTTCAGAGCACAAACACTTAAAAAACCCTTTTCCACTTTTTTTTCGCATAGCAGAGGCTGATTTAACAATCCATCGTAATGCCAAAGAAATAGCTCTATCTTTTCTAACCTCAACAGGCACTTGATAAGTTGCACCGCCAATACGACGGGAACGCACTTCTATAGAAGGCGTAACATTTTCCACTGCTGTTTCAAAAATTGACACTCCATTTCTACTCACCTCTTTTTCAGCTGAAGATAAAGCATTATAGACAATTTTTTCTGCAACGGATTTTTTACCGCATTTCATAATTACATTAATGAAACGCATCAGCAAAACACTACCGTAACGCGAATCAGGATTTATTTTTCTCTTCTTTGCTTTATTTCGACGAGACATAAAACTTTAACCAGATCTCTTTACACCATATTTTGAACGAGCCTTCTTGCGATTTTGTACACCACGCAGATCAAGAGCACCTCTTATTATGTGATAACGCACACCTGGTAAATCTTTAACTCGACCACCACGTATCAAAACAACAGAGTGTTCTTGTAAATTATGGCCTTCACCAGGTATATAAGCTGTCACTTCACCATATCCACTAACTCTTACTCTAGCCACTTTACGTAGTGCTGAGTTAGGCTTCCTAGGAGTTGTAGTATACACTTTGGTGCAAACACCTCTTCTTTGAGGGTTGCTTTTCCCCAAAGCTGGCACCTTCTTCTTACAGGACAATTTCAATCTACCCTTACGCACCAATTGATTTATCGTAGGCATATATTAAAAAACCAAGCTCATTAAATAACTTAAGTTCTAGTTATAAAATAATAAACCTCAATAGTCAATATAAAAATAAACATTACTATTCTAACAACTTGAGCTCACTAAACTCTTAATAACAACAGATTTCTTGTGTAATCATTACTTAAGAGAAAAACTCAGTAAAAAAGAACCTGCTCAGACAACAGAGGTCTACATAGATCGACCCTGTCGTAAATCTGTATTTCCACTCTTTTCAACTTATTCTGCAAAAGATGTCCCCTATTTATTAGTACGCTGAAGTAGCTTAGCAACTTCATGCCAATAAGCAGCAACTGCAATCAAGAACGCTTTCAATAACACACCTAGAGCCCTTCAATTGCCTTTCTACCATATATATGAGCTTGTCTCCCATTATCACCAGTGGTTTCCCCCGCTCTTCTTCTCGGATCCATCCTATGAGCAATAACTAAAAACAATACCCTCCCTCTTCATTCGTTTCTTTGCTTCATGAACACCTCCATTGCTTGCTGCCTCATGCCCAGAGTTTAAGTGCTTAGTATTTATTAGCTCCTTTTGTCGCCGAGCAAATACACCATTCAACACTTCTTCCATCACTTGTTTCTTCCATTTTTCTATGACCCTTTTTATAAACTCTGATTTATCACGAGCATGCTTTACAGTCTCACATTCTGCACCAATATCTTTAGACGCTGCCTGATTATACAAAGTTTCTATAAACTTATCTATACTTCGCTTTACTTGCATAGTCCTTTCGCAACTATTTAAACTATCGATTCCTTCACCAATTTGATTCAAAATGCCCCCAAAGGCTTTTAAGTAGTTTGAACATACTGTGCTATATCTTTTCTCTTCTATCGTCATTATTTTCTTCACTACTATTATTTCCTTTTTCAAAAGGGTAATCATCATTCATGGGCTAGTTAAAATTTTCACTAGCTACTACCGTAATAACAAAGGTTAAATTAATGTTAATGAAGAGTGTTTATAACTTCAGCGCTAGCTAGAACCACAGCGAAGCTATCAAAAGCAGCAGAACCATAATACCCCTCATACAGTTCAACTAAACATCCGAGCCCAACCTTTTCCTTATACCAATTACTACTGCACGAGGAAAGGACAGACAATAATGGAAAAGAAGCTATACTGAAGTAAGTAAAATAGCGAGGTTAAAATGGTGTTGAAATTAAAATTATTGGACGGGAAAGTCATGGAATCAGCAAAGGAAATGCTGAAGAAAGTGTGAAATAACGCATATGCTACAAAAAAAAACTAGATGCTGTAATTGCAGCAAAAAAGCATAATATAATAGCCGCAGCAAAAATATGTTGTATCTCAAGAGCAGCACTAACTGCATTGAATTAGAGTCAATTTGAACAAGTTGAAGTATAAATGCAATAAAATCTTAATATTAACGTTAAAGAAATGACAATCTAGGAAAAATTTGGCTTAAATGTCAGCAAGTCTATAGTACACTGTAATATGTAAAAAATGAAGTTTTCGTAATAAACAAGGTAAAGGTAAACAAGAAGAGTTTTAAAAAACTTAATGAGACTAAAGTGCAGTTAATCCTATAAATGGAAAGAGTTCTAGCTCAGTCGCAATTTCACAATATTTAAGAACACGAGGAGCCTTTTTTGCCATGGATTGTGCTGGTTGGAATAAGTTAAAAAATTCAAAAGTACTAAAAATATCGAGATTATATGACTACCACTATACTCGCCTGAGTTCTCTCTTATTGAGAGACTTTAATTGCATGTAAAACAGAACATTTTACGTAATAAAGTCGTAATACAAATGTTACTTATTTGACCCACTAACACTGGAAATTGGTACCATTTCTTTAATGGTATGTTAGACTTTTTTTGTATCCATATTTCAACTTGTTCAAATTGACTCTAATTCAATGCAGTTAGTGCTGCTCTTGAGATACAACATATTTTTGCTGCGGCTATTATATTATGCTTTTTTGCTGCAATTACAGCATCTAGTTTTTTTTGTAGCATATGCGTTATTTCACACTTTCTTCAGCATTTCCTTTGCTGATTCCATGACTTTCCCGTCCAATAGTTTTAATTTCAACACCATTTTAACCTCGCTATTTTACTTACTTCAGTATAGCTTCTTTTCCATTATTGTCTGTCCTTTCCTCGTGCAGTGATAATTGGTATAACTTTGCCATTTTCCACTCTAGATTTTTGTAGAGTCCCATTTGCTCTATCATCATCTTTTCATACTACCTCGTTCATTTTATTTTACACTTCGCTAAATGGATACCATTAATCGCAATTTTCATAGAAATACTCTTGTTCAAATCTGCAATTTGCAATGATTATCGCACAAGCAATTTAACATTAAAGGAAGTTGCATATCTAACTGGTTTGTTTACCGGAAGTGCTACAGTTGGTAGTGTTGCTCCAACAGTTAAAGTAGATTCTTTATCGTCTTTATCAACTACAATGAATTCTTTAATAGCAATAGGGTTTGCAGCACCAGTACTTTTAATTGTAGCTGCAATTAGAATAGCTATTACATCAAATAGAAAATCAAGAAACTCTGAAATTATCAGAGAAAGAGCTTAGATCTCCTAAATCAAAGAGGAATCACAGAATTTATTAAACACGTTAAAAGAGATTAGCATACGTAAGAAAGCAGCAAGTAGTATTACTAATTCACCACAGTAATAGCACCGTGGCAGTGTTTATACTTTTTTCCTGAGTTACAAGGGCATTTATCATTTCTCGAGACTTTAGGGAAATTATCTTTTCTAGTAGGGCGCAACCCACCATCCACTTCTTGGTTATCTGCCAACTTAAAGTGTGCTAGACGGTAAACGGTAAGCTCCTTCCACTTCCCAAGCATAGACTCAAACATTAAGAAAGCCTCGCGTTTAAATTCATTCAGTGGGTCCTTTTGCCCCATAGCACGCAAACTTATGCTTTGCCTTAAGCTCTCCAGAATTGAAAGGTGTTCTCTCCATAAATGATCAAGTGTCATAATCATCACTTGCTTTACTATAGTATTCCACAAATTTGTAGTTTGCTGACTATTGAAATATTTCTCTTTCTCAGTGAAGAATTCTTTTATCTTGCCATCCATATAATCTAAAATTTCTTGTTTATTCAAAAACTCCACCAAGTTTTTTTTATCAAGTGTTATCCCATACCTCATATGAAATTCTTTGGATATATCTTCAACATAATCTTCGCAATAGCCACCTTGTACTATACTTTCTATCACACTCTCATTTACTTCACTATACACTTCAAACAGATCATTGACTTCATTGCCTAAAATGTGGTTTCTCTGTTCAAAAATAACCTTGCGTTGGTTGTTGACTACGTCATCAAACTTAAGCAGGGATTTTCGCACACCATAGTTTCTAGCTTCAACTTTCTTCTGCGCTTTTTCCAGTGCCCTATTGATCCATGGATGATGAATAGCTTCGTTGTTCTTTAGTCCCACTCTTTGTAAAAAGCTTCTCATTCTATTAGAGCCAAATATTCTCATTAAGTCATCCTCAAGCGATAAAAAGAACTTAGAAAGCCCAGGATCACCCTGACGGCCAGAACGGCCACGCAATTGATCATCTATTCTCCTGCTTTCGTGTCTTTCGGTTCCAACAACACACAAACCGCCAGCTTTTATAGCAATTTCCTTATCTTTTTTTACCCTTTCAATTATTTCTTGGTATTTTTTTTCTCTTTCATCAGCATTTTTGATCTTTTTTAGCTCCACTTTTGCTATCATTTCAGCATTTCCTCCAAGCCGAATATCAGTTCCACGCCCTGCCATGTTAGTTGCTATAGTGATATTACCTGGCACTCCAGCTTGTGCTATTATGTACGCTTCTTGTTCGTGATAATGAGCGTTCAATATTGAATGCTTAAGAGAATGATTCTGCAAAAGTGCAGAAAGTTTTTCAGAGTTTTCAATGCTTACCGTACCAACAAGGACCGGCTGACGGCGTTCATGACATTCTCCTATAAATTTCAACACAGCATTAAATTTCTCTTTTTCTGTACCATAAATTTCATCATCAACATCTATTCTCTTTACAGGTACATTAGTTGGAATTTTCACTACATTTAGTCTATATATATCGCGAAACTCCTCCGCCTCTGTTGCTGCTGTTCCCGTCATACCAGAAAGCTTATTGTACATACGAAAGTAATTCTGAAACGTAATAGATGCTAAAGTTTGGTTTTCATGCTGAATTTCAAGATTCTCCTTCGCTTCAAGCGCCTGATGAAGGCCATCAGAATATCTCCTGCCCTCCATCATACGCCCAGTAAATTCATCAATAATTACCACCTTGCCATCCTTCACTATATAATCTTTATCAGCAGTAAATAGCTTATGCGCACGCAATGCTTGGTCTATATAATGAGTCATTATCATGTTGCCAGCATCATAGAGCGAGGAATTTTCAGAAATGAGATTATATGACTTGAGTAATTCCTCTACTCGTGAAATACCATCTTCAGTGAGGAATACCGCCCTACCCTTTTCGTCTACTTCATAATCAGAGTCAACTAATTTAGTAACTATTTTGTTTATGCGCTTATATATTTGATTATTTTCCTCAACCGGACCAGAAACAATAAGTGGAGTACGCGCTTCATCAATTAATATAGAATCTACTTCATCTACTATCACATAATTGAAGCCTCTCTGAACCATATCTTCTCGAGAAAATTTCATATTGTCCCGCAAGTAATCAAAGGCAAGTTCATTGTTTGTTGAATATACTATATCTGCACTATAAGCCTCTTTCCTTTCTTCATCTGTCAAATCATTCGTGATAAATGCAACAGAAACTCCAAGAGAGTTATACAACCTACTCATCCATTCTGTATCTCGTTTTGCAAGGTAGTCGTTAACAGTTACGACGTGTACGCCTTTTCCCTCTAAGGAATTTAGGTATGCAGCTAAGGTTGCAACGAGTGTCTTCCCTTCTCCTGTTTTCATTTCTGATATCATACCATTATGAAGGACCATTCCACCAATTAGTTGAACGTCGAAGTGTCTCATATTAAGAAACCTGCGAGAGGCTTCACGCACAACTGCAAACGCAGGCACAAGAAGATCATTTAATGTTTTTCCATTTTTCAATTCTTGTTTGAATTTCTCGGTTTTATTAGCAAGCTCCTCATCGGATAAACTCTGCATTTTTGGCTCCAGCACATTAATTTGTTCAACAATTTTTTTGAAGGATTTTATTATTTTTTTATTCGTTGACCCAAACGTCTTTTTTAAAAGAAACGACAATGTCAAAACGAAAAATATAAGGACAGCTGTTAAAATTACAGTAAAGTCTGACATAAACTTAAGTAACCGTCTATCTAATATGAGATTATATTACCAAACGTAGCCTGCAGCAATGATATATTAGATTTAGGAGCATCAACATTTATCCTAGCAGAGATATATACTAGCAAGATGAACAAATGCTAAAATACTATAGCACGTTTGTCATAACGAGTAGCAACTTCTATGAGAATGCTTGATTTTGTTAAACATTTTCTCAATAAATCCCTCTCTTTACATAACTCTTTCTCTTGATGCTTTTCGATTAGAATGTGATGAAATAATAGGTTTAACGTTTACAGCTTTTGCTGCCTCAACCACATAGCTTGCATCGTAGCCTTATATCAGCAATAAGTGCTTCCATACATCCGCTATCTATCAGATCCAAAGCTTTTGCATAATCATACCAATTTTCCTGTATAAAGAACGGATAAACAATACATACTAAAGTAAGTAATACCAATTCTCATTGTCAGTGGCTCAAATAAGTGACATTGCAGAGTTGTTTAATTGCGGAGTAAAAAAGAGAGGTAATAAACTTACACAAAGTGTCCTCAAGTAAAGCAATTGTATTATAGATTTTACTACATAAAATGTTTTGTTTTATATACAACCAAAGTCTCTTAATAGGATTGAGCCTAGGTAAGCATGGCAGTGGGTATATAATTTCGATATTTCTAGATACCCTTAAATTTTTTGACTTATTCCAACTAGCACAATTCATGACAAGAAAGGCTTCTTGTGTTCTTAAACATTGCAACATTTGTTCAAGAAATATATTCATACAATCGGCGTTGACATTCGGCATAAATAAGCTAGAACTCCTTCCATATTTTTAGGATTAACTGCACTGT